>JAGBGO010000083.1 GCA_017935905.1 Clostridia bacterium | reverse complement strand
ATTATCTGGAAGTGCTGCTGATTCAGTTAATGAGTTCCGAAAGTGACCGGGAGGATACCCAAATTATTTTCCTCCCCAGAGAGGAATTCGGCGCCCACATTGCCAATCAAGCCATCGATTATATGAAACAAAATCTCCGCAACCGATTAAGTGTCACGGAGATTTGTACTGCGTTAAATTATAATAAATCTTACTTGTACAAAGAGTTTAAGAATGCAACCGGAGATTCACTACTGGCGTATTTTACCAAACTCAAAATCCAACAAGCCAAACGCTGGCTCCGGGAAAGTTCTATGTCGGTTTCCCAAATTTCCGAGCAACTGGCATTTGACAACCCGAACTATTTTACCAAAGCCTTTAAGAAAATCACCGGTTACACGCCACTGCAGTATAAGAAAATGCATCAAATGCGGTAAGATACTTTCTTAGATACCCCTGCTTCCAGCGGATACGTAGCGCCCGCCACTTCCAGCGTACCGCCGGGTATCGTCGCCAGCACTTCCACTTCCGTTTCGCTGACAGATACGCGAACCTCTCCGCCGGGTACAGGTACCGTACCGGTAAAAGGCGGCAAATCGCCAAGCATAGGTTTTACCCGGAACGTATCATAGGCAACACCCGTATTCTCCACACCCATGCGGTAACGCCCCAACAAATAAATGGGGCTTGCACTCCAAGCGTGGCACAAAGATTTTCCGAATTTCATGCCGTACATCGCCAAATGTTCGTCGCCTTCTTGCGTAGGATCAAACTGTTCGTATAAACTGGTGGCACCCAAAGCTTTCATTGCACCGTAATACTCCCGCATACATCTTTCTAAGGACTTCATATCCCCTGCTTCGCAGTATGCCATATTCTCATAGAACTTAAAGTACGGCGTGGTAATGGGCGGAACGGCATCGTTACAAAGTACGTTCTTGTAAATTGCTTCTTTCTGTTCCTGCGTGCAAGGCAAGAATAAATAGGCTAAAATGTTATTATGACGGGTAATGTTCTTTGCACCACTTTCAAAGCTGTCCATAAACGCGCCTTGCTCCGGCATATAGTATTGACGGATGATTTGTTGCTGCAGATTGGCGGCATCGGCTGCATACGTTGAGCCGTCCTCACCTACCAAACTACAAATGTCTGCATAGTACTGCAAAGCTCTTGCAAAAAGAACTTGCTCGCCCAAAAGTGCACCGGTTTTGTCCATATCTGCCCAGTCAATGAAAATCCAATCGCCCGGTTTCCCGCGCATATAGCCGTCCGGATCCCGACGGTTCAGACAAAATTCCATCACGGCACGTACCTGGGGATAAATTTGTCGAACAAAATCCAAATCTCCGAAAGTTTTGTAATAATCGTAAACACCCATCACCCAATAGAATGTGTAATCCATAATGGTGTTCATGTGTTGCTTAAACGGAAGTCCGCCGCCCAGTAAGATCAGCGTACGCTTCTCGACTTCTTTATCAAAGAACAAATAATGGTTTACGAATTGGCTTTGGTACGCATCTCCGGACCAAACCCAACGGTCCCGCTTAATGCCGTCCAAGAAGAATTCCCGGGTATTCAAATGGAATGTATAGGCAGCCGTTTTCCAAACCCAGTCCACTACTTCTTCACCGCACTCGAAAGCGCCTTTGTACGAAAGGGGCAAGTATTCGTACTCCGCCTGCACCACTGCCGCCGGATCATCCACCCATACGTAGCGAAAAGCACTGGTGGGAAGTTCTAATTTACCGTTCTCCGTTTTTTGACGGTCAAAGCGTACGATACAGTTGACCGGATCCAACGCTTCCGGTTTGGATTCGCCAAAACGGACCGTTGCACAAGCACCGGTCAGTCCGGAAACCGACAATTTGCAGAAAGTTTCTTTGCCAAAATCAAACAAGACGCCACCATCCACGATTTCTTTTGATACCCATTGGAGCGGTTCATAGACAAAAGGAAATTCTTCCGGTGTTTGTTCAATATCGTTTAAAACATCCCAACACCCTACCGGATTTCGTTCGATGGTGGTATCGTCGGCCACCCAAGACTCGTCACTTTCAATAATGCCATCTACGTAGATACTGGGAAACGATTGATAATTGATTACACGAATCCGCACTTCCATAGTTCCTGCAGGCAAAGGAATTTCCGCAGTGTTCTCACCGTACGTGGGCACACGGTCCGGGAGTCCAAAGATTTGAACCACGCTTCTTCCTGTTGTACGAAGGCGGAACGTACCCCCTTGCGTGGTCACACGCTTAGTAAACTGTACAATCGGCTCCGACGGATATAATTTCCACACAACCGGCATCCAATCACCAAATTCCGTTCTTCTTTCATGTAATTTCAAGCCGTGATAACGTTCGAAATCCCCGAATTTCCAAATCCATTTTGCCATATTCAAAACCTCCTGCGGATCAGCTAGGGAGAGTATAGCAAAATCAGAAGACGTATTCAAGAATTTTTTTGCCGGTGATACGTAAAAACACACTGTCCAATATAAAGCGCCACACCCACGCCAATCAGAATCCATCCGACGATAGGATATACTTGTGTCAGTGTATTGGTCGTACCATAGATTTCTAAAACACCCTCTACAATACTGCCTACTGTTAACGTAGCAATTCCGGGATGATAAAAACATTTTACCCAAAGATTCACCGATACTTTTCCAAAAAGAGAAAGTGCTGTAAAGGGCAAACATCCACCACAAAGCGGATATATAAAAGCATAAATCATTGCTTCTGAATATACCCCGTGGCTATATTGCTCATAAATCCATCCAAAAGCTATACAAAAGACGGATACAATTAAATAAATAAACGCTACCTTAACATGCTTGCGATCATCCAATGTAAACAATGTCGCTCACCGCCCTTTCCTGAATCGTTTTGCCGTTGGTTGTAGGATTGTTAATCACTTTTCCATTATAGACCATGGTAGACGAACCACCGCCGTCTAAATTATAGGCAATTTGAGCCCCTAACCCTTTGACAAATTCTGCCAATTCATATAAAGTCAAGCCTTCACTGATAGATGTCCTACCGTCAGATACAATAAAAAGATAATGCAATTCATCGACGATTGCAATCGCTGTTCGGGGGTTATTTACCATAGCCTTTCCCACTTCATCATTCTCATCCACAGAAATCTTGCCATCTATGACTAAAGCCGGGCCAAAAGAGAATACGTGCATCGCATTTTGATGAATCAATGTCTGCGCAGACACTTGATCTTCACGAACAATACCAAAGGATCCATCTTTATAAATCACTAAATCCTCATTATTTGAATTCCTGGTATCTCTGTACAAAACACCGTCCCGAATCACGTATCCCCGTTCACGAGACCCATAGAAATCTCCGTTTATTGCAAGCACTGCCTGGTGGTTTGATGCAATAACAGAGGTCTTTTGGGTAATATTGCGTCCATATGCGTTCATCGCAAAAGCCGTTCTTAAGTAATCCGGACTACTGAGTTTCACATCTGCCACATAAACCGTTGTATCACAATAGCGATATTCATGAAGCTGAATTGAAACAGGATTTGTATCAGGTTTGTCCGTTACGACCGGCGTTTGAGATATTTGGGGTTCAGCAGTTTCAAGCGACGGAGCAAGCGTTTCTTCCGGGTAAAATGTAGACCATGTAGAGAGAGTTGGCGTTATTCTTGGTGTTTCTTGAGGAACCATAATATACACGCTTGGAATCACAAATGTGTCCAACAGTACGAAAATGGTATAAGCTATAAGAAGTACGCCGCATAAGATACCCCAACATAAACCAAATGAAAACTTCCTTTTTTTCATAGTGCATAATCTCCTTCCGCATATAAGAATACGAACATAACTATAATTTAACTTAAATTTATGGTACAATATCCGTAAATTTTAATTCCATCTTAAGTTCCCGTGTTTTATTTTATTTGGAGGAGTTTCTTATGAGATTATTATTTGCAGAAGATGAACGGTCACTTTCAAAGGCGGTTGCCACAATTTTACAGAAAAATAACTTCTCCGTGGATACGGTATTCGACGGCGAGGATGCACTGGCTTATATGAAAGCCACGGAATACGACGGCGTGATATTAGACGTTATGATGCCGAAAATGGACGGTATCACCGTACTCAAAAAAGCCCGTGAAGACGGAATTAAGACGCCGATTTTAATTCTTTCCGCCAAATCGGAAATTGATGACAAAGTACTGGGTTTAGACAGCGGCGCCAACGACTATTTAACAAAACCCTTTGCGGCAAAAGAATTATTAGCCAGAATCCGCGCTATGACGAGAACCGCTTCTTTACAAGCGGATGCCTGCCTTCACGTTGGCAACGTAACGCTGGATTGCGCTACGTTTGATTTGTCGGCCCCCGGAGGCAGTTACAAACTGGCCAACAAAGAGTTTCAGATGATGGAAATGCTGATGCGCCACCCCAAACATTTAATTTCCACAGAGCGTTTTATGGAACACATTTGGGGCTTTGACAGCGATTCCGAAGTGAACGTGGTATGGGTGTATATCTCTTATCTTCGTAAAAAGCTTCAAGCCCTTCACGCAAACGTTCAAATTAAAGTACAACGGGGTAGCGGCTACTCTTTGGAGGTAACGGAATGATTAAGAAACTCCAACATAAATTCATTGGAATTGCTATGTTTTCTTTAATGGCGGTACTGATTTTAATTATAGGCGTCATCAATATCGTAAACTACCGTTCAATTACACAAGATGCAGACGAAGTGCTGACGCTACTGGTAAACAACGAAGGACATTTTCCCGGAAGAGATCCCCAGCATAACAAAAACGAAGCGCCACATCCCCGCCCTATGTCTCCGGAACTTCCCTTTCAGTCCCGATTCTGCTCCGTTGTGATTAGTAAAGAAGGCACGATTGTCGTTACCAACACAGAAAACATCGCAGCCATCGACCATACCACCGCACAAAAAATGGCACTGAAAGTCTACCGCTCCGGTGACAAACAGGGTTTTTCCGGAAATTATCGTTATATGGCAAAAGAAAAGTCGGACGGAAATACTTTAATCATTTTCTTAGATTGCACGACAAATTTAGCTACGTTCCGGAATTTTCTTTTTGCAAGTTGTATCATTTCTCTGGCGGGTTTTGCGGCCGTATTCCTGCTCATTTTACTGCTGTCCAAAAGAATGGTGCGTCCCTTCTCGGAGACGTACGAGAAACAAAGGCAGTTTATTACGGACGCAGGACACGAACTAAAGACGCCTATTACTATTATTGATGCGGATGCGGAAATTCTGGAAATGGACCACCCGGACAGCGAGTGGCTCCAGGATATCCGAAAACAAACCAAGCGTCTGTCCACCCTTACAAATGACTTGATTTATTTATCTCGTATGGAAGAAGACAAGCCACAAATGACGATGATTGACTTCCCCTTGTCCGACGTGGTTTCAGAGACAGTTCAATCTTTCTTAGCCCCTGCTAAGACGCAAAATCAAACCATTGATGCAGAAATTACGCCTCTCATGAGCCTTTGCGGCGACGAGAAAGCGATTCGCCAGTTAATTACCATTCTAATGGACAACGCCCTTAAATACACACCAAAGGGCGGAGAAATCCGTATTCATTTAGGCACGTCCGGTAAAATGGCGGCTTTGTCCATAAAAAACACGGTGGCAGCACCCATTCAAGATGTGGATAAATTATTTGATCGCTTCTACCGAGCTGATGCATCCCGCAACGCTCAAACCGGCGGACACGGCATTGGACTTTCTATTGCCAAAGCCATTGTTTCCGGACATAAAGGAAGAATCAGCGCCCAGATGGCGAGCACTGATTCTTTTGAGATTCGCGTCATGTTGCCTGTGGGTTAAATCGCCTTTCTATAACTTAACCCAGACGATAATAAATAAGAAAGTTCACTTTTCTTTCTTTTTCTTCCGTATCACAAACCAATAGATGGCAAAGCCACCGCCGGCAACCACAATGACCACAAGCAAAATCCACAGCCACAGTAAACTACAGTGATCATTGTTTTCCGCCATTCCCATTGTATAGGCGCAGCCGTCACATTTGCCGTCCTTGTCGCTATCCTTGTGTTCTTCTTTATCAAAGATTTCAAAGCATCCGCAAACTTTCCAATGGTGGGTATCGTCATATTGAACATCACCCATCTGCGTATGCGTATGATTCTGTGCCCGAGTAATGACGTAACCACAATCGAGGCAGACCTCGTCTTGATCGACTGTCGCCGGTCCGCCGGAACGATGGGGCGCGATACCGCCTACGTGCTGACAGTTTTCCGTCATACAAGCACGACCGTGGCTGGTTGGCGTAAGGAATACCCACGCGTCTGTTGCCAGGTTATGTTCAGCAAAATTGCCGTAGAACAAACCGCATTCCGTACATTTTGCTTTAGTCACACAAGTAGCTGTGCCTCCGGTGTGTGCCGCTTTGCTGCCGTCAATTTCTGCATAACAACGCGTACAAACCTTAAAATGATGGGTAGAATTGCCTTTCAGTTCACCCGGCTTGTGTCCAAGCGCGGATACAATGCCCCACTTGGCAATATCTGAAATCTGTTTCTTTGCTGCGGCATCCTCGTAATACTGATTACAAGACGTACAATGGTAGTACGTATTCTTACCAGAAGCCGTACACGTAGGAGAAACTTTGTTCACTCTTTCCAATTCATGCTCGTGTGCCAGTACCGGGAAGGTGTAAGATATCCCGGCAAATTGTTCGTACTCAACATATTCCACTACCGACTCTTTTCCGTTGATTGTAGCCATCATATCATTCTGATCTGTAAATACGAAATCCTCAGTTGTCCGGAAATCAATGGTCACTTTGTAAACGTGACCTTCTTTAAATTCCTGATCCACACCGCCGGGAACAAAGCGTTTACTATCCGTAACGTCGTACCACTGCACACCGTTTTTCTTGTACGTTCCGGTACCGTCGCTGTAGTAATAAATACTGCTAAACTTGGTGTAATCCGGCTTTGATCCAATTTTAGGGATATCAATATTAAATGCAATATTTCGAATTATGTACTCAAATTCACTTCCCCACGCATAGCCACAGCCGTCGCAGGTAAGATCGCGATTTGCATCCGTATGCTTGCTTGTTTCTGCAGCGCCGCATCCTGCCACGACACAAGTATGACGGTGATAAACGTCGTCCACTTTGCCCCATTTACTCCATGCATGGGTATCCTTGGTTACGTTGTAGCCGTATTTAACCGTTTGATTGCAGTCATAGCAGTACCAGTCGCCTGTGTATCCCTTCTTCTGGCAAGATGCCTTGACTGCGTTAATCAGTTTAAGATTACTGTGTCTGGGCACAAGAACTTCCCCTTCTTTCAGAAGAACACCGCATTCACAGTAAATGTCGCCGCTGTATCCAAACTTGGTACAAGTTGCCTTGACTGCGTTCTTGGTAACGGTCTTCGCGTTGTGTACTTTCGTGGTGGTCTTACCGCGAACCGTCTTATTACAGTGATCACATCGGTAGGTTCCCTCGTACCCCTTCTCTTCACAACTGCCCGTTTTCGAAGTGCCCGGAATCAGGGTAAGTTTGCCTTCGTGTTTGCCGGCACTTTCAATCACTTTGCCGTAAGAGATAACGCCGTCACAGTCTGCACATACGGTATCACCGGTATAACCGTCCTGGGTACAAATCGGTTCTGAAGCATTCTTAATTCTGGTAGGGCCGCTATGTTTACACGCTTGAAGTTCAGGGGTAAAAGTCAGGATTCCACCGCCCTGGCGCCCGGGGAAAAGCGGAATCGTAACAACCCACTTCAGTTCGTCGCCAACCTTAAAGAATTCAAAATACTTCGTTACGTCCATCTCAACTTTTGAACCGGAGGAACCGCGGTCGCAGGTATAAGTAACAACCCATTTCCTTACCTTTGGGTACTGTACGTCAAAGCTTTCCATACGCGCATATTCCGAAGGTGCAAAGCCAATCACGATTTTGGTGCCGTTGACTACAACGTCACAGCTGGAATAGCCGTGAACCACGTAAACAAGATCATTCTCTTTCGTCCACTGCGTATTCACCATTTCATCTTGCGTTTCATCGTAAGTTTGAAGCTTCTTTTCCGAGCTGTAGCCGCAAATTTGACACTCTTTGTAGGCAACACCCACACCGTTCACATTGCTGTATGGTGTGCCGTGATTCTGCCAACCAAGATAATCGTGGGACTCAAGGTGCGTTTGTTTACAGCCCGGGAAGAGACAGATCAGTCGGTGCTGATTCTCGTTTTTGTAGGTGAAATCAACTTCGCACTCGTAAGTTTGGGAATCGTAAAAATAATGAACATGATTCTCAAGATAGCTCTTGTAACCACAGTGAATACAAGTCCGTTCGTGCCAACCCACGCGTGTTTTGCTGTCAAACACAAGGCGTGTTTCTTTGCCAAAAGAGTGCGGCACCAGTTTCGCATCATCACATTCTTCACCTACGCAGACCATATAATGACCATCGGACGCATACATACCGATATTGTCTTTACTGTTCGGTTGGTTAATAATGCCAATCAGTTCCCCTTTGGCTTTTTGATAAATGCGGTAAACGTGGGTTATTTTCATATCCGCCGTGTTCGTAGTAACCTGGTTGCCTTTTTCGTCCGTAATCACACATTTGTAGGCATAATTATAGGCACATCCGTCCACCGGAACCGACACAGTAAGGGTATTCGTCTTGGTACCGGAAGCATACGTATAGGACGTCGGACTCGCATCTTCTTTGATTGCAAGCCACTTATTGTCGCCGCCGTAACTTACGTACCACTGGTATTTAAGCGCCGTCGTTCCCTTTGCTGCAACCGTAAAAGATCGTTTATTGTTAAAAGGATGAAGGGGATCGTCTTCATCAGCGGTTTGAATATCGGATACCTTTGCTACAATGCTCTTGGGCTGCTTCAAAATTAAAATCACTTGTTGAGAATCAAACCGGCAAACGGTGCAAACACCGTAATTGTCAAAAGTATGTGCCATCTTGCCCGTAATGTGGGAGGTTTCCCCGCAGAATCGACAAGCTCTCCAGTGATAATTTTCATTCATCTCCCACGTTTTTTGAGGTGAAGCAGTATGAGGGCCGGCATTTTTGTGGACATTTTCAATATGGGCGTCAATATCGCTATCGCTGATACAACGGTCGGAACAGTCACATCCTTCCGCTTCCAGGCGGGCTTCACAGCAACTTTCACAAAGGAAACGATCATGTTCCTCACAGCGCTCGCAGAGGTTAGTCCCATGGAAGCAATCTCCGCAGTCTTCGCAGAAATGCTCGTCATACTCCAAGTCTTCAACGCATAAAGGCGGCATTTCACCACATTCAGAGTTTCCTTCACAGCAATCCAGGCAAAGTTCACAGGTATCGCACCGATCTATGGCACAGAAAGCATTGCCGCAATCAGGACAGAGATGTTCGTACCAGTCAGGGTTTTCGATACAATATTCACCGCATTCACAACCTTCTGCATTCGCATTGTCCAAACAGCAGTATACGCAAAGACCGCAGTCTTCGCAAAGTTCAATCCCGTCTTCGTAAAGGCATTCGTCACACTGTTCACAAATGACGCAACATTCTTCGCAGTGTAAATAGTCGTAGGGACAAATATCATAAGTGCCGTAGCAGTTGCCGCATTCATCGCAATGCATCAGCTCCAGTTCCCAACAGCCTTCGCAGAAGCCACAGCCATCGCAAAGACCGCCCATACAATCTGCACAGAACCAACAATAACCACAAAGGTCATCTTGTTCATCCACTCTACATTCGCCACAGCCAAGACAGTGCCAGCCGTTATTGACGTAGCAATCTTCGCAGGCCATACAATCCAGACAGAAAACGGTTTCCTGGAAGCAAGCACCACACTCATTACAGTGTGTAGCAACAAAACATTCCGCATTATCATCCTCTATACTGCAGGCACCGCACTGTCCGCAGCACCAATCGTCGTAATGGTAGTGTCCGCAATGCCAACACTCCATACCGTCTTCATAATCTGCAAACACCGTAAGCGGCAGCATACCAATAAACGTAACGATACAAAGAAGCATTGCAATCAGTCTTGTTCGAACATTTTTGTTCATAGTACGATTCTCCTTTAAACCCTGTTTTCCTGAACGTAATTGAAAAATACTGTAATTTATAGTATAATTATAAATACAAACAACGTATTTGTCCCCATACTAAAAGTATAGGATAGGGTGTTAGGAGAAGAAAATGAAGAAATTTCTTGCAAGTATTTCCTTCTTGCTGTTTTCAATATTGTGTTTAACCGGATGTACCGGAATCGGCGACAAAAGCGACAGTCAAATGCCTATTTATGGGATTACTGCCCTGCTTTCGCTGATACTCTTAGTAGGTTGTATTATGCTCGTTCGCAAGAATAAAGTTTGGTTGATCACCCTGTTTTCATCCGTGCTGATTGTAAACCTTGGGTATTTGCTCTTAGCTAATTCTTCGAATCTAAACATAGCGCTTTGGGCAAACCGCATTTCCTACCTTGGTTCAGTTTTCTTGCCCATGTCCATGCTAATGATTCTCTTAAACGTAACGAACACGCCGTACAGGAAACGTTTGCCGAAGCTATTGTTCGCCGTTTCCGTTGTGATGTTCTTGATTGCTGCAAGTCCGGGCATTCTACCGATTTACTACAAAGAAGTTTCATTTACGGTGGTGAACGGCGTTGCTGCGTTAGATAAAGTGTACGGTCCCCTTCATCCGTTATATCTCGTTTATCTGCTGGGCTATTTTACCGCGATAGTGGCCGTGATCATCCGTGCCAAGATCAAAAAGACCTTGGACGTAACGGCACATGCCATTATCCTGGCAAGTGCAGTGTTCGTAAACATCGGTGTATGGTTGATTGAACAGTTTGTGACTTTCGATTTTGAAATGCTATCTATTTCCTACATTATCAGCGAGTTATTCCTTTTAGGTGTGCATCTCGTTATGAACGAATACCAAAGAATGTCCCGGCTGCTCAAACAAGTGGAGACCGCGCAGAACGATGGGGCAAGCATAACGTTTGAAACACCGGTACAAGACGAGGCAATCTCCCCCGAACAAATCGAGTGCTTCGCATCGGGTCTTCTGACGTTGACCCCCTCCGAAAAACAACTTTACGATGCCTACGCCGCCAGAATGACAACGAAAGAGATTATGGCAAGTATGAATATCAAGGAATCTACTTTGAAATATCATAGCCACAATCTCTATACAAAACTGGGGGTCTCCACCCGAAAAGAACTTTTAGAAATGCATAAGCACATTAAATCCGTCCAAGCGAAGCTTGACGAAGTAAACAAATAAAATCCATTTTACCAGCCCGGTCGTCCCGGTCTTCCTCCGGGGCCTCCACCCATACTGCCAGGACCGCCCATACCGCCGGAACTTCCGTACAGGTTGGAACTCATGGTAAGAGAACCCAGCGTAGTACCGCCGGAGATGGTGGTGTTTTGCGCATACCCGTTTTCATCGCAGCCGGATACCGTGCCGCCTACAACGATGGTGTAACTTTCGCCGCTTTGGATGCCCGGCGCCGTAATGGCTACGCTTTGGTAAGCTTTGGCCGGTGTGAAAGATGCAACTACTTTTCCGGCATCATCGCAAAGGGCGAAGGACGTATTGCCACTTTGGGCGGTAAAAGCCACGTAAATAGCCCCTTGATTCTCCGCAGAAGAAAAGCCTTGTGCCATACCGGAACTGCCAAGGGCAATCAACACGCCACCTGTTACCGTAGCGGTACCGTCATAGTCAAAAGCGCCGTTTCCATTATTGGTAGGACCGCTGACCAGCGTAACGCCGCCGGACACTTCAATGGTTCCGTTCGAGTCAATGCCGTCACCGGAAGCGTTTACCAACGTGTAACCGCCGGAAATGATAATGGAGCCGGACGAGGCACTGAAACCGCCTTGACCGGGCCTGCCGCCCATACCGGAGCTGTCGTTTCCTCCGGCTGCATTTAATCCGTCATCAGAAGCAATCAAATCAATCGTACCGCCGGAAATCAGCAGACGGCTGGCCTCCAAGCCTTCATAACTCTTTGAAATCGAAATCTTGCCGCCGGACACGGACAGATCCGTATCTCCGTGAATCCCGTCATCGCCGCTTGCGAGGGTAAAAGTACCGCCGGAAATGCTGACTGTATTGTTGGAGTGAATACAATCGTCCTGTGAATCAATCTTGTAGGTTCCCCCTGAAATCAGCACGTCGGAGCCGGCTTTGAAACCTTTGTAAGATTCCGTAGAATAGCGAAGAGATGCGCTGCTTCCGCCGCCGGTTTTCACTTCTATTTGATTATCTCCCCCTAATTTCAGCACCGTTTCTGCTTGAATGCCATCGTTGCCGGCAGTAATTTTCAAATTGCAATCTTCAATATAAACGTACCCACGGGCAGCATCCGTATCGTTGTCCGAACGAATGCCGTCGCTGCCTGCGATGATTGTGCCGGAAGCGCCGCTCATTTTCACGCAATCTTTGCCGTTTAAAGCCACGTTCTTTGCTGTAACGTCTAACACACCCACCGTAACCACCAAATCGTCTTTAGACACGATTCCATGCTTATTATTGCCATTTAAGCGCAAGGTACCCTTTCCGTTAACGGTTAAATCCGCTTTACTAAAGATTGCACCGTCTAAGGTGGAGTCACCGTCAGTTACCGTATAGGCGTTTCCGTCGGAAATGGTATTCTCTGTGCCGTCTTTCAGCGTAATAAACACTTTGTCCGCAGATTGGATATAAATCGCCGGTCCTTGGGAATTGGAAAGGGTAACGTTATCCAGTACCAAATAGACTTTATCCTGATCCCCGGCTGCCACCGTGATCATCGTATCTTTTATTTCTCCGGTAAAAACGTAGGTGCCGGCTTTGGTAATTGTGTCTGTTGACGTAAGAGAAGTTACCGGTGTCGATTGTGTTTCGCTATATTCCCCGCTTAAATCCTTATCTGAGAAGGTGAAATCCATACCGGATGTGTCGGCGGTGGCGGGAGGCACGTGAGAAGCCGCAGGGCTATCCGGATCCCGGTAAAACGTTTCGTGACCGCACCCGGACAAAAACATACAACTCATTACCAAAATTGCAACAAAGCCGCTCCATTTTCTCACAACACTTCACTCCCCTCTCCTTCGCCTAAAGAAATCTCTAAATTTCCGTTTCGACAGCGAAGATCGTCCAAAAAGGCTTGGGTATTTCCCGTATCTTTTAACTGCACTTGATATTGCAGTTTATAAAGGCTTCCCATATTGCTGGTTTTCACCCGCACCAATCGACATTTTTTTGTGTATTTTTGAAATAAATCCTCAAATGCGTCTGCATAGTGCAGTGTTTCCGGCACCGTAATACGAAGATCCAGTATCTTCTCATCCCCAAGGGGCATACACGCCAGAAGCATCATAGCGCCGCATACAAGCATCGTAAACAAAATACTGATTGCAACGTATCCTGCGGCGCAGGCAAGGCCCGCGGTCATCACCAGGAAAATAGAAACGATATCTTTGGCTTTTCCGGGAACGGAGCGAAATCGCACCAGGGAGAAAGCACCCATTACCGCCACACCGGTGCCTACGTTGCCGTTTACCATTACAATTACCGTTTCCACGATCATCGGAAGCAACACCAGGGACACCAGGAAACTTTTGGTAGTTTGGCTTTTATAAGACGCAGCCAATGCCGCAAGAATCCCGCACACCAGGGCACAAGCTAAACAGATCAAGTAGGTTTTCAACGTAAAAGTCGTTCCAAGAACCGATTCAAAAATTGCTGACATTTTGATACTCTCCTTTGTGAATCATTTCCCTATACGCCCTTCCGTATTTGGAGAAAGACGCAGGATAAACTTCAAATTGATTTAAAATATGCGACAACCACAAGGGCATTGCCCCTTCCGTTTTCACTTCTAAGATAAACTGCCCGGGAGAAAGAATACAGTCACCGTCGTTCCTTTGACGCAAAGAGAAAGCATGCTCTTTATATCGCACGTTGGTATCAAACGTAAGGCGCAGTCCGGGACAATCTTTTCCGTAAAATGCCTCCCGCTCATAGGAAATCAACATAGCAGGTTTGGGCCTTCCGTAGAAGTCCATAGCATAGTCAATTTCCCGCATAATCTGAGACTCCACCGGTTTAATCCCTGTTTGTAAATACAATTCCGCTTCCTGCAAAGGCATAGACACACGGCGTTTATACACAACTCCTTGAAACTTTTTCTTAATTTCAAAGAAAACTTTGTCCTCTTTGCCCGGCACGCCGTAGGCCCGAATGCGAAGTTTTTCTTTGTACGCTTTAGCTTCAATGGAGTTTCGAATCAAAAGATAATCCGGTGTATCTAAATACAGACTGGAGATCGTACTATGTCCGTGGCTGTCCGGCACAATATAGGAAGAGACCGCAGACAGCAACGCCTCTTTCTGCTTTGCCGAAACAGGATACTTCTTCTCGTAACGCTTAAAAATATAAATATCTTTAGGCATAATAAAACCCTCCGTACAGGTTGTATTGTACGGAGGGTACTTAAAGTGAACTTAAAAGAGGGTTGTGTAATTTTGAAGTGTAATCCCCATTTTACGAAACTCGGTATCCCGGTGCTCAAGTTTGGGTACAAATAGGTATTTTCTCGTTGTTTGTACCCGAAAAATTATAAATTTAAGGAGCAAAACATAGCAAAACGGGTACATATACCTCATTTCAGCGCTTATGTACCCACAAAACGTAAAAATCCCGGGTACATAACAGTCATTTTACACCATTTGTACCCGGGACACATTTTAAAACCTATTGATTCCCATTGGCCGCAACGATGCCCTCCACACCACCTGCAACATTACCTTGGATTTCACCATTCACATTCCCTGTAATCTTACCTAAGACCTCTCCAAGAATGTTTCCATCCACATTGCCTTCTATGTTACCTTTAACGACGCCCAAAATATCACCATACACATCGCCATATATGTTTCCTGCTACCTGTCCGTTAATGTTCCCGTCTACGATTCCTCGAATATCGCCTTGAACAAGACCATTCAAATTCCCGTAAATCGTTCCTTGAAGGTCACCTTCCACCAGACCATTCAGATCACCATCGATATTTCCGTAAACGTTTCCATATACAGCACCGTTTATCTCTCCTAAAAGAGCATTAGTCCAACAAAAATGTGAATTTGTTATAGACAAATCGCCGCGAATAGTTCCATTCAAGTCGCCATCCAAAAAGCCGTAGAACCCCTGGTTAACCGTACCGTTCAAATCTCCCAACAAAGAATCATTAAAGGAGCCTCCCACATATCCATCTAAATCGGTATCCATAGTGCCTGTATAGTTTCCGTTGATGCAACCCGTGAAATCGCCATATAAAGATCCCATCATATCACCATCAACGTTTCCAAGCAAATCCCCTTGTATATCTCCATAGATACCTCCGCCAATTTCCGCATGAATATCGCCTTTAACCGGTGCATAAACACTTCCTCCAATATTGGCTAAAATATCCCCGTTCACCTCTGTAAGAACATCTGAATTAATTTCTTCTTTATTAAAAACAGCACTACTCATACGCCTGGTGGCTCTTGCTTTTCGATCCCCTTCCCGTCTTATTCTGTCTTGATTCCGTTTATCACGATCTGCGTTTCTTTTCTTTCTGTCAAAATCCCGTTGTATAAACCATTTCTTCCGTTCGACTTCATCAAAAGAAAAATAAGAAATGCCATATTTCTTTTTATTTTCTTCCTCAACCGTAGGCTCCTTAATTCGATGATTGAAGAAAAAGTTATGAACCCCTTCTTCCTGTAATGCGGAACAAAGTGTTTCCACTTCCTCTTGTAATTCCTCAAACTCACTCCGTAAGTCATCGATTTCGCCTCTTAAATCTTCCACCTCTTCTGCTAAATCCGCTGAATCTTCATCCGGGCAATATACCGTACGACATGTATTTACAGAATTCTTCTTTAAAGTCTCAATTACTGTATTTAAAGAAGCCAATGTTTGCTTCATACGATTAATTTCAGCAGCGTAATCCATTTCCTTCTTGGATTCCTGTAAACGATTGAGCATCATTTCTGCTTCTTGTGCCGTAATCTTGCCGTTTGCCAATAATTCCATAATCTCATTGCGTAAATCATTCATTCCTATCCCTCCAAGTCACGAATCATGTGGGCGGCTTCTGCAACAGATATTTCTTTCCGTTCTAACATACGAAGAACACTGGCCTTACTCAAAGGCTGATTTTCTGTCTTCTCGCTGAGTCCTAATGCCACGAGCAAACTATCCGTATAATTTCGCACAGTAGGATAAGAAACACCTAATTCCTTCTCGATTTCCTTAATGTTACCTCGGCACTTCAAGAAAACAAGCAGATAATCACTCATTTCCTGTGACAAACCACAAAAACGGCAACCGGAGAACTCCCCTGAAATTTCTGTATGACATGTAGAACATTTCAATTTTGTGATAGATAATTCCCCTCCACAGGTACAACATCGATCCGGTCTTTTATACATAGCAGACGCCCCTTTCAAACGATTAATTGCGCAACTCGTTTTATCTTATGCACATATAATACAACGCGCTCGTAGTTTTGTCAATATTTTTAATTTATAAATTAATATATTTAATTTCGAGATTAATATATTTAATTTTTTAAAAAAACAACGGGCACATCCGCACTCTATTGCAGATACGCCCGTCACCATTAAATCGTTAAATCAAAACATCACCGTATAATCCCTAAGTTCAATGCCCATTTTACCAATCTCCTCTGCCCAATGTTCGAATTGAAAGCAAAGGTTCTCCTTCTGGTGGGTATCGCCGGTGAGCAGGAGCTTGCCGCCGCGTTCCCAAATTTCCTGTAAAATAGGCGAAGACGGATAAGGTGTGGTCCGTTTTCCTCTGGAAATCGCCCCTACGTTTACTTCAAACACTTTATTCATAGGAATCAAGGCATCCAGTGTTTTGCGCCAGGCCGCCTTGTACCGAGGATGATTTTCATCAAAAATGGGATCCAACTCCTGGAATTTGGAAATCACGTCAAAGTGACCTACAATAGCGGCATCACACCTGCGAACGGCTTCTACCACCCGTTCAAAATAGGCTTCCGCAATACAGTAAATATCACCGCCACAGTGAAGTTCGGCACCGCGGCGTAAATTGTCGTTGCCTTCGTCCATGACCACGTAGTCCTCTCCAAACTTTACGTAATGCACGGAGCCGATATAGAAGTCAAAAGTTCCGGCTGCCGGAATAGGCGCATACGAATCCAATTCCAAGCCGCAGTAAATTTTAATACGGTCTGCATACTTTTGTTGCAGTCCCCGGACATCTTCAATATACTGTTTCGTCTTCTCTTGCGTCAAGCAGTACCGGGAATCAAAAGGCGTATAACTGTGTTCCGTAAAACCGATGGCTTCCATTCCTCTTTCAATGGCACCCAGCACCATTTCCTCCGGAGTGTTTTTCCCGTCGCAGTAATTGGTGTGGGTGTGGAAATCCGCTAAGATCATTTCGTCATCTTCTCCTGTTTTACTTTGTGGTCGATGACGTGACGGGAAGCAAGTTCCTTGTGAATATCTTCCAGAGAAATGCCGGCTTCAATCATCAATACCATCAAGTGATAAATCAAATCGGAAATCTCATAAATGGTCTCTGCTTTATCTTCCGCTTTGCCGGCGATGATGACTTCCGTACACTCCTCGCCTACTTTCTTTAAGATTTTGTCTAAACCTTTTTCAAACAAATACGTGGTGTAGGAGCCTTCTTTCTTCTCCACTTTTCTGCCAACTAACATTTTCATTAAGCCTTCTAAGGAGAATTCATGAAGTTCGTCGTTTTCCCAAATGGGATTTTCAAAGCAAGACTGCGTCCCTTTGTGGCAAGCAGGGCCATCCGGTTCTACCATTACAACCAAAGCATCCCCGTCGCAGTCTGCCGTAATGGAAACGATGTGTTGATAATTGCCGCTGGTTTCCCCTTTCAGCCACAATTCCTGTCTGGAACGGCTCCAGAAACAAGTTAATTTCTTCTCCATAGAAATTTGAAGGCTTTCCCGGTTCATATAAGCCAAAGTCAGCACTTTCTTCGAAATGGCATCCACCACGATTGCGGGAATTAAGCCCTTCTCATCAAACTTTAACGTGTCCAAATTAATCTCCATACTGCATTTTCTCCTTTTCTCACAGGCGGGCAGGAATCCCTGCATCTGCCATTACTTTCTTTAAATCTTTAATCTTAACCTCCCCAAAGTGGAAAATTGACGCAGCCAACCCTGCATCCACTTTCGGTAAGGTGTGAAACAACGTAATAAAATCTTCCATACAACCGGCACCGCCGGAGGCAATTACAGGAACGGATACCACGTTACAAACCGCTTCCAGCATTTCTAAATCAAAGCCCTTCTTGACGCCATCCGTATCAATGGAATTCACTACTACTTCTCCTGCACCCATATTCACGCACTGTTTAATCCAGGAAATGGCTTCCATGCCCGTATTCTCCCGTCCGCCTTTGGCAAAGACACGGAAGACACCGTCTACCCTTTTTACGTCCACTGAAAGCACTACGCATTGGTCGCCGTAGAGCTTGGCCGCCTCTCCGATCAAAGCCGGATTCCGAATAGCACCGGAGTTGACACTAACCTTATCCGCACCGCATTTCAGCACCCGGTCGAAATCCTCCACCGTATTGATACCGCCGCCTACCGTTAAAGGAATGAATACAGAGCGTGCCGTTTCGCAGAGAATGTCGGTAAAAAGTTTTCTGCCGTCGGAAGATGCAGTAATATCGTAGAACACCAATTCATCCGCACCGCACTCACTGTAATATTTTGCCAGTTCCACGGGAGAAGATACGTCGTGAAGGCCTTCAAAATTAACGCCTTTCACCACTCTGCCGTCCCTAACGTCTAAACAAGGAATAATCCGCTTTGTAATCATCCTGCCACCTCCACCGCTTCACGAATGGAAACCGCGCCGGTATAATAGGCTTTGCCGATAATGGCACCGTGAATATCAAGCGCCCGCAACCGTCTTACGTCCTCTAAAGAAGACACACCGCCGGAGGCAATGATATTCAGGGAAAGTTCTTGAGACAAACGCTGATAAAGTTCCACGTTGGTGCCTTGCATGGCACCGTCTTTGGAAATATCCGTACAAATCGACGTTTCCACGCCGTAATTTTGCAATTTTCGGCAAAAAGCAAAGGCTTCCAGGGAAGATTTTTCCGTCCAGCCTTTTACCGCCACAAAACCGTCCTTTATATCCACGCCCACCGCAATTTTGGCGCCGTATTTACCGCATGCCGCTTCCACAAATTCCGGATGTTCTACGGCTGCCGTGCCCAGAATCACCCGATCAAGACCGGCTTGCATATACGTGTCTATCACGTCCATGGTCCGAATACCGCCGCCGATTTCGCAGAAAAGGCCAGAAACTTCTTTCAACTTGCATACGGTTTCTAAGTTGGGCGTAGTGCCTAATTTCGCTCCTTCTAAATCTACCAGATGAATATGCTTTGCACCCTGATCTTTGAAATCAAGAGCAGTTTCAGAAGGATTATGGCTATATACGGTCATTTGGGCATAGTCCCCTTTAAACAGCCGCACCGCTTTTCCTTCGTATAAGTCAATAGCAGGATAGATGTACATTGCGTTCTCCTTTATTTCAGTTCACAAAATGCTTTCAGGATATTTAAACCCACTGTTCCGCTCTTCTCTGGGTGGAATTGACAGCCGTACACATTGTCTTTCGCCACAGCGGCGGTCAAAGGCGCTCCATACTCGGCGGTTGCGATGACGGAAGATGCGCAGCGGGTGGCGTAAAATGAGTGGACAAAGTATACACAGTCCCCTTCTTTGATGTACCGGAAGATCGGGTTTGGTTCTCCCACAAATTGTAAGGGATTCCAACCAATATGCGGAATCTTGTAGTCTTTCGGGATAACGTCCTGAATGGGCCGTACCTCTCCCGGAATCAACCCAAGACCTTCATAAACACCGTATTCATAGCCGGTTTCCAAAAGGAGTTGCATACCAAGACAAATGCCCATTAAAGGCTTGCCGGACTTCGCTTCTTCTTTCACAATTTCTCCAAGGCCGGTTTCCTTGAGTTTCTTCGCGGCGTCGCCGAAGGCTCCTACGCCGGGCAGAATAATCTTGTCCGCCGCCTTCAAATCCTCTTCTTTGTTGGTTACCAGCACGGACTCACCGATAGCGTCAAAGGAACTCTTCAAAGAGAAAAGATTCCCTACGCCGTAATCTACCAATGCAATCATGCCAGAACTCCCTTCGTAGAAGGAATTTGATCTGCAAAGTCCTTGTCGATGGATACTGCCGTCCGAAGGCTTCTTGCAACCGACTTAAAGCACCCTTCAATAATATGGTGGGTATTTCTTCCTGCAAGTTGCTGAATGTGCAAAGTACAAGCACTGTTTCGTACAAAAGCAAGCCAGAATTCTTCCGTCAGTTCCGTATCAAAGTTTCCGATCTGCGCCGCCGGCAACGTAAGTCCGTATTCTAAGTGACCGCGACCGGAAAGGTCAACAGCGGACAAAATCAACGCCTCATCCATAGGCAGGAGCATAGAACCATAGCGGCAAATACCTTTCTTATCCCCTAATGCTTTTGAAAAAGCTTGACCCAAGCAAATACCGATATCTTCTACCGTGTGGTGACTGTCTACGTACAAGTCCCCTTCACAAGATACGGTTAAATCAAAGCCGCCGTGCTTGGCAAAAAGCGTCAGCATGTGATCCAAAAAACCGCAACCGGTATTAATCTCACTATTGCCTCTCCCGTCCAAATTCAACGAAAGAGAAATCTTTGTTTCTGCTGTTGTTCTGTCAATCTGTGCGCTTCTCATTTCTGTTCCTCCAAAATCTCTTTCAAGGCAGCAAGTAAGGTTTCCATTTCTTCCCGACTGCCTACCGTTATCCGATTGTACTGTGTAAGACGGCATTTGTCAAAGTGTCTTACTAAAATTCCTTTTTCTTTCAGTTTTTCATAGATCATTTTACCGTCAAAATTCGGATGTTTAGCAAAAATAAAGTTTGCCCGAGAATCCGTCATTGCGAAGCCCATCTTCTCAAGCGCTTCTGCGGTAAAAATGCGATTTTCTATAATCTGCTGACAATTTGCCTTTGTATAGACCTCGTCTTCCATCACCCCAAGACCGGCCGCCATGGTCATGCGGTTAATGTTGTAGGGATTTGTGGAATAGCGCACGGTGTTCAGATCCCGAATCAACTCCTTGCAACCGATGCCGAAGCCAAGACGGGCTCCCGCCATGGAGCGGGATTTGGAAAAGGTTTGGGT
>JAGBGO010000082.1 GCA_017935905.1 Clostridia bacterium | reverse complement strand
CCATGATCGGATGGATTTGTATTCATACGATTGTTCGCTATTTCCGGTCTTTCGAGAAGTTCATCCCGTGGATCGCACTGATTTTGTTGAGTTACATCGGCGGCAAGATGCTCTATGAGGGCATTAAACAGAAAGATTCTTGTTCGGCGATGCCCACCGTGGGTTTTGGCGGATTACTCCTGCAAGGTGTAGCCACTTCCATCGACGCCCTCTCCGTAGGCTTTACCATTGCAGACTACAATCTGTGGGAAGCCCTCATCTGCGCCGGAATCATTGCAGCGGTCACCTTCTTCATTTGTATGATTGGTCTTCAGTTAGGTCGAAAGATCGGAAAATGCCTCAGCGGCAAAGCCAATATCTTCGGCGGTATTATTTTGATCTTAATCGGTTTGGAAATCTTTATCACAAGTTTCTTCTAAATCGCTTAAAACCGCACTCCGAATTTCCAACAGTTCATCAAAAAACACGTCTTGCGTCTCCACCGTCAGTTGGCGCAGGGCGCGGCGAAGTGCAGTCACAACACCTCGGGCGCGTTGAACCTCGCCGTTTCGGTAGAATAACACCTCAATTTCCATACCCCTTTTCAAACCCATCAACTGCCGATTCAGGCAGGCGATTTGGTCCTCACAAAGTGCCGGTTTCGGCTGCGGGGTACGCTCCTGGGCCCGCAGCGCTTTAGAAAGGCCATTCAGCGGGGAAAATGGCGCAAACTGTTTTGCCCGTTCCGATACGGGCATTCGATTCTTCGGTTGATAGTATTCACTCACCGCTCTTATGCCCTCCGATCTGTCGATTTCGCTCTATCGTGGTACCGTGTTCCTCTAAATTCATACCCTTGACCACTGCATTCTTGCCGAAGCGCTTCCGAAGGCCCACCACCGTCTTTTGCAGCCGGTCATGCTGCTCTTCCTCCACAGGGTCTTCAAACAACGTATATTGAACCGAACCGGGTTCTTCGATTTTGTTGCACGTAATACTCATCCGACGCACCTGTGCTTCCGGATGCACAATCTTGCGATATAAATCTTCAATTTCCTTTACCCAAACGGTATCCGAATGAGTGGCGCGGGACACGGAAGCGGTGCCTTTCACAAAAGCCCGGTCCCATGCACTGCTGTAGCCAACCTGCAAGGTAACCGATTGAGTAACCACGCCTCGGTCCACCATTTCTAAGCAAAGAAGATCCATCATTTCCTTCACAATCAAAACCCCTTCTTCTGCGGTGTAATCCCGCATCAAAACCTGTCCGCTGGTGAGACAATTTGTCTTGGAACGGTAGCCGTGAATATCCGCAATAGTGGTAGGTTCCAATCCCCATGCATGATCAATCAAAAGCTCTGCGTCAATCCCAAAATGGCGGTACAGCAAATCTTCCGACGTGTGAGCCACGTCCCCCATGGTGTAAATACATAAGGACTCCAACCGACGGGCCGTACCCGGACCAATCCGCCAGAAATCTGTCAAAGGACGGTGATTCCACAGCGTTTCCCGGTAGGACTCCACCGTAAGTTCCCCAATAAAATCCGTTGCATGTTTCGCCGTAATATCTAACGCAATCTTCGCCAAATACAAATTGGTACCAATGCCGCAAGTGGCCCGTATGCCCGTTTCCCGAAGGACCTCACCCATCAGCATCACCGCCATTTCCCGAGGCGTCTTCCCATACAAAGAAAGATAACCGGTTACGTCCATAAAAACCTCGTCAATGGAATACACGTGAATATCTTCTTTGGAAACGTAGCGCAGATAAATCCCGTAAATCTTCGCCGCGTAATCAATATATAACTTCATCCGCGGGGATGCGGTGATATACGAAATATGTTTCGGAATTTCAAATACCCGGCAGCGATTCCGTACCCCCAATGCTTTCATGGCGGGTGTAACGGCAAGACAAATGGTCTTGTCCCCTCGCTCCGGGTCTGCCACCACCAAATTGGTGCACATCGGATCCAGCCCCCGGGAAACGCACTCCACGGAAGCAAAAAAAGACTTTAGATCAATACATAAATAAACCCTATTTTTCATACTTTCATTGTAAAGAAAGACAGGGTACTTTTCAAGTGAAAGATATTCCAAATAAGAGGGTTATTTTCTCCGCCAAGCAAGGGGCAAGAACAAAATAAT
>JAGBGO010000004.1 GCA_017935905.1 Clostridia bacterium | reverse complement strand
TTTTGGAGAATTTCCAACAGGCAGACGGCACCGTTGTAATTCCGGAAGCATTGAGAAAGTACATGGGTATGGACGTTCTGGGCAAATAAGGACGAAAATAAGACATGTTTTGGGAAAGAAAGAAGAAAGAATATCAAAACCACAAGAATTCCCCGGAAATCTGGCTTATTGCCGGACTGGGGAATTTTGGTCCTGAGTACGAAAATACCCGGCACAACTGCGGTTTTCTGGGAATAGAAGCCTTGGAACAAACGTTGGGGCCGGATTCCTGGCGTCATAAATTTAAGGGTGTGTACCGTGAAATTGCATACAAAGGGAAGAAATTGGTGCTTTTGAAGCCCCATACCTATATGAATAACAGTGGTGAAAGTATTTCAGAAGCCATGCATTGGTACGGCATTCAAGAAAATCGCCTGATCGTGCTGTACGACGACTGTGATTTGGCGTTAGGCGCCATTCGCGTGCGGCCAAAAGGCAGCGCCGGTACCCATAATGGTATGAAATCCGTGCTTCAATACACAAATAGTGATGAGTTTGCCCGTATCCGCATCGGAATCGGAGCAAAACCGGCGCATTATGATATGATTAAGTTTGTTTTAGGCCATTTTACACCGGAAGAGCGGAATACTATGGACGAAGCCTTCCTCAAAGCCGGGGAAGCTGCCCTCAGCATTGTGGAAAATGGCTGTGAAAAGACCATGAATCTTTATAATGGGACGCCCAAGGCGCCCAATACGGAGAAACCGTGATTGATCGTTTTATGAAAGAAATGCCGGCATTCCGAGAGGCAGCCGGGATTTTAGCACAAAAGAATCAAGGATGTATCTTAACCGGGCTGATGGAGTCTCCATCCGTCCATTTTGTCCATTGTTTCAGTGAAACACAGACGCGTCCTTGCGTGTATATTGCCCCCAATGAATTAGCGGCCCAGAAGGCGTATCAAGATTTTTGCTTCTTCGCAGAGAATCAAGACGACGTGTTGCTCTTGAAACCGGCAGAATATATGCTTTACGACGTGGAAGCCAGAAGTTCAGAGAGCAGCCACGCACGAATGGGAGTCCTTTACCGCCTGCTGTCCGGAAAATGGCGCATTTTGGTAACGGCGCCTACGGCCATTTCCCAGTGGCTTCCGGCACCGGAGCGAATCCGGCAGTCTGCTATGGTACTGACAAGCGGACAAATTATAGAAATTGGGGAGCTTACGGACCATTTTACCAAAATCGGCTACGATCGGGTACCCCAAATTGACGGCAGCGGCCAGTATTCTGTGCGAGGGGATATTGTGGACGTGTACCCGGCCACAGCGAAGATGCCCTACCGCATTGAGTTTTTCGACAATGAAATTGATTCCATCCGCCAATTCGACGTGATTACACAGCGCACCGTGTTTGACGTGTCCCAAGCGGTCATTCTGCCGGATCGGGAGACGTATATTTGGGATGAAGATCAGGCGGCACAGGTGCGGGTGGCCCTCAAACAAGAACTTTCCCTTTTACCCAAAGGATCGTCTCGGGCGCGGCGGCTGGGACAGGATATTGAACGCATCAAGATGATGTGTAAATTTGCGGGGTACGATCGGTATATACCCTATATATTGTGTAATCAGTACACCATTTTCGACTATACGGGGCAAGGGGTTGTGTTCGTCCAAAAAGGCGACGCTTGCGAAGAAACCCTTCAAATGGGGCTGGATGAGCACTTGCGGATTTGTGAAACCATTGAAGAATCCACCGGCATTCCGGCAAAAACGGCCAATCTTTTAATGTCCCCTCAAGAGGTTTTTACGCACATCGAAAAGCGGGCCTATTCGATTGGTGCAATGGAAGAATTTGACACGGGCTGCCGATTGCTTCCCGGATGCCAGCAAAAAGTTGCTTTTACCTGCCGCAGCACAGACCCTACCGGCGGCAACACGGATATGCTCCTTACTGCCGTAGAAGAGTGGGTGGAGAATCATTATACCGTGCTGTTTTTAGCGGAATCCGAGGGGAAAAAGAAGCGTTTTGAGCAGCTTCTGCAGGACCGGGGGATTGCACCGGGACAAATTTCCTTCCAAATTGGCGGCGTGCAAGGGGGATTTGTTTATCCGGAAACAAAATTTGCCCTTGTCAGTGATGGAGCCTTGTTTAAGCGTGAGCGGGCCCGTGTGCGCCGGAAATTAAAAGGAAAAGCCATTACCAGTTTCGCCGATATTCAATCGGGGGACTTGGTAGTCCACGAAATCCACGGTATTGGCCGCTTTGAAGCCATTGAAAGTGTGGAAATCGACAACGTTCGCAAGGATTATATTAAGATTCTTTACCGGGATAACGGCGTTTTGTTCGTACCCACCCACCAATTAGACAGCGTACAAAAATACATCGGAAACGAGGGAGAATCCCCTAAATTAAATAAATTAGGCAGTGCGGAGTGGAATCGCACCACTGCGAAGGTCAAAGAATCTCTGCGCACCTACGCAAAAGAGCTGGTGGAACTCTATGCCCGCAGATCTCGCCTTCAAGGCCACGCTTTTGGCAAAGATACCGTATGGCAACAAGAGTTTGAAGACGCTTTTCCCTATGAAGAGACGGAAGACCAACTCAGGTGCAGCGAAGAAATCAAAGGGGATATGGAAGCCCCAAAGCCCATGGAACGTCTGCTTTGCGGCGACGTAGGCTACGGAAAGACGGAAGTTGCCCTTCGCGCTGCTTTCAAAGCGGTTTGCGACGGCAAACAGGTGGCATTTATGGTGCCCACCACCGTACTCGCCCAGCAACATTATAAGAATTTTGTGGAAAGATTTAAGAATTTTCCCATTACCATTGATTATTTATGCCGTTTTCGCACGGCAACCCAGCGAAAGAAAGTGCTGGAGCGTCTGGCGGCCGGTCAAATCGACATTTTGGTAGGCACCCACTCCTTAATTAAGGACAAAGTGACCTTTAAGAACTTAGGTCTTGCCATTATTGACGAAGAACAGCGCTTCGGCGTGCTTCATAAAGATCGTTTCAAGCAGCAGCATCCGGAAGTGGATATGCTGTCTTTGTCTGCAACGCCCATTCCCAGAACGCTTCACATGTCTTTGTCCGGCATTCGGGATATTTCCGTGTTGGAAGATCCGCCTCAGGACCGACTTCCTGTGCAAACCTACGTGGCGGAATGGGATCCTGCCTTAATTCGCAACGGTATTTACCGTGAAATGGCGCGAAAAGGCCAGGTTTTCTACCTGTATAACCGGGTGCAGACCATGGGAGAGAAGTTACTTGCTCTTCGAAACCTGGTTCCGGAAGCCAGAATTGCCATGGCCCACGGTCAAATGGGCGAGCGGGAACTGGAAGACATTATGCAGGCTTTCTACCAGGGGGAATACGACGTGCTGTTATGTACCACGATTATCGAATCCGGTCTGGATATGCCCAACGTGAACACGATTATTGTGGAAGACAGCGACCGCATGGGGCTTGCCCAACTTTATCAAATTCGTGGCCGTGTGGGCCGGGCATCTAAGCTTGCGTACGCCTATATTACGTACAAGAAGGACAAAATTCTTTCGGAAGTGGCGGAAAAACGTTTGCGTACCATTCGAGAATTTACGGAATTTGGCTCCGGCTTCAAAATTGCCCTGCGGGATTTGGAGATTCGGGGTGCAGGCAGCGTTTTGGGCGAGCGGCAGCACGGACAGTTGGCGGTGGTGGGCTATGAAACCTACTGCAGACTTCTCTCCGAAGTGGTTCTGGAGGAGCAAGGGGGTAAAATGGCGCCGCAGAAGCCACCCATTAGTATTGAATTTAAGGTGAACGCCTATATCAGCAGCGATTATATCGAAGATGAAGAGGCCCGTTTTGATTTATACCAAAAAATTGCTCGGGTGGAGACGGAAGAGGACGCTTTGGAGGTCACCGACGAACTCATCGACCGCTACGGCGACGTGCCGGAAACGGTGCAGAACCTGCTGAAAATCTCTCAAATCCGTTCTTTGGCAGAGCGGTGCGGCTTCAGCGCCGTAATTCAGAAGCCCCAGTGTTTCTCCTTCATATTAGGGGCCGGTGCTGTGTTTATGCGGAAGATGGACGGGGATAACGAGGCGGCTTATCAGCATTTTACCAAGAAATACGGGCGTAAAATGTCCCTGAATGCCATGAGCAGCCCGGCATCGATTGCTTTCTTTATTGATCTTACCCAATCCCAAGGCCGGATTCTGGATGAAATCCTGGAATTCCTGGGAGATTTGTGCGGCGTGATGGGGTAAGAAGTTCGTTTACACAAAATACATATTGAGATACAATAATGTCATACTTTATTTGTTAAAAGGAGGAACCCTTATTATGAAAAAATTGACAAAAGTATCTATTTTGTCGTTGGCTGTCGTAATGCTTCTGTCCGCGTCTTTGTCTGCGGCTGCTTTTACACCGCCAACCAATTTGCTTCCTGCGGATGCATTGACATCCTCGGATAAAGCAGATGATTATTTTACCAACGTATCTACGAATGCGGCGGATTACAGCTACGCAGATGGAGAGTACATTATGCGTGTTCCGGAGTCGGCAAAGGGTACGAACTGGATTGCTACCAAGGACGAGATTACTTACAGCAGCTATACCATTAGCGTTGATATTCGACCGATTGAATACGGAAATGCCGGCAAACTTGGCGGTGCTGCCCTTTTATTAGGTACCGGCGCAAATAACGGGTTCCCGTGGCACTGTATTCGTTTTAATTTCTCTGCTTTGGAGCAAACAGTAAGCTTCTTCGGTTTTGAACACAAAGGCGGCTCGTACGGTTATATGGACAACCCAAATTATACGGTTATTCGAACCGGCGTGGACTTTGAGGAGAAAGAATGGTTTAATTTAAAGGTTGAAGTGACGACGGAAGGTTCCACGGTTTATTTAGACGGCGAAACCTTCTTGGAAGATCGCAATGCCCGTCTTCCTGATTCTACGGAAATCAAGTGGGTTGGTTTGTACCCCGAGGGAAGCACCGATGGTTTTGACGCACGAAACTTCCAAATTACAGACAAAACAACGTCTGCAAAATTACTTCCGGCAGATTTGTTTACCGCGACGCAGGCAAGTGCCCATTTGACGAAAGTAGATGCGGCGACTTACACCATGGAAGGCGGCACGGTTCCTATGATGCGCGTGCCCATTGTAAACAACAGCAATGGTTGGGTATATACCAAAAATTCGCTTCCTACGAATAGCTTTACCATTTCTGCTGACGTAAAGCCTCTGCTGAAGACCGGCAGCACCGCTTACGGTGGAACAGGTATTTTACTGGGTACCGGAGCTAACAACAGCTTCCCTTGGTTTAACTTGCAATTTAACTATGCGGACGGCAAGGTAACGGTGTACGTAGTAGAGCATAAGGGTTCCGCGTATGGTTATACGAAGAACTTCACCGACCAACCGATTTTGACCGGAGTAAACTTCGCCCAGAAGGAATGGTTCAATATTAAGATTGAGGTAACAGCCGAAGGTACGGAAGTTTACGTAGACGGTCAGCCGATTCCTGCTGAGGGCGCCGGAAAGCTGCCGAAGCTGGGCGAGATTCAGTACGTTGGTTTATATCCTTCCGGTGGCTCTAATGGTTTCTGGGTAAAGAATGTGGGTATGTACAACGGCGTTGATTTGGTATTTGAAGCACCTTCTCCTACGCCTACCGCTACGCAAGCGCCTACGGCTACACCGGGCAGTGCTTCTCCGACCCCCGGCGTTCCCAACAAACCTACCGGCGACGTTTCTATTATGGCCGGCGTGATGCTTGCGATGATCGTGGGCGTCGGTGTTGTGGTTTTCCGCAAGAAAGCTTGTAAATAATAAATATTTGTTGTTTTATCCCCCTGTTTTACCAAAAACGGGGGGATGTTTGTAGCGCAATCACAAACGTCAGGATTGTAAAAGTCGTTTAAATTTGTTAAAATACAATCTACGAGGAGGATGAGATTATGAGAAGATCCTTATGTTTAATATTATTGTTGGTGATGACTGTTTCCTTTGCAGGCTGCGGCGCGCCCACCGAAACGAACACGGCGGCGCCCACCTATGAGATTACGGAAATTCCCACGAAAGAACCTACAAAAGAACCGACAGTGGCACCCACGGAGGAACCGACTGAAACGATCGCGGCATCCCCAACGATAGCGCCTACCATTGCCCCCACCAAAGCGCCCTTGATTAAAGAGGGCATGCTGACACCGGGCAAAGCCCACGTGATTTTAATGATGGGTCAGTCCAATATGGTGGGCCGTGCGCAGATTAAGTATTTGGAGCAGACCGCTTCTGCAAAAGAGTTGGCAGAATACCGTGCCGGCTACGAAAATATTCAGATTTATTATCACGTGGATCACCAGAACAGTGACCCCACCAACATTGCGGAGAAATTTGTACCGGTTACTTTAGGGCAAGGCTCTACCACGGTACAATTTGGACCGGAAGTGGGTCTGGCCGAGTATTTAACAAAAGCATTCCCCGGAGAGAAGTTCTATTTGATTAAATGCGCCTGGAGCGGTTCCGGTATTTTTAGCTGTTACATGGCGGGACAGTATCATTTTGGAGAGATTTTACGCAGAACCAATCTTGGCCTTACTATGTTGAAAAATGCCGGTTTAGACCCGGAAATCTTTGCATTCTGCTGGATGCAAGGCGAGACGGATGCTATGTATGCGGAGCACGCACCGAATTATTTGGCAAATCAAACGGACATGGTGAATCGTTGGCTGCCGATTTACAAGAAATATGCGGCACCCAATGGCATCGCCTTTATTGATGCAGGTATTAGTAATGTGCCGCAATGGAAATATTATAAGACCATTAACGATGCCAAGGTAACGTTCCAAAAACAAGGCACCAACCGGTATTATATTGATACCATTGCAAACGGTTTGACTACGCTTTACGAGAATAACGACACGTCTCACTACGATTCCCAGTCCAAAATTAAGTTGGGCCGGTTGTTTGGGCAGATGATTGAAATGTATTTGAAGGGACAGCAGCAATGAGCATTTTAACACCGGGAAAAGCCCATTTAATTATAATGTCAGGTCAGTCCAATATGGTAGGCCGCGCCCAGATCCGTTTTTTGGAAGAGACCGCAACGCCGGAAGAACTGGCGGAATACCGTTCTGGCTATGAAAATATTCAGATTTATTATCACGTGGACCATGCCAATCAAGATCCTACCAACATTGCCCCCGGTTTCGTGCCGGTGACGTTGGGACAAGGCTCTACGGACGTGCAGTTCGGGCCCGAGGTGAGTTTAGCCGAATATTTGACCCGAGCTTTTCCCGGGGAAAAATTCTATTTGATTAAGTGCGCTTGGAGCGGCTCCGGCATTGCCAATAACTACAAACCCGGAGATTTTGTGTTTGAAGAAATCTTAAAACGTATTCAGATTGGGTTAAATTATATGGTAGAGGCGGGTTTGGAGCCGGAATTATTCGCTTTTTGCTGGATGCAAGGAGAGACGGATGCAATTGTGCAGGAACAAGCGGAAGATTACCTTCGGGCGCAAACGGATTTGATGAACCGCTGGCTGCCGCTGTATGATCAAATTGCTTGTCCTTACGGTGTGGCGTTTATCGATGCCGGCATTAGTGAACACTGGCCATTTTACCAAACCGTGAATGAAGCCAAGGCGCAGTACCAAACCCAAGGTCCCAACCGCTACTATTTTGACACCATCCAAGCCGGTCTTACCACCCATTTGGAGAATAATGATCTGTCGCACTATGATTCTCAAGCCAAAATTAAGCTGGGGCGGCTGTTTGGACAGTGTATTGAGGCATTTGTCACAGGATTTGCGACGGAAAAACACAAATAAACCATTGCCAAAACTCGTTTTACAGGATATAATAGTAGGACGAGTATTTTATTTTACTTTTGTTATGATTTTATTAAGATAAGAAAAAGGCGGTTGGTAAAGATGGCTACGAATTTGAAAGCCAAGAAGAAGAAAGGCACGTATGACAACAAGCTGATTCTGTGGATTTCCGCAGGCTTAGCAGCGTTTGTTATATTGGTTGTTGGTATTTTCGCGATTGTTACGTACAGCACGAACTACGTGGCAAAAGTAAACGGTGACAAGATTTACACGTACGAGTACAAGTTTTTCTTGCAGAAAGCTATTGCGGAGAAATTTGAGGAGCCGGACGGCTATGCGGATATGACCAGCAAAGAGAAAGAAGATGCTTTCAACAAATTCTTCACGGATGAAATCAAGAAGGAGTGCCAGGCGGAAGCGTTGGAAGAGGCCCGCAAGTTTAAGGCTTCTTACAGATTGGCAGTGAATGCAGGATTTAAGTTGACTGCAGAAGAGCGTGCCAATGCCAAAGCTTACGTAGATTATCAGCTCAATATGTATACGTCTCAATACGGATTGGATGCAGATACGGCAACGTATTACATCACCGGCGGTACGATGAACCTGAGTGAATACAAAGATTACAGCATTCGTCAGGCAGCCATTGAGAAATACAAGACTGAACTTAAGAAGGATTATGAAGTTACGGAAGACGAGATGAAGGAAATCTACGATGAGGATCCCAACGAGTACCGTACGTTATCCGGACGTGTATATAAGTTCGCAATTCCTACGAAGCCTTCTGTTCCTAAGGACAAAGACGGCAAGGAAATTTCTAAAGATACTACCGACGAGGAATTGAAGAAAGAGTACACCAAGTACGAAGAGTCCTTGAAAGAGTATGAGCAGAAAGTTGCAAACTTTATTAAGCTTTGTGACGAAATGGAAGCGGCAATCAATGCGGGCGAGAAGTACACGTTGTACGATCGTGACTACGTGACGTATGAAATTAAGAAAGATGATGACGGCAAGGAAGTTATTCTTGTACAGGATGGTGACTTTGAAGCCCTTTGTGCAATGTCTTCTTGGACTTCTGCCAGCAGCAACAAGGGTGTGATCACCGTTGGCGCAGGCAATGAGACCGGCGTGGAGGAAATTGACGAATACTTACTTCAAATGCAGTGGAACGAAACCCGCGACGGCTTCATCTTTGTAGAGGAGAAGGATGAGGAAGATAAGAAAGAGGACGATTCTGCTTCTACTTCTTCTGCTTCCGAAGAGAAGGAAGATGAGGAGAAGGAAGAGGACAAGATTACACCTTCTAAGCTCCACAAAATTGAGATTAAGAATGACGACGGCGATTTGACCGCATTGTACTTGGTTCGCGTAGAGAACATCGATGACTTCGATACAGAAGTAGAGAAGAAGGAAGATGACAAGGACGAAGATGCGGAAGAGAAGTTGAACAACGTTCAAACCGGTATCAAAGCTGAAATTTTGGAAGACAAAGCTGTTGCTGAGTTGGAAGAAAAGATCAAAGACGCCGGCAAGAAATACGCCGTGAAGTCTAAGAAGCAAGAGCGTTTAGACGAGATCTTGGCGGATATGTTTTGATTAAATAGCGAAAGCTGAACGAAGGGGCTGTTTCCATCGGGAAACGGCCCCTTTTCTTTTGTTATCTTGCCGGAGGTTTGGCGTCGCCGCCGTCACTGCTGGAGGCGGGCACGTCACAAAGTTGCGCTTTGCTTTCTGCTTCTTCTTCCGTATACGATTTCGTTGGGGAAAATCCGGTACATTCTTGGGCGGACGCCACCGGATTGTTCAAAAATACGTCTTTACACAGCCAATTTCGTTTTTTCTTCATTCGTCTCAACTCCTCTTTTGCTTTTAGTATGCTGGGAGGCAAGGCAAAGTATGCAAAATTGAAAAAAAAGGATATTTACATACCTCAAAAGTGCAATTCACATACTTTTCGGCGGAAAAAGTATGTGAAAAGTAAAAAAGCGGTATGTAAATAACCTCAAATAGCAATTTTACATACCGCGGCTTTGTATCTTGACATCTCACGGGGGATTTCGTATAATAATGAAGCTTCGGAAACGAAGACGTGGAAAGATGGTCGAGCTGGTTTAAGGCACCGGTCTTGAAAACCGGCGTAGGTTTATCCCTACCCAGGGTTCGAATCCCTGTCTTTCCGCCAACGCAAAAATCCCCGCGCATATAGGCGGGGATTTTTCTATTCTTTCTATCGCCGGGGTTTAATTATTCAACATCCTCTTTCACCGGCTTCCAAGCCATTCCAAACTCTACGTCCTTAAACAAAGCCGTTAGGCCTGTGATTTGTTTTAAACGAAGCAACTCGTCTCGATCCATCCCTAAATGTTTGGCAATCCACGCATCGGAACGGCCAATCTCGTGGAGTTCTTTAATAATATTGCTCATTAAATCCACGTCGTGAGAACCCCGGGCGCGATTGTGGCGAATGGTGCTGGCCATACGGTGATCTAAAGGCTTGTCAATCACAGAAACAGGCAGCTTGCCGCCCTCCCGCTCGTAAATGTCGGGAAAATCCTTCATTACCCGATAGCGGTGAAAACCGTCTACAATCACGTATTGATCCGATGCCTCATCATAATAACAAACAATAGGCATGGTGTAGCCGTCTTCTTTAATGCTATCGTACAAAAGTTTCATCTCAGGCGGCGCCACGGCGTTGGGATTGTAATTGTTGGGCACAATCTTCTCCACCGGCACGGCAATTACCTTATAAACAGGGCTGACATAAGAATCACTCATGGATCCAACCTCCATATTGCTTTTTAATATAACTAATTCTCCGTTGTTCCTCCCGGGAAAGGCCGAAACCCATAAAACGGCAGGTGTGGTCGTTTTTCAAAATACAGTAGCACATCCGCTTCCAACTGGGGATATCCTTGGTGGAAGTGATATCGTCGGTGTGGTCCGGCAATTTTCCCACAAAAATCACACGGGTCTTGCGGTCCAGCGTATAGTTAGAAACTCCGTTCCGACGAATGCGATAGCCATGAGCTTCCAACTCCTGAATCGCTTCTTCCGAAAGGCCTCCGCCCACTTCGTGCCAGAAGCGAATGGACGTATTAAACTTATTGATATAATTGGTGCGCAGCCGTTTGGGCAGGGTGTCTAATAAGAATTTTGTGTAAGACTCCCAAGTGTGACCCTCCGGCAGCGTAATATTTCGGTAACCCATTGCCTTCGTCTTTCCGTAAATAGCGCCGAAGTTGGCGCCTTGTACGCGGCCCACCAAGCGAGACCAGATTTCAGGATCGATTACCCGGTACAAATTCAAGCTGTCTTTCGAATAATCATTAAAGGGCGATGCCACCCGCATCTGATCCGGTTTCAGCCCGGCTTTGTAATACAAATCGTACAAGCCATTGTAGTCGTAGCCAAACTTGTAATTGGCGGTCCAAACGTCGCTCAAAGACCAGTCGTACAAAGGAGAAGCACACCAAACGTCCTTAAAATGCTGGGTAATCCAACATTCATTCTTATATCCATACTTTTTATTCAAAAATCCGCTGTACCGCTGCAAAGATTCGTCGGCACGAATGCCCAACAAGCACACGGTCTTTCCGCCGCCGTGCTGCTCTTTGTAGAAGCGGCCGAACTGCTTGGCAAGATCTTCTTGGTGCATGCGGTAGGTGTAGTGGGTAAAAGGATTCTTCAGGTTGATTACGTAGGGGTAGTCCGGCATCTGCCGCACCCACGCGTCTTGTTTCTTGTCATCCCAGGGATACCAGTACATTTCGTAACTGCTGAGGGCCGTGCGGGTAGCCATAGGCAAGCAAACCCAGTAGGGCTCCATTTCTTTTTCGAATTTGGCAAAAGTTCGGGTAATATATTCCGTGGTAACGGTATATTGGGCTTCAAAATCCTGATGGAAAAGGCCCACCACTCGGTCCGGGTAGTATTTTCGCTTAAAATCCATTACCAAATTCAGCAGCAAACCGCTATCTTTTCCCCCGCTGAAAGACACGTAAATGTTCTCAAACTCTTGAAACAAAAAATCCAAGCGTTGTTGTAGTGCATCGTATACAGTTATTGGTAAAGTCTTCTTAATCATACGTAGTATTATAGCATTTTTGTGCTGAAAAGTACAGTGTTTTGTGGTATACTAAAGCCTATAAGAAAGAAGGCCGGGAGGCAGTGCGTATGAAGAAAATAAAAATGATTTTTACCGGCGGCACCATTGGCAGCACCTTGAATGCCGGGGTGATTCGTCCGGACGGGGAGAAGCCCCGGGCGCTGCTTGAAGCATTCCGGGAAAAATATCATGTGGACTTTACTGAATTTGCGGATTATGATGAGCCGTATACCATTCTCAGCGAACATTTAGACGGTGCGCATTTAAGTAAACTGATCCGGGCGGTGGCCTGCGCCATTTCCCAAGGCTACCGAGGGATTATTATTACCCACGGAACTGATACGCTGCAATATACGGCGGCCGCGTTGGGGTATGCATTTGGAATAGGCTCCGTGCCCATTGTGCTGGTTTCTTCCAATTATCCTATTGAAGATCCTCGGGCCAACGGAGTGGAGAATCTGTACGGTGCCGTTTGTTGGTTGAAAGATTCCTTCGCCGGAGGGGTGTGGGTTTCGTATAAAAATGAGGGTGCTCCCGTGCAAATTCACCGCGGGTCTCGTCTACTTGCACATCCACAAGGGTCGGATCGCGTTGAAAGTGTTTCACAGAATGCGGGTTTTTACGACGCACAATGGAAATTTAGCTTCAATGCGGATTATACGGAGAAGAAAGACGCTATTTTACCCTTGTTTCCGGAAAAAGAACTGACTTCGCCCAACATTTTATGGATCAAACCCCATCCCGGCATGGTTTATCCGGCGTTAACAGAAGGCGTTGCCGGGATTATTCACGAAACGTATCACTCCGGAACGTTGAATTTGGATGAGGCGGGAGCGTTTTTCCGGCAAGCCCAAGAACTGGGGATTCCGGTTTTTGTGACCGGTACGGCTCCGGGGGATATTTATGAAAGCGCGGCGGATTTCCAGCTGTATGATTTGCGGCTGGTGCCGGGAAGATCGGCGATTTCCGTATATATGAAGCTATGGCTGACTTTGGCTTGCGGTCGTAATCCCGCAGATACGGTGCTGCCGGCATTGGGCGGGGATATATGATTTAAAGAAGAACGTAGAAAAGCGGCTGCCTTCTTATAAGACAGCCGCTTTTGTGTTTGTAATTTCAATTACATCTTGGCAAGATTTGCTTTCAAGTTCTCAAGTTGATCTTTCAGTTCCTTAGGAAGCTTGTCGCCGAATTTCTTGTAGTGTTCTTCGATCTCTTCTGCTTCTTTGGTCCAAACGTCTTTGTCTACTTTCAAGATGCTCTTCAGCGTGTCCATATCCATATCCAAGTCGGTAAGGTCAATATCCTCAGGCATAGGGATGTAACCGATTGCAGTTTCAGTAGCGTCAGCCTTGCCTTCGCAACGCTCAACGATCCAGTTAAGAACGCGCGCGTTGTCGCCGAAGCCGGGCCATACGAAGTTGCCTTCGTCGTCGGTACGGAACCAGTTTACGTTGAAGATCTTGGGAGCCTTGTCGCCAAGCTTAACGCCCATATCCAACCAGTGCTGGAAGTAGTCGCCCATGTGGTAACCGCAGAACGGAAGCATTGCCATAGGATCACGACGTACAACACCAACAGCGCCTGCAGCAGCAGCGGTGGTTTCAGAAGCCATAGCAGATCCTACGAATACACCGTTTACCCAATCCTTGGACTGGTAAACGAGCGGTGCGCACTTTGCACGACGGCCGCCGAAAATAATTGCGGAAATCGGAACGCCGGCACCTTTATCAAACTCGTCAGAGATGCAGGGGCAGTTCTTCGCCGGTGCAGTAAATCTGGAGTTGGGGTGAGCTGCGTACGTGGACTTGTCAGCTTTGTTGAACTTGCTTGCATCCCATTTCTCGCCCTTCCACTCGATAGCGTTCTGAGGAAGATTCTTGTTGAGTCCTTCCCACCAAACGGTGTTGTCATCCAAATCCAAAGCAACGTTTGTGAAGATGGTGTTCTTCTTGGTGCTCTCCAAAGCATTGAAGTTGGAGTGCTCGTTGGTTCCCGGTGCTACGCCGAAGAAACCGTTCTCCGGGTTGATGGCGTACAAACGGCCGTCAGGACCGATCTTCATCCAAGCGATATCGTCACCAACAGTCCAGATCTTGTAGCCTTTCTTCTTCAGGTACTCCGGAGGAATCAACATAGCCAGGTTGGTCTTACCGCAAGCAGACGGGAATGCCGCCGCAATGTAAGTAACTTTGCCTTCGGGATTTTCAAGACCTAAGATGAGCATGTGCTCAGCCATCCAGCCTTCTTTCCAACCCTGGAAGGAAGCGATACGAAGTGCGAAGCACTTCTTGCCCAGCAATACGTTTCCGCCGTAAGCAGAGTTTACAGAAATAATGGTGTTGTCCTCGGGGAAGTGGCAGATATAACGCTTCTCGGGATCCACGTCGCACTTACAGTGAAGTCCGCGTACCCAGTCGTTGCTGTCGCCAAGTACCTTCAATACCTCTGTACCTACACGGGTCATAATGGCCATGTTCAGTACAACGTAGATAGAGTCGGTTACTTCGATACCGGCCTTCGCGATGGGAGAGCCGATAGGACCCATGGAGTAAGGAATTACGTACATGGTACGGCCTTTGTAAGAACCGCGGGCGATATCATATAACTTCTTATACATTTCCTGGGGATCGCACCAGTTGTTCGTAGGGCCTGCTACTTCTTTCGTCTTTGCGCAGATAAAAGTACGGTCCTCTACACGAGCCACGTCGTTGGGCTTCGTTCTGTGCAGATAACAGCCAGGGAGCTTATCTTGGTTCAATTTAATCATTTCGCCGGTTGCAACAGCTTCTTTGCGCAGTTCTTCCAACTGAGCTTCGCTGCCGTCAATCCAGACAATCTTATCAGGACATACGAGAGCTTTCACTTCGTCAAGCCATGCAAGAATGGTTTTGTTCGTCGTCATAAGCGTTTACACTCCTCAACATAAATTTATACAGCATTCATTATACCAATGTTTTGGGGTAAAATACAAGCGTTTTGTTAAAAAAATCTGTGAATTTTCTGTTCCACTTCCATCGCAGAAAGCGGATGATCGCCGGTTTCCCAAGTAAGAATCAAATTGTGGTCCGGTACGATCCCGTGGGCAATATATAAATCTAATTTTTCTAAAAAAGAAGCGCGGTAGACCGCGTCATCCGGGCGCCCTATATGTTCCCAGTAAAATGTTTCGCCTGTTTGTGGATGTCGTAATGTGAAATCCGGATAAAGATCCACACCGCCCAAAGTTAATCTTTCTTCATAGTGAAAAGGAATTCTGTGGGTATACAGACAGAGCGCAATAATAGATTCGGATTTGGAACGTACCGTTAGTCCGTTTACCGTCTGGACACGCAGTTGATTGGGATATTTTGCATTTTTTACATAGGGCGCCTGCTCCCACGCCGCTATTTCCCGGGAAATGGGTTTGAGAACGTCTGACAGAAGCTCCGCGTAATTTGGGTCGGTCAAAACCCTGGGCGATTTGTCTGAGTCAGGCGCGTTGGTTTTGAGGTAATGATTGATGCCTTGCATTTTCCGGGTGATATCCTGTTTCCTGTTTTGCAAATACCGTTTGAGCGCAAGTTGCACCGCCAACTTGCGGTTGGATTTTGGAATATAAATGCGCTTGCCGTTCAAGTGGTGATACCATTTCAACGTGTGACCACTGCGCACATAAGTCAGGCGTCCCGCTGGCAGTTTTGGTAATTTTTTATTGATTTGATCTAATTCTTGCGAAAGTCGATGTTTCTCCGCAAGTAGTTGGTTATAACTCATTGTTCATCCCTCCCCCGAGTGATAGATTTATTAAAACACGCTTTCGAAGAAAAGTAAAGTTTTGTGATAGGGATGCTTTTCGTGGCTTTTTTCAAAAAGAGCATCCCTTTTTCCGCTACGCAGATAGTAAAAAGGATGCTAAATAACGTATTTTTGAATTTAGCATCCGTGTTTTTAAAAAATTAAGGATGCTAAGTGGACAAAAGAATACTTGACCTCGGTAAAATATCTTCCTATAATAATTTCAGCAAAGGGGGATGACCATTCATGAGAACAAAGAAAATTATTATGTTATGTGGTTTTATTGCCATTTTACTGGGCGTGTGCCTGCTTTCTGCTTGCAGCGAAAGTGGAAACGCCGGTGAGACCGCACCTTCTGCGTCTGCTGAAGTCACACCTTCAGCGGAACCGACTGCCGGATTGGAAACCGGAGATCCGGAAGGAACTGAACCGGGAGGCGATTTCTCGGATCTGTTTGGCGAAACAACGCCTACACCAACCGGAAAAACGGAAACGGTGGCCCCCACGCAGTCTGCTGCGGGCACGCCTACGCAAAAGCCCACTCAAAAGCCCACTCAAAAGCCTACTCAAAAGCCTACGCAGCAGCCTACCCAGAGCGTAGCACCTGCAACGCAAACACCGGCACCCACCGGAGGATTAAGTGCGTCTACAGAAACACCGGGACTAAACTGGGGCCCACTTTCGTGATCTTTAAGTGCTCTCTATAACAGAATATTCCTGTCCGGCCTCTGTTTGTAACACGATGGGGTCGGAATCAGGCAACTGTACAACGATTGTGCCGCTATTCTTAGATTTCACAGTGGCGTGCGTGAGTTTCCCATTGATCCATTCCATACTGACTTCGTAATTTCCTCTTGCCACCAAGCCGGAAACAGCACCGCTGCGCCAGTCCTCCGGAAGTGCAGGCAAGAGTGTAATCGTCTTGCCATCGCTTTGCACCAGCATTTCCGCCACTGCCGCTGTGAAACCGTAATTGGCATCAATCTGGAAGGGCGGATGAGTCATAAACAAATTATCATAACTTACGTCTGCAAGAATCCCTTGGAGAATTTCGTAGGCTTTATCACATAACCCTAAACGTGCGTAACACAAGGCTCTTTGGGCGCGGCACCAACCGGTGGTGGGGGCACTTCTTGACTCCAAAGCAACTTTTGCTGCTTCCCAATATTCCGGGATATTCCGGTTGATCAGATCTCCGGGATACAAGCCCAGCAAATGAGAAATATGGCGGTGGCCGGGCTCGTAATTGGCCATACTGCCGATTGTGGTTTCTTCGTACCATTCTTTAATTTGGCCGTCTTCGCCAATTTCAATCGGCCCTTTCAAACGAGATTGATGATCTTTCCATGCACAAACACAATCGGTGTCCACGCCCAGCACGCGCGCCGCTTCTATCGTATCCTGGTAGAGTTGCCAGATCAAAGAATGTTCGTACGTATTGCCCAGCGTGTAGGGTCCGTGCTCCGGAGAATAAGCCGGTGCAGAAACCAAATGCCCTTCCCTGTCTTCAATCAAAAATTGATCATAGAACCGAGCCGCTTCCTTCAGCATGGGATAAATCTGATTGCGCAGGCAATCCAAATCGCCGGTATACAAATAATATTCGTAGCAATTTCGCAAAATCCAAGGGAGCGCAGCCGGGGACCAACCCCATGAAAACGTCCAACCGGGACAGGTCCAGCCGAAAGGATTGTTTTGGGTATGGACCATAAAACCATTTTCCGGGTGGGTTTCATCGCTCTTAATTCCGGCATAAACTTCCGCCGTTACACGCCCGGGCGCGCGTAATCCTTCTACGTAGTCCAGTAAGGGTTTAGCGCATTCTGCCAAGTTGGTGGTGTACGTGGGCCAGTAATTCATTTGAAGATTGACGTTCAAATGGTAGTCCGCGTGCCAAATACTGTTATTCGCACCCACCCACATGCCTTGCAAGTTAGTGGGCAGTTGTGCCCGCTCCGGCTGACCTTTAGGCGTCTCTCTGGAACCGGCAATGGTTAAGTATCGACCGTATTGGAACGTGAGTGTTTCTAAATAGGCCCGTTCTTGCGGTGTGGATTCGCCGGCTTGGTAGGACTGCATCAGCGCCGCAGTAGTCTTACCGCCTGTGTTTCCACCTAAATTCAAAGAAACACGATCAAATAGATTCCCATAATCGCTCAAATGGGTTTCTAAAAGCGCTGCATAGGTCTTCTCCGCTGCAGACGCCACTGTGCTGCGTACCCGGCTCGCCAGCGCCGCCGCTGTTTCGCCGGTGCAGTAATCCGGATAGTGTTGTTTGTAGTTCGTCGCCATAGACGTGAGAATCAAAATATGAGAAGCCTGTTCCACGCAAACTTTCTGCGCAAGGTCTACAAGTTTACCGTCCGTCAGCACTTTCGTATAGGCAGAAAACTGCATATTGTTATCCAAAAGATGTCCGTTCACGGCAATTTCACCGTGCTCCACCTGCGTATCCCAAACCCGTTCGTATCCTTTGTTGACCAAATTACCATGGGCATTGCCCGGGGTGTTGTCCGGCACCAAAGCAATCGTCAGTGCGGGCAGGCGACCACCCTCTGCGGATAGAGCTGTAACCAGTACGTTATCCGGGTAGCTGGTAAAATGTTTCCTTATATATTTGCAACCCCCGATTTTATATTGAACCGTGGCAACGGCTTGTTCTAAATCCAAAGAACGAAGATAATCGGTTGCCTTAGCCTCCGTTCCATAATCAAAATCCAAGTACAGATTGCCGAAACTTAAATAAAAACCATAGCCTTTGTCTCCGTTGGAATCCCGAAGGCCGACTAATTGATCGCAAAGGGCTAGCGCTTCTTGTGTTTGTCCCTGTAAGAATAATTGGCGCGCTTCTTTCAATACAGCGCCGTTTTGACCGTTCTCAACGAGATTGCCGCCTCGGTAATCTCTGTTTGGCCCGGGACCGCCGCACCAAAGGGATTTCTCGTTTAATTGCAAGCGGTCTTTCACTACGCCGCCAAAAATTCCGGCGCCGATATTACCGTTTCCTAAAGGGTACGCCTGCTTCTCCCACGTGTCGTAGCTATTAATATCGGGGATGCGGTTATCTGTAAGCAACAAGGCCATCTGCAAGACTCCTCTCAACTGTGTTTCAAAATAAATGCTGCAATCGGAGTGGGATCTTCCAACCCGTGGGGATGGTGGTCACAGCCGGGCTTTACAATGGTGGTAATATCTCCGCCCATTTTACGGTAAATCCGATCTACCAAATCCCCGTTCTCGCAGTAGGGCACTACGCCGTCACTGTCTCCGGCGACCAGGAACAGCGGCACTTTGCTTGCAACCATTGCCGGCACGTAATCCAAAGGATGCTCCCGGCTTCCGATCAGTTCGGGAAGGGAAATTCCCATAGCTTGCTCAAACTCGGGCCACATACCGTTTCCGGCACGGCCAAGTCCTGCGGGGCAACTTAAAAGATTGACCACCGGTGCATCGATATAACAAGCATTCACCAATTCCGGGTGTTTGGCGGAAAGGTAAATGGCCTGCATGCCGCCGCAACTCATGCCAACCGGTGTACAGCGAGATGCCAAACCGTATTCTTCGTGAAGCCACTGAATGAAAGCGGCTTGCCTTTCTGTGTCCGTAGGTTTACACCAGCGGGTTTCGTTTTGAACGTGGGCAAGGTGAAAGCCTCGCTCCAGCATCGCGATTTCCAAATTGGGGAAAGCGCCGAAGTATTCCGTCTTCAACAAAAAATTCTTGCCGGCATCCGGCTCTTTTGGAAAGACCAAGAAGGCTTGGCGGCCGTTAAAATCGAAAGTCAGTTGTTTAAAGCCGTAAAATAAAGACTCTTGCACGTTCGTCGCTTTCATAAGTTACAGCACTCCTTTTTGTAAAATCATATTTGCATACAGCGCGGTCTCACCGGTTGCGATAATGGCGTAACATTTTTCCGCCTCTTCGTAAAATGCGAAACGTTCGATCTCACCAAAAGCAGCAGCGCCCCGGGCATCGTGTTTGGCCACGATTGCTTTATATGTATCCCAAATGGGGGTTTCCACCGGATCGCCGGGCATTACCTGCATCAAAGAAACCGGTGCGTCCACGTACGTGTCCAAAGGGAAAAGGGTTAAAATGGCATCTAACATCTCTGTGGCAGAATGGCCGTCTGCCCGAAGTACGATCCCGTTCTTTCCGATGCGTTCTGCAGGGAAGTTTGCATCCGCAATCACGATTCGATCGCTGTGCCCCATTTCGCAAAGCACTTTCAGCATTTCGGGTGAAATGATCTTAGGAATATTTTTGAGCATAGTTAGACTCCTTCTTTCTGTTTGTGAAAATCTTTTCCTATTATAAAACAAAGTAGGAAAAAAAGAAATGGACAAAATCAAGCATATATAAAATACCACAATTTCCGTCATATCCTACACAACAATGTGAATTGTGCGGAAAAACGGCAAGCGGTATTATAAAAATGTATCTTCATAAATTGTACACAAATTGTGTGAATGTTCTAAATGGAGGGAGATAGAATGAGAAAGATGAGAGGATTTTCAAAAACAGTAGCAGTTGTACTTTGTACAGCTATGTTGCTTTCCGGGATCGTATTACCTCAGGGGGCCATTGCGGGAGACGTGACGGTTGGTATGAATACGGTTTACCCGGACGATCTGTTGACAGCGGACGTATTTGATGATTATTTTTCCGGAAGTGCCACTGCGACTTTTTCCAACAATGCGATGACCGTTTCCGGAAGCGGCTTGCTGACCAGCAAGGCACCGATCGACGCAGATACGTACGTTATTTCGTTTGAAACGAAATTCGACAGCGAGGTGGGTCTTCGGTTTAAGACAAATTCGACGGCGAATAATTTTTATGGAATACGTTTATTGAACAGCGGCGATTATACATTGGGTATGGCAAAGTCCCGCACGGATCAAGATGTCCTGCTTTACGGATCGCCTGCGTACAGTTCTACTTATGATGCTGCAGATAACTGGATGACGGTTACCGTTGAAGTCGGTACGGCCAGCGCCCTTGTAACGCTGGAATATGTTGCAATAGACGGAAGCGACGCTACCAAGAACTACACTGTAGACTATAACACCGCCTATACACCGGCTTCCAACAGCAACGTCAGTTATGAAACTTATTTGGCGGGTGTAGAGAACTATATTGCATTCTATAGAGAAGGTGGAGATTTCACCGTGAGAAATTTCCAGGCCTACACCATTCCTGAAGAGGTAAAGGACGTGGAGGGTGCGCTGTACCCCAAGAATTTATTAGCATCAAAATACATCTTTAATGAGTACTTTAAGGATACCAACAATACTTGTACGTTCACTCAAGAAGGCAGCGAGTATGTGATGAAAGTTCAGCCCGGTACCGCGTGCGTTGTAGGATCGGGTATTGTCAGCAAGCAAGCAATTGCTGCGAAGGAATATACAATTTCCTTTGATGCGAAGTTCTCTTCCACAGAAGCTTGTGGCGGTCCGGTGTTCTTGTATAAGACAGACGCAGAAACCGATGCATTTATGGGTACGTTTTGGAACGCGTATAATGCAGGCGCAATGAACGTTCATCATAAAGTGAGTGCAGAAGACAATGCGGCCATTTCTCAGCCGGAAGCAAAATTCTATCAAGCCAGACCTGCTTCTACGTGGATGCACGTTACGTATGCAGTTAGCGAAACAGAAACCACTTGTACATTCTCCAGCGGCAGTGCTTCTGTTTCTTACACGGTAAACTACGCGAGCCAAGGTTTTGCAAACGGATTAGAGAACCATATTGTATTCTTGACACAATCGGCAGGAGATAGTTACTACATTAAGAATTTACAGGTTATGACGGAAACGACAACGGCCGATGACGGTCTGTATCCAAATAACTTATTTGCAGGTCAAGGTATTTACGCGAAATATTTTAACGACGGTACTTCTAAAGGAACGTTAGCTGTTGACGACGGCGCGTACGTACTAAACGTTGTAAAGGGTGCTGTAATTCCCACCAAAGCAATCGTTAACGCAGATGCATACACCATTTCCTTTGATGCATTGCTTCCGGAGAACGGCAGCGACGTAGGTATTCGGTTTAAAGCCGATGCCGGTGGAACTGCAGCTTTTCGTGGCTTACGTATTTTGAATACAACGTGGGGATCTGTTGCCGTTTACAGCAAGACACCGACTGCTCAAACTGCCCTTGGTGACAATGCGACACCTCGCCCGGCCGCAGGGGATTGGATGCACGTGGATATTGTGGTAGACACACAAAACGTAACGGTAACGTTAACCAACGGCACAACGGGAAAAGCACATACTTATACAGTATGGGAATACAACACGGCAGGAGATACATTAGGACAATACATTGCCATTTATCAGGAAGGTTCTGCAACCACGATTAAGAATTTCCAAGTGGTTACAGCAAAAGATGTGTCTGGTCAGGAGATTCCTACCAAAGATGGATATTTATTCTCCGGATATTACACCGATGCTACGTTGTCTGAGCAATATACCGAAACCACCGGCTCAGCTTACCGAAAATTCGTAGACGCTAACGTGCTTTCTGTAAAGGCCCAGAAGTCTGACGGCACAGGCGGTGCGAAGAACGTTCGCTTTGTAACCAGTGTTGACAGTCTGAATTATGGTAAAGTTGGTTTTGAAATTACCGTAGGAAACAAGACCATTACCAAAGAGACTACAAAAGTGTATGCGCAACTTCAGGCAGGAACTCAGCAGGTGGATCCCAGCGTGTTCAGCAGCCAATCTCAATACATGGCGGCATACTCTTTGTGGGAGATTCCGGAGTCTGCATTTGATACAGAAATCAAAGTGCGCGCTTATTGGGAAACACCGGAAGGCTTGATTGTTTACGGTGCATACAGAACCGTAACAGTAAATGGTTTGGCATAAGGAGGGATGTACGATGACAAAGATAAATTTTGAAGAAGCAGAATTAGAAATTTATTATTTTGAAAGTTCTGACATCGTGACACTGTCTAATGGCGAAGACACGGGAGACGGAGATTTCTGGGGAGACGAGTTCGGGTTATAACCGTTGTTTGATCAAAAGAGGCTGCCTCTCTTTTTATAGCTACAAGATTCATACTTTTTTGAATTATTTTCAATTTGGAATGTGCTTTTTTGAAAAAAAAGGCATTCAGTTTCGTTAATTTTTAATTTTGGAATGGATTTCCGCCTTTCTTATAGTGAAAATCCATACCGTTTTTATTTTTTTTATAAACGGAATGGGTTCTGCCCGCCAACCTATATAAAAAAGCTCTGTTCTTCAATATTTCTCATAATCGTTTTGAGATAGCCCTTTTTTTATATTTCCCCGATAAATTTTCGGGGTGCAGCCCTTCGCTTTTTTGAACACTTTTGTAAAATAACTGCTTTCCCAGAAGCCACATTCCGCCGCAATTTGTGTAATGGTTTTGTCTGTTGTTTCCAAAAGGAACGCCGCTTGCTCCACCCGGTACAGATTGACGTAGTTCATCGGTGTGTGATGGGTAAGAGAATCAAACACGCGGCAGAAATAGCGGGCATTCATTCCTGCTATTTGTGCCAGGGTATCCAAGGAAATATTTTCCCCGAAATGCCCCTCGATGTATTCCAAAACGGTTTTAATCCGAACGGACCAAGGTTTGCTTTGGGGGCTGTCCGGCGGAAGGATTTGATATTTCTTCCCTTCAATTACTGACGTAAACAGACGAATCAGGCCGGCAATGGCTTTGAGCTCCCGACAACAGGGTTCGTCCTGCTGAAACAGATTCATTAAAATGGTCACCTCTGCATCTCCGGCAGGAAGGAGGGGCTCCGGAATCCATTCATTCCGGTAAAAAGGAGTGAAATGGGGTTTTAACGCTTCCATCTTTTTGAAAATTCCATAAAAATCAAACACTAAACATTCATACACACATTGTTGAGGTTCGCCGCCGTGGAGGGTTTCCGGGGCAATCAACACCGCCTCTCCCGGGTGCAGGGAATAAGAAACGTCGTCTAAAGACAGTAGAAATTCTCCCTCCAACACCCGGAGCAGTTCCCACTCCTTGTGCCAGTGAAACGCCATCGTGTAACGGGGGTGCGATGCGTTTACAAAATAATATTCTACCGGGAAATCGGCAGTGCCGTGCTGTTTTTTATCAAGAAATTGAAATTTTTGCATCTTTTTACCTCGAAAAAGTGAAAATTTTACTATTTTGAGTGATAATATCACAAGAAAAAGACGGTTGTCAATGCTATAATAACTACAGATAGACAAAAGGAGGCGATTCTATGGAGTATGGAAAGAAAGTGTGGATCTTTCCCGATGCAGAACTTCCGCCTGTAGGGGACAATGAAATCCCGGGTCATGAATCGGTGATTGTAACCAACGTAACGGACCAAACGGCCCATATTCAATTTACGTTGCTTTACGTAGACAAAGAACCGGTTCGGTTTATGGCAGAAGTGGAAGGTATGCGGGTGCGGTGCTTACGGTCCAACAATCCGGTGGATTTTTGCGGACACACGGCGCTGGAAGGTGAGCAGTATGCCATTATGTTGGAAAGTGACGTGCCCGTCGTGGCACAATATGGAAGAGCGGAACCCCGTAAGGTGCAATTCTACACCACACCGGGCTATTGTGAATAAAGAAGAAATTTAAAGGAGGACAAAAATATGTCAAGAATTTGTATCCCTGATTACGAGTACAAGGAAAGAGTTGCCAAAGCGGCAGCCATTTTACGCAGAGAAGGTTTGGATGCCTTGATCGTGAACGGAAATGAGGCCGATTACGCAAACCCCAGATATTTTTCCGGCTTCTGGCCTTTGTTTGAACGCTCCGGTGTTGCAATCTCTGCAACGGGAGAGGCGGCACTTATGGTCGGTCCGGAATCTGCTATTTTCGGTGCTGACAGAAATAAGTTAGATAAGACTTTTGTGCTTACCGCTTACCGCGAAGGTGCAGACCCTGCATACCCGGAATTGAAGCCGGATACTTTTGCAGACGTATTCAAATACATTAAAGTTACCGGCAAGCATATCCGGATCGGTATTGCATCCTTCTTGGATACGTCCGTAACCATTTTTAACGCCATTCGGGATGCATTCCCCGAGGCGGAAATTGTGGATGCGGGCAAAGTGATGGTGGAACTTCGTTCTATTAAGAGTGAAAATGAATTGAACTGTTTGCGAGAGGGCTACCGAATTGCCAATATTGCTACGGAAGAAGTTATTAAAGCCATTCGACCCGGTGTTACGGAACTTCAAATGGTGGGCGTTGCCCAGAAGGCTGTTTACGAGCACGGTGCAGAGTACGAAGGCCTCCCCATGTACGTTTTCTCCGAAGCTTCTACCCGTCACGCTATTTCCCGTTCTTCTTACAGAGAGTTCCAGAAAGGCGATATCGTACAATTGAATCTTTCTGCGAAGATTGACGGTTATTCTGCTGCCATCGGTTATCCTATTTGCCTGGGTAAATTAGAAGGGAAGCGGAAAGACATCGTACAGTTCTGTCGGGAAGCTCACGATTGGAGTGCACAGAAAGTGAAAGCCGGCGTATATGCAGCGGACATTGCCAAAGGCTTCTATCAATACTACGTAGATCACGGTTATGAGAAGAATTACGTATACGGACCGCTTCACGGAACAGGCATTATTGAAGTAGAAGCACCTTGGTGTGAAACCAGTTCAGACTACCACTTGAAACCCAATATGTACTACCAGGTAGATACGTATATTTCCGCTGATACTTTCGGCGTTCGCTGGGAGAAAGGTATCGTGGTCAAAGAGAACGGCTTTGAGTTGTTAAGCCCTGAAATTCCCGAGATTTGTCCGGAGAAACTGTTCTGAGTGAGGTGACGCTGCCATGCAAATGCTGGAAATGTTCTATGATGAAATTCAAGATGCGGTAGATCGACGGGTGCCGTTTATTATCCCCATTGGAACCATGGAATATCATGCTCATCACGCCTCCTGCGGAACGGACACGTTGGTGGTTACCGGGTGTTTGCGGGAATTGGAAAAAGAAAAAGAAATCGTGGTCTGTCCACCGATTTGGTACGGCGTTGCGTCCTATGCAGTCTGCGACGCCAAACCTTCCCATTTTCACGTAGATGAAGATGTTTATGCAGAATATCTTTACTGTATTCTGAAATCTATGTTGGATGCCGGGCACAAGAATATTTATCTGATTCCCCATCATCAAACGGAGGGTGCGGGGCTGATGCCCATGACCATTGCATGCCACAAAGCCGCCAAGAAGGTAACTATGGAGTATATGGAACGCAAATTCGGTAAAGGCTGGTGGGGGAGCGATGATTATGCTTCCTACTACGAAAATTTAGGTGGGGGAGAGGATCCTTTCTCTTATATTAAAGTAGTGCCCCTCATCAGTGCGGAGGCCCAGATTGCCTGCGGCGGGTTTGATCACGCGGGAAAATGGGAAACCTCTCTGCTGATGGGAACCGACCCTCAATACGTGGACTTATCCCGATGCAAAGACAACACGGAATGGTTCTCTCAAAGTGCCATTGAGAGCAGTGAAGACCTTGGCAAGCACATGGTGGCTTGCACGTTGGAGGGGTTGCGGAAAGTCATTGTTTGACAGAATATCACAAGATTGTGTATAATGATACAGAGGTGATTAAAGTGGCCGAAGTTAACAATAATATGCATATTCTTCACGGCATTGGAAACCGTTCGGACGGCAGTTATTCCGTGCCGAATTGTTCCTCGGAGGAAGCTTTGCACGTAAATGGCTGCGGCCACTATATTATTCGCCAAAATGATATTACCACATACCGTAAAGCCGGAGAGCGCCTGGACTGGCAACTACTGTACGTATGGCGGGGTGAAACCGTTATACTGGATGCGCAGGAACAGGAAATCGGACGGATGCAGTCGGGTCAAATGTATATTTACCCGCCGAAAGCGTATGAAAAATATATCTACAAAGCCGATAAAAATCGGGAAACAGAAGTATTTTGGATCCATTTTACCGGTACCGAAGTAGCGTCGTTGCTGCAAAACTACGACATTTGGGAAACCGGCGTGTTTTCCGTGGGAAAAAGTGCAGAAATTGCGGACTTGTACAATAAAATCTTCCAGGAACTTACGCTGCAGAATGCTTTTTATAACGACGTGATTACCGGTCTTATGCGGATGCTGCTATCTTACGCGGCGCGGGGGAGGGCGCAGTACGGCAAGAACGTAGAGAAGAACCATTATGAAGTTTTGGCACCGGTGATCGAGGAAATGAACGCCAATTATGCCAGCGATAAATCCGTGGGCGAATACGCCCGGATGGTTCATTTGGACAAGTACTATTTTATTACTATTTTTAAGAAAAGCATGGGTTTGTCGCCCCTTGCATACAGAACAAAGATTCGCATGGACAACGCCAGGACGCTTCTGCAAAGCACCAATATGCGCATTAAAGAAATTGCTCTGGTCAACGGCTACAAAGACCAATTGTATTTCAGCCGCATTTTCAAAAAATATACGAATTTATCCCCGCAGGAGTATCGGGATTCTCATCGGTAATTTATCATAACAATATCCATACAACGCCAAACAATCGCAATAGACGGGTAGAAACCATATTTGTATAATATTATCCATTAATTAAAGGGGACGAACGTATGGTTTGGGTCTATATCGGTGTAGTGCTTGTAATGCGCATATTCCAAAGCTTATTTAATAAGTACAATGCAAAGTTGGTGCCGAAGACGGCGACAGCTTATTTGAAATATACTCTTTTCTATTTGGGTGTGGCAGGTGTTTGCGCCGCCATCCTTTTTTTATTGGATCTGCCTGCGGGAGGAACGTTTGCTCTTTTTCCGGAAACAGCGTTCTATGCGGTGTTCTCCGGCGTTGGTCTTGCCGTTGCTTGCTGCTGTTCTTTATATGCGCTGACGGCAGGTACTGTGGTATTGGATTCTTTGTTTGCAACTGCCGGTTTGCTAGTGCCTTCTGTTGCGGGCATTTTTTTGTTTAATGAAGTTCTTTCTGTTTGGCAATGGTTTTTCGTGGCTGGTTTTATGGTGGGGGCCTATTTCCTTGTGGGAGGCAGCCGGACTGTTTACGGTCGTTTCTCGGGGAAGACGCTGCTGGCATTGGTTTTGTCCTTGCTTGCCAATGGTCTTACGATGTTGATGCAAACTGCCTTCAGTCGCAATGTGGTGGGAGGAAGCGTTTCTTTATTCTCCGTGCTTTCTTTCTTTTCAGGTGTGGTGCTTCTTGGACTGGCATTACCGGCTGTTTCTTCCTTGGGACGGGCAAAAGCCGGCACGGATGCTATTCCCAAGAAGGCGCTTTTGTTTGCCTTTTTTCTGGGGGTCATTGTTTTTGTTATTAATCAATTGGCGACTGTTTCTGCGGGAATGATTTCGCCGGTGATTCTATTTGCTTTTATTAATGGCGGCGCCACCATTATTTCGGCTTTGGTGGGGCTGGTCGTATTTAAAGAGAGATTAACAGTTTTGGGAATTGCGGGGCTGTGTCTTGGGCTGATTTCGTTGTTGATGATTAAATTCCTTGCGTTATAGAAAGAGATTGGAGAGGATAGAATATGGCAAGAACTTTTGAACGAAGAGAATGTTATGTGAATTGTGCAGAACATTTGCTGAACCGGGAGAACGTAAACATTATGTTTGAGCAGGCGTCTCAACAGTGGTCTCGGGAAGAATGGAAGGCTTTCTTTCGGCAGATTTTTGCGTTTGGTTACACGGATTTCAGCGTTTGGATTCCGCCTACGCTTGCCGACCCCGGAACCCGTCGGACTAACGCGACGAAGACGATCAATATGATGATTGAATGTGCCCATGAAGAAGGGTTGAAATTCCAAGCCATGCTTTCCGTGAACACTTTTGGCGGAGAGTGGTATTTCGCTTGTCCCAACGATCCAAAAGACAAGGCAAGAATCCTTGAGTGTTGGCGTTATTACGCTCGGTCTTTGAAAGACGTAGATTACTGGGGATTGTTTCCGGGGGATCCGGGCGGTTGTAATCGAAACGGCTGTACGCATATTACTTTCTTGGAGTTGTCTTTGGAGATTTGTGCAATTATTAAAGAGTACCAACCCAATTCTATTGTAAATTTCGGCACGTGGGGAACGCCGTATTCCGGTTGGGGCGGTGATATGCGGCACACGGAGAATTGGGATGGTACTTGGGCTATGCTGACGGATCCTTCCAATCACAACCCGGCGATTCCTTGTCATATCTGGAACGGAACGAAAACGCGTGCTAAACAGTGTATTGAAGATACGATCCGGTATTTGCCCCGCTTTCCGAAGGACACGATGTTTAGTATTAACGTTGGATTTAATCCTATGAGTGAACTTCAGGAAGGCTACGACGGCGCGGCGCTTGCCCGGGAAGTTGCCAAAACTCATAAAGTTGCTACGTGGGATTATTTTGCATCTGAAGGAGAATTGATTTGCTATCCGCACTGGCGCGTGAATCGATATCAGAGAAAACGCGTGCAAGATATGGATAATGCACCGTACTTTGGTGCTATTTGTTATACGATGACACCAAAAATGAGCCAGTTGATGCTTTATTGCGGGGCGCAGTTGATGATTGATCCGGATCAGGATATTGACGTATTGGTAGGGAATTTCTCGGAATTGGTATTTGGCGATCGAAAGATCGGCGGGCTGATGGAGGCTTTTGAAATTGTTCCTACTTGGAGTGGGTACGAACCCCGCCGTCAATTTACGAAGAAAGAATTGCTGGCGATGTTCGCAGAGTTGAAAACCCGATTGATCAAGAGCCAAGGGTTTGTGCCCAAATTGCCTATTTTTCCATCGGTAGACGAATATCGGGAAACGTTATTGTGGCACGTGGAGCATTTTACCGAACTTTTGGGCGAGAATCCGGATCGGGAACGCATTGAACAAGAATACTACGACCGGCACTACGCCATTTACAAGGAAATTCCGGAGGCGGCTGACGAGCGTACCCGGGAAGCCGCCAAGCAGTATGCCGACATCGGTAAGAATATTTCGTAACAATGTCCATAATACGCTTAAAAATGGCAATAGGAACGCACCGGTAATTTCGATATAATAAAAGCAGTAGACTACAAGCAAAGGAGTTTATTTCGTATGATTTTTGACAAGAATACGCAAAGAAGCACTTTTAAGTTAGGCGCCGGCGAACAGGAATCGTATATTTCTGTGCCGTCCCAATTTTATGCAGGTATAGAGGCGCGCGTAGAATGGATTCCCGGAGAGGGCATTCAAAGCGATATGCTGTTTCGCGTTGTAGACAGCAAAGGCAGAGAATACGTATCGCAACAATTAAAGCTCAAGGACGGCCTTTTCACCGCCCGCTTTATTCCAAGAGGCGCCAGCGGCACGCAGAAGATGTTCTTCAAGCGGTTGGATACCCAGATTGAGAACGTGCATCCTTTTACCCTGGAAGCCAAAACCTTTGTGGCAACCGACGATCACCTTTTTGACGAAATGCTTCATTCTTGTGAGGATCAACCGCCTCGCTACTGGGAGACGGAGTATTGGGAATTGCAGGGACTAAAATTCTACGCCACGGTGCCTTGGGTGCGGGACAATGCCCATATTTTGAAGGCGACCCGCTACTGGGAGAATGCTTTTCAGTTGCAGGCGTGGATTGATTTCTTCCTTCGCCAACAGCGGGAAGACGGTATGATTTATGAGAAATTAGGGTACTGGCCGGAAAACGGTGTGATTTGTTACAATCGACCGGAATGTTATAAATGCGTAGGGCCAAACGGTGAGCGAGGTGATGGTCGTGCGTTTGCTATCGAGCGTTTGGAATTGGAAGCGGACGTGGAATATTTGTTGGTGCAAGCCGCTTACCAAGCTTGGCAGGCAACGGGAGATAATCAGTGGATGAAGTCCGTGCTTCCCGGCTTAGACAAAGCGATGACATATATTCGCACCGATGAGAAGCGCTGGGATAAGAAAGAAAATTTAGCTATGCGCGCAAATACTGCGGACACGTGGGATTATGCGTACGGTCCTGCCGGAAGAGCCCATCGAAAGATCAATGATTGGAGAAATCCGGAACCCAACGTAACCCCTACTTATATGTGTATTTTCCACGGAGACAACACCGGCTTCTATCAGGCGGCAAGAGAACTTGCGGAAATGTATCGGTTTTGCGGAAATGAAGAACGGGCATCCTACTGGGATCAAGAAGCGGAAGGCGTTCGGAAGCGGCTGATGAAACTTGCCTGGAACGGAGAGTATTTTGCCCACATGATCCATATCGGTCCTACTTTGGAAGAAGTGCCGGAGGAAGCGAAAGATGACTGGGCGGGCGACTGGACGCGTCTTAGTACCAGCGATGCCTACGTGCTGAACCGAGATTTCTTAACGCAGGAAGAAGCAGAGAAAGTTTTAACTGCATATATGCGTTTCCGGGACAATCCACCTAACGTTATGGAACCGGGATTGGATCCGCAGCAAAAGATTTTTGCAGAATGGGTAACCATGTATCCGCCGTATACGGGCGGTCATTCTTTCAGTTATCCGGGGCGTGACGTAAACGGCTCTATTGCGTCTTTTGCCGGAGGAGAATTGGCACGAGGCGCCTTCCGTTACGGATTTGAAGCGTACGGATGGGATATTTTACGAAGATTCCGGGATTTGTTTAAACGGGACGGAGAAATTTGGTTCTTGTATTCTCAAGACAGCCGTCCGCACTGGTGGAGAGGCGGCGGCCGCGTAGGTCCGGATCCTTGGGGCACCAGTGCAGTTTACGTAGCGGCTTTGGAAGGTCTTGCCGGTGTGCAGAATTTGGGCGATCAATTTATGCAAGTGCGTTTGCAACCTTGCTGGTCGGCCTCCGAAATTAAAGAAGCCTACGTTTCTGCATCCTTCGGTCCTTCGGATCGTTATATTGCTTATCAGTACAAAGAAGAAGCGGATCGGATTGTTTGTGATATTACCGGCAGCAGTTGCAGGGTGGAACTTTCCGTCCTTTTACCGGAAGGAAAATCGGTGAAGAAGGTTACCCGTTCGGGAGAGGCACTTCCGCACACCCTTCGCTCCGTGCGCAATTCCTGCTACGCAGAAATGATTTTGGATCGGGAAAATGATTTAGATATAGAGCAAATTGTGATTTTGCTGCAATAAATTGCGCCGCGTTCTCAATTTTGTCAATATGAATAGCAATAATTTCTATCGTGAGGAAACGTGGATTCGTTTATAATAGTTTGTAGTATGTTTACAATTCGTGCTTAAATTATGAGGAGGTCTCTGATGATGAAGAAATTTGTAAGTTTAATGATCGTACTTTCCCTTTTTACCGCGCTGATGGGATTGGCACTTCCCGGGGACGTGGCTTCTGCCCAGAACGCAGAAACCCAATTACTTCCCAAAGACGTACTTTCTTCTGCAGCGAAATTTGGGACTTACTTTAATGCTACGGTAGGCGCCATTCCGGAAGATGCTTTTACGACGGTGGCCGGAGAGCATATTATGACCGTGAAGCGGCCGAGTGGCGGCGCGGATACAGGCTGGTATGCATACTATACCAAGGATGCCGTTGATTTGGAAATCTATACGATTTCTTACGAAATGCAAATTGAAGGTGCAGCGGTAGGCAACAACGCGCCGGTGTACGTCAATTTAAGTACAGACGGAACACGGCCTTCTGCGGAGAATTATTACAAATTAGGTGTGAAACACGCGTGGGCGGTAGCCGGTTATACGACAGCCAATGAGCATACGACACCGAACGAGGTTTCCGAAATTGCCAAGACGCCCGCTAATCAAAATTTGACCTTCTCCGATACGGAATGGATTCAAATCCGTATTGAAGTGAAAGAAGACCTGCTGAAACTTTATGTGAATGGCAAAGAATTAACCACCACGTCCCGCAGTGATACGGGTGTGCTGGACGGCGCTTTCGGCTTGCGTTTTGAGAACGTGGCTTGGAAGATCAAGAATTTGCAAATTGAAGACAAGACGCCGGTTACCGGAACTAAGATCAATCATTTGCCCAGAGACGTGCTTTCTTCCGCGGCGAAGTTTGGCACCTATTTTAGTGCCAGCGTAGGTGCTATCCCGGAAGATGCTTTTGCTACCGTGGCCGGAGAGCATATTATGACGGTGAAGCGTCCGAACGGCGGTGCGGATACCGGTTGGTACGTATACTATACAAAAGATGCACTGGATTACGATTCTTATGAAATATCCTATGAGATGATGATTGAGAATGCAGCGGTCGGCAACACAGCTCCCGTTTACGTGAATTTGAACGGAGACGGAAGCCGCCCTTCCGGAGAGAATTATTACAAAGCCGGTGTGAAACATGCGTGGGCGGTGGCAGGTTATACCACAGCCAACGAACACACGTCGCCCAATGAAGTTTCTGAAATTGCGAAAGATGGCAACAATCAGAATCTTACGTTCTCCAATACCGCATGGATCAAGATCAAGATTGTGGTTGAGGAAGAAACTGTGAAGTTGTTCGTTGACGGAAGAGAAATTACAACGGCTGCCCGCAGTCAGACCGGTGTATTGGATGGTTCTTTCGGTCTGCGTTATGAGAACGTGGCTTGGAAGATCAAGAATTTATCTATTACCGGGTTAAACGAAGCGGCGCCTTCCGCCTCTCCTTCCGGAAGTCCTGTTGCAACGGCATCGCCGATTCCCAGTGCGACACCCGGGAATACGCAGGAAGAGAATAAACCTACCGGCGACAATACTTCCTTGGTACTGGGTCTGCTTTGCGTAAGTGCTATGGTTGTTGGTGTGATCGTCGTTGCCAAAGTTAGAAGAACGATTTCGGAGTAAAGAAGATGAAGTGTTTGAATAGACAAAACAGCAGTCGGTTATTGTGTTGCTTACTGGCAGGGATTTTGTGCGTCAGTTTACTGATGTGCGGTATGCCGGTCAGTGCGGAGCCTGAAACAGAAGCAGTGGATTTCTCCTATTTTACCCAAGGTCCGTCCATTTCTTTCCACGACCTTTTTGACTTTGAAAGAGGATACGTGAATTGGAAGGACGTAACGGTGGACGGGGAGCACGTACTGCAGATTACAAAGGGTCCTCTTTACACGCTGAAAGATATGCCGAAACGGTATACCCTTTCTTTTATGGCGCGAAGCACGGAAACTTATCCGTCTATCAAAATGACGGCAGGCTTTAAGCGTGACGACGCAGCAGAAACTGTGGTTCAAATAGATGGCGCGGCCAATGACGTGATTTTGATTTCTGACAGCGAGGCATTTTCCAAAGGGAAGGCGTACAAGAATTCCGGATACGCAGAAGGCCAGCGGGACGGTATCTATTTGGAATATCCGGGTTGGCTGAACCAAAACGAATGGTATGGAGTTACGTTATGTGCAGTAGATGATTTACTTCATATATTTATAAACGGTGAATTTATCTACACTATTGAGGATGAAGATGGTTTCGACGGATGTTTTGTGCTTAGAAGTAACAATAACAAAGCGCTTCAACTGAAGAATTTGAAATATACTGCGGAGGCTACGGAAACAGTATATTCCGGCAATCAGGTTGCCGGCGTCGTAGATCATTCCGGCCTTGTACTGCCCGGAAAGACAGAGACGTTCACGTATACGCCCAAACAGGCGGGAGACGTATCTGTGAAGGTTGCAGATGCTACCGGTACGGTTTATGAAAGTGGGAATATGCAAGAAGAAGACGGTACATATAAGTACGCATTTATCCCTCGGGGAAAGGCCGGTTGCCAAACGGTTACTTTCACGCAAAATGGTGAAGCGTCTACGTTCCGGTTCTATTTGCAGCATATCACAGAAGTGATTACCGGCGATGAACAGTTCGACTTTTTCTACAATATGATGCAGAATCAGTTGTTAACGTGGCCGGAAGGGCAGGTTTACAACTTAAGTGACGGTGACCGGGTGCGTCAATCTGTTGGTTGGATCCGCGACGATACTTTTACCCTGGAAGGTTCTAAGTATTTAATATCTACGTCCGCGTCTTGGATTGATTTCTATTTAAGTCAGCAGCGGAAAGACGGTATGCTGTATGAGAAGATCGAGCCGAATCAAACGCCGCAGACGTACTATTTCTACTTGCCCAGCGACTGTTACAAGTACGTAGAGGAGAATATCGGCGGCGTTACACGGTTAGATATAGAAGCAGACGTAGAGTTTTTGTTTATACAAGCGGCTTACGAAACGTGGCAAGCCACCGGCGACCATGCGTGGATGAAAGAAATTCTTCCCGGACTGGATAAGGCTCTTACGTACATTCGTACAGACAAGACGCGATGGAGTTCTGAATACGGTTTGGCGATTCGTGCCAATACCATTGACACGTGGGACTATTATTACACCAATGAGCACCGCGCAGTAAGTCCTTGGTGGGAACCGAAACCCGGTTTCTCCAAAACGGCGATGTGCGTGTTCTACGGAGATAATACCGGCTTCTATCAAGCGGCGTGCCAATTGGCGGAAATGTACCGCGTAACCGGAAATAAATCTCGTATGAATTACTGGCTGAAAGAAGCGGCAAACGTGCGGGAGAATTTGATGAAGACTGCCTGGAACGGGAATTATTTTGCTCACATGGTGCATATTGATCCTAAACCGGATGACGAAATGGACTCCATCTTTATGAAAGAGGATTTTAAAAAGGATTGGGATCGTTTGAGTTTAAGCCTGACGTATTCTTTGAACCGTGGATTCTTCACCCAAGAAGAAGGGCAGCGCGTTATTGAAACTTTCCGGGATTTTCGAGATAATCCGCCGGCGATTGAGAGCGGCGTTGGAACGGAAACGGAGGAGCGGTATTTTTCAGAGTGGGTGACCATTTATCCCGCATATTTGGATGGTTTCGGCGGCGCTAAGAGCGTAGGAACCGGTATGAATGCTTGTTTGTGTTCTTTTGGTGCCGGTGCCTTGTCTAAGGGCAGCTACCTTTACGGATATGCAGATTACGGAACAAATATCCTGGAGCGTTTGAAGGATTTATGCGTGCGGGACGGACAAATTTACTTTGTTTATTACCGAAACGGAGAAGTTCTTCCGGGCGTAGGTCCTGCTACCTGGAGCTCGGGATCCATTTATGCGGCGCTTACGGAAGGTCTTGTGGGTGTTCGAGACGGTGGCAATCAATATCGCTACGCAGCAATTGCGCCGGCATGGACATCTACGGCATACGACCAGGTGTATACGACCACCTCTTACGGAGCCTCGGACACGTACGTGGCATACACTGCGACCCATGATCGAGATGCAAAAACATCACGATATACGTTGGTGGGGGACGGCGAGACCGTAAATCTTCAGTTACTGGTTCCTTCCGGGAATATTCCCAAGACGGTTTCTATTAACGGTGAAGTCGTATCCTTTAATATGAAAGCAGCGGCAGATGACGTGTGGGCCTTTGTCCGTATGGAGCAGTGCTCGAATACGAAAATTTATGAGATTGAAGTGACTTACGAGCAGGGAGAACCGCCGGCATCGGCGTTTTCCTATCAAATTCCGCCTCTTGGAGAGATGGATCCCATCAAAGACGCGTCCGGCAGCGGCTCAGGGCTTGGATTGTCGAACCAAGCGATGCTGTATATTATCGTTGCTTTAATCGCAGTGGTTGTTGTATTCGTGGTTGGAACCACGGTTATTATCGTAGTTAAGAAGCGTTAAGATATTCAATAAATTAGGAGGTAAATTGCAATGAAAAAAGTAATGAGTATTTTACTGGTTTAGGTAATCTTATTCTGTTCCGCGGCTCTTCCGGCTTTTGCAAATGAGGAGGAGCTTACGCCACCCAAGTTGTTCCCGGATGATCTGCTTGCGTCGGAAGAAAAATTCGAGACGTATTTCAGAGATACGACGGATACCTTTAAGTTTGAAGAAGTTGACGGGGAGTATGTAATGACTGTGTTGAGTACGGATAAGGCAGGATATTTTGTATTGTGCAAAGATCCTATTCCCTATGAAACTTACACCATCACGATGGACGTAGCCATCAATTTGGCAACGGCAGAGGACTGGGAGAAGGCTTCCGGCGATGAGGCTTGTATGTTAGTGGGTTGCACCAACCCCATCGGCACCGGACATCAGGTTCGCTCTATGGTAGCGTGGAAGACGCTTCACATGCGCCATGAAAAGATTGGTGCTGTCGCCGGAGAAACGTTCACTGCGGTTCGCGACGACGATGCGGCTACGGGTGTTGCCGCCGGTGACGACGTGTACATTACGTACCGCTTTGAAGTCACTCCCGATGAGATTCTTGTTTATTTCGAGGGAGAACATATTGAAGAAGCTTTGGATGCAGTTAGCTTAACCGACAGTGACGGTCACACCGGACCGAAATCCTATTTCGGTTTCCGCGGCAGTCGAGAAGGCTGGAAAGTAAAGAACGTACAAGTTTACGAGGGCATTTATGATCCTGCAACTTGGGAGCCCCCTGTGACGGAAACGGAAGCGCCCACAAAGGCTCCCGAAGCCGATGAAACGGATCAACCCTCTGAACAAACACCGGACGATCAAGAAAAGCAAGAGGACGGAAACAATATGACCGGCGTATTGATCGGTGTTGTGATTGCCGCCGTTGTTATTATTGTGGGTTGTACGGTTGTAGTCGTACTGGTATTAAAAAAGAAAAAGTAAGCAATAAGTACAATATTTCTCTTTCAACAAAGAAGGGCGTCGGATTTTGGGAAGACCTGAAATCTGACGCCTTTCTTTTGTTGCGTTTGCGAAGATAGATGTTTTTTTTGTAATTTTATAAAAATAGCATCCTTTTACGCGAATCAAAATGGTCTAAAAGGATGCTTAAATGAGTCAAGTCCTAAATTGTGTGTAAATTCAAATCTGTCAAAATATCACCGACATAGTATGTGTAGAATCAAGCAACAAGTAGTTTTATGTGTTTCTTGATGGCCACCTCCCGTTCTAAGTATTCGTCCATGGCAAATATTC
>JAGBGO010000081.1 GCA_017935905.1 Clostridia bacterium | reverse complement strand
GCGGCTACTTTATTTACGAATCCTTCCTCTACGGCATTGCAGGAGCCGTTCCCAGTTTAATTCCCAACGCCTTGCAGGGTTTAGCCGGCATTGTGTTGGGCGCGATTATGGTTCCCTTAACACGGAAGATTCCGCTTAGCAACAAATACCTCAAATGAAGACACAGATTTATATTTCAAATTCCTATAATCCCTATTTTAACCTGGCATTGGAAGAGATGCTCTTTCGCAATTTGCCCCAAGACACGGTGATTCTCTATTTGTGGCAGAATCAGAATACAGTGGTCATCGGCAAATCCCAGAATGCGTGGAAAGAGTGTCGCGTATCCTTGTTAGAAGCCGAAGGCGGATATTTAGCACGGCGCACGTCCGGCGGCGGCGCTGTGTATCACGATTTAGGAAATTTATGTTACACGTTTCTTGCCTCGGAATCCCTCTACAGCGTAGAACGGCAACTGAAAGTCATCTTGGATGGAGTGGCTGCGTTGGGAATTCCGGCGCATTTTACCGGCCGCAACGATCTCTGCACAGAAGACGGACGCAAGTTCTCCGGCAATGCATTCCGCCACGCAGGGGGAAAAGGCCTGATGCACGGCACTCTCTTGCTGGATACCGACAGCGAGAAATTAGCCCGCTACCTGCAAGTTTCCAAGGCGAAGATGGAAGCCAAAGGCGTGAATTCCGTGCGATCCCGGGTGGTGAATTTAATCGAACTCAACCCTGATATTACAGCCGAAATGATGAAAGACGCGCTGATGGCCGCATTTTGCGCAGAATATGCGTCAGACAGCCCCATAACGCCCATTTTCGTGGGTCTACAGGAAAGTTGTCAATTTCTGGAAACGCCCGAATTTGAGGCATTTTCATCCCTTGTAGAGCATTTCGGTTCTTGGGAGTTTCGCCTTGGAGATACGCCGGATTTCCAGGCCGGTTTAGAGCGCAAGTTCCCCTGGGGCTTAGTGCAACTGGCTTTTCGTACCTCCGGCGGCGTGATTCAAGAGGCTCGGGTTTGGACCGATGCTATGGACGCGGACTTAGGGACGTATATAGAGGAGGCCTTGACGGGTAAAATGCTGGACTTTCCTACCCTTTGTGCTGCCATTGAGGGGGCTTGCAAGAAACTGGCCGCTGATGCCCCAATGATTGCAGATCCTGAGGTTGTTTGCCGGGATTTGCAGGAGATGGTGGGAGAAATGGTGTGAAGAATTGCGCGTTGTTAAAAAGATTGACTATTCGTTACGAATAGCGTAAAAAATCCACGGCGATGGAAATAAAGACGGCATTTTTGATTATTACCCAATTTTCAATAACGGAGCAGATCTCCTGTCGAACGTGCAATCCCATATGGATATTGTCCCAGGAAGGCTCGTAAAAGGCTTACGTGCAAGGCCTTTTAATATGAGTTTCACACGGCAAATGAAGACCGCGCAAAACCTGTACGGGAAGCAGTTGCAAATTTCCGAATTTAGCAAGAACGATATTCAGGAAGCCTTGGAACCTTTGCTCCCTTACTACCCACCCCGGGACGCTTCAAACTTCTGCGCGATCACCTGTACGCACCCAAAAGTTTACGCCCACCACCAATCTGAAATAAACCAATCATAGTTTGCTTCACCATATACGTCAATTGCCGGCAGAATGCCGATCACATTGTGATCAATCGTTCGATTCTCATTGCGATACCATTCGCAAAGTTCCCCTTTACATGTCTGCATACTGTAGTCACATAAATACAACACCTGTCCGCCGGGATAGATCTGATACTCGCAATGGACATCATCTGCGATGCGACTTACTTCACCGCCACGGTACCTTTTGAGTGTACCGCACTGCGTTTCCGAATCATAATTGGTAATATAAAACCATTCATCGGTATCTTCTATGTACTCAACAGAAAAGTAATATACGTCTTCTGCAATTTTAGTTCCATTTACATATAGTGTTCCTGTATATGTATCCAAGTCTTTGAAATACATAAGTTCATCTTTACCTACAAATTCCAAAAAAGTATAATAATTAGAATAAAGTTCCTCATCATATAATGTGGGCGTACCGAAAATACCCTTTTTGTTGATATAAACCTGATACAAATCGCCTTTACCTGTAGTAAGTTGTTCTGTAAGGTAATACATCAAAGTACCCGCATCGTTAATCACAACGTTAAATACATCATATTGTATGTCCATGTTTGCTTTATTCTCGATGGTAACATACGTTTCAGTTGCATCCCTCCAAGCCTCGCGAATCAAGTCCGAAGCCCTGTCCTTATCTTTAATTGCCGAGAAACTCACCGGAACATAATCGGATTTATTCAGCATGTTATAAGAAAGCACAAATGCATCGTTGGCGCAATCCAAAAAATCGATATACGTATCTGTTATAAGATTCTCCTTCTTACCATCAAAGAAGTACAATGATGACAAAGTAATAGATTCTGTATCCGCAGAGAGTTCTTCCCGCAAAGCATCCCGATTCAATTTCTCCTGATAAGCATTATACGCTTCTACATAGGCTTCATAATCTTCCAAGTATTGCTCATAGAGAACCACCCATTCATCGTACGCTATACCATGGTCTGAAGGTACTGTTGGTTTAATCGGCTCTTGCATCTTTGCATCGGATGCTTGTAAGTCGTCTTCTATATAGTCCATTAAAGACGGGGCATCTTTCTGATTTTTACAATAATACATCTTGCCGCTGTCATCAATCCGAATGACGCGAGAGATATCGGTCGCGATTTTCTCCCGTTTCTTCCCCTCCACATGTTTATATAAGATATCCCCACGGCGGTAATAAAATGTTTTGAAATCACTGCTAATATGTTCTATATCCGTAACTCCATCGGCAATTTTCTCCGATTCTTGTCCATTACGTTTCAGATAAATGCTTTTTTCTTCATTGGAATACCCTAATATTCGTCCATCATCGGAAACAACGTAACCCTCCACCAGATCGGCAATTTTCTCTTTCGCATCCCGTTTAACATCATATTGATACAAAAGCTTACCGTTTTTCTTATAATACGTAACTATATTCCCCGCTTTGTTTACCGTATAATGTGTTACACCGGTATCAATCTTGACTGCATCTGATGCAGTTTCAGGCTTGTTGGTATCTCTATAGTAAAGCGTTGATCCTGAATCCTTCACGGTTTTATCTAAAAAGAAAACCCGATTTCCATCTTCACTAAACAAAACGACCTCACTAATATGATAAGTGTAATACATTAAGTCAAAATCCGTTACTTCTTCATCCTCGTAGAAACAAGACGTAAGTTTCCACGGTTCTTCTGTCGTTTGCTTCAAATTAGTCAGATAGATTTCACGATTTTTTATATAGGTAGCCATGCTATGAGTTATCTTTTTTTCACCGCCGGAAAACAATAGCCCAACGAGCAGTGCAATTAATATAATCACAGCCACACTGCCTACCAAAAGCTTCTTTAAGGGAAATTTCTTGCCATCTTTCGTCGAGGTCTTCGCTATTATGGCACCGCAGTTTGCACAAACATTAAACTCGGCATCCACCTCCATGCCGCATTGCGGACAGAATCGGATGTTTTGAATTTTGGTGCCACACCCATCACAAAAAGTAGCATTTTTCTTTATTTTCTTCTTACAATTCGGACATTGGTTCATTGTCATTCTCCTTTACAAGGTATATTCTCTTCTAATTTTCTGTAGTCAATCTTTCCAATAGGGGTTAACGGCAATTCATCGCGGAAATAGTATGCAATCGGTTGTGCGTATTCCGGAATTTCTTTTCTGCACAATATTTGCAGTTCTGCAATCAAGTTCTCATCTCGTTTAGTCTCTTTCTTTTTAGGCACAAGATATACAACCGGCAACTTTCCTTGACTGTGCGACGAGTCCGAGATACCCACTACACAGCAAGCTTCCACGCCGGGGTGTTCCATAATGACTTTCTCCAGCATAGACGGAAAGACTTTAAATCCATCAAAGCGAACAATCATCCGTTTTATGCGATCCAATATAAACAAGCTTCCTTGTTCATTCATATATCCCATATCGCCAGAATGAACCCATTTAGTTCCGTCCGAATGGATTTTTACAATTTCTGCCGTAGCTGTTTCTTTCCCATAGTATCCCAGCATCACATTGGGTCCGGAAATACAAACTTCTCCGATTTCTCCGTACTTTAATTCTGCTCCTGTTTCAGGATGGAAAACAGATACAACAGATTTTACAAAAGGAATGCCCACACTCCCCGGCTCATTGTTGTCATCCACTGTTCCCGTAACACCAGCACAAACCTCCGTCATTCCGTAGCCTTTTACAATCTTATACGGACAGTGATGAGCCGCAAGAAAAGCATTTGCTTGCTGTTCCAGTTCTATATTCATGGTGTCGCCGCCAACAGTTGGTGCAATCAGCCAAGAAAGATTTTTACGCTTCATACGGTTACTTTGGATAACCGTGCCCCAATAAGATGGAACGCCTACCATATGGTTTGCTTTATGTTTCAGTAGCAGACGATCAAACTTCTTGGCATCAAAAGATGGAATTAAAATGGTTTCCATACCAATGGTCAAGGGCAAGTGCAATCCCATACCAATACCATAGGCAATAAAGGGTGGCATAATATCCAGCCACGTATGTTTCCTTTGCATATCAATGCCGGTACGAATGCTCTGCTCTACCAAAGCGTTTACATTGTCATTGCTGAGCATGACCCCTTTGGGGCTACCGGTAGTTCCACCTGTATGGACAATCACACAACAAGTATCCGGCTGATAGACAGGATACAAAGGTGTCGCAGAACTACCTTGTGCAATAAAATGTGCCCAATTGTAGCAGCGCCCTGTATAGGATGGCAAGCAATCCACCGGTTTATTTTTTAAAAAGTACAAAAACTTCTTAGGTTGCGGTAGTCCATCACCGGGAGACAGAATAATTACGTGTTGTACTTGTGTATCCACAACTGCTTTTGCCATCTTGGCACACGCAACATCAATCGTCAGTAAATACTTGGCATTTACTTCTAAAATATATTCCCGAATGCCTTCCTCGGCGGTGCGAAGATCCACCATGTTGGCAACGGCCCCCAGGCGATTCAGCGCGTAAAATGCGTACACGGTTTCCGGTGTAGTTACGGTTGCCATCACAACAATATCCCCCGTACCCACACCTATAGCTGTAAAAGCTTTTGCCGCCGCCTCAATTCCTTCAAATAACGCTTGGAAGGTAATCTTTCTGTTAAAATAGTTCAGGGCTACATTACTTAGATAATCTTTGTTATGTTGCCAAAGATTATCATATAAGGTACACGCAGACAAAGGGGTTTCGATGGCTTCCTTAGTGTAGTATCGAAGCCATGGTTTATCGATTGATGGGTAGCCGGTTAGGTCCATTTCACTCACAGATTCATCCCTCCTGACCATGTTTGTTATCCAATCTAGAATTTAGTGCATCCATATCCATTTTCAAAAGCCGAACCACAGGATCATCTCTGTCGAGCATTTCCAAAACTTCTAATTCTAATTGTGCATTCTCTAAGTACACCCGAGATTCCGGCGCATCTTGATTAGAAATAAGATACATATCACGATTATAGATACAGCTATAAATGTATCCATGTAGCGCTGAAGGATATACTTTTTGAGTTAGCTTTGCCTTAATATTAAGTTCTTGAAGCATTTCAATAAGTTGTTTTTGACGTGTTTCATCCAGCTGATTCCAATTATCTTTATAGAACAAATTGTTTAGTGGAGGATGGCGTTTTTCTCCTTTATCAATATTGATTATTTCAATTTTCAAATTGGCATTAAAGCGTTTATCCATAACGGACATTAACGTTTTCAGTGAGTTCTTAGTACACTTTGTACCAAAAGCATCATCATATATTTCTTTCAATCGAGAGTAGTTTTGTTCTGAAACATCCTCTTTACGTTCTATGGCACAACCATAATTTCTCAAATACACTTCACTTTTCTCCCATTTGGTTGCATATGCACAATAGAAAATCGCTTTAAACGCATTTTCATTATCACTATTGTAGTTATCCATTTTCTTCATATATTCAGTAATTTTACTGTATGCCTCACCTATGCTATTACAAAAATATGCAGATATCTTTTGTTCATCTTTTGAATGGGGAAAAGTAAAATCAATATCATCAACAGGTATATTTGTATATTTAGGAACATATGCATGAAATCCTGGAGCCGTTTCAAAGTACAAATCCGCCGCTTTTCCAAAAGTCTCACATCCATCTTGACCCGAATAATAGTATCCTGAGTAAAAATGAAATTCAGCCAATCGATATTTTAAGTATAAAGTAATCGTAGTATGGTTCACAGTGTTTAATTGAGAATATATCAATTCTTCTCCCTGCGATACCTCATGTAATAGCAAATCGCTATGTTTCCCATCGCTGTTACGGATTCTATATACGTTATTGAATCTTCTTTCAATTTCCAATAAAGTTACAAAATCAATTTGAGCGATATCAGCATCCGGAATCGCTTGAATTATTTTGATTAATTCTTTCGTTGCAGCATCTTCTACCGTGTAGTACATTTCATTCAACAATTTAATTTGGTCTGCTTTTTTTATTTTGTTAGAAATGTTACCTATTGCATTTTTTGTCGCTTCAACATCGTTTTTAATCAGTTCAAATTCTTTGCGTTCCAAAACATTAATAATATTCAAGCCTGTCCACACAGTAACAGCCAATCCAATGATAGATAACCCAGTAGATATTAAATTTATCTCAATTTTCCTTTCTTTATGAATCATTGAAGCACATGGCGCACATTCCGGAATGATTTCATTCATCAATTCGGGACAGCAAACACATAACAGACAGAAAACATGCGCCAAACAAATCAAACCACTGATAATAAGGACACCAACCACCAAAATTGTTACATTGCGATTACTTTGCTTCTTTTGGTTCATATTTAATCCTCACTTATTAAAAGACTCTACTTTCTTCTATAACTATATTGAGTTTTCGGAGTATCAACATATACATCCCCTACAGGCTGCGTTGTAGACCACTCTGACCATGTATCATTCCATTTCCAACAGTGATAAGTAGTGGTTTTGTTACGTATTTGTTGACGCCACTCTGTGTGGGTTACCGCAGCCACTGGTTCTTCTTTCTCTAAAAACCAAACTTCTTTTGAAAAATTAATCCATGGTGTTACTTGATACATATCTCGTCCATTACTATCGCTACCATAATATGTGAATGGCGTAGTAGATTGTGTGTCATATCTTTTCCCTCCATACGATAATGCTGTCTTTTCACCATATGTGTACTTATATTTTTCACCATTATAATAGCGATAATAAAAATAATGATATATGGTATACGCATCCCGATCTGTCACAGTTCGAGTATCAACGATTTGAGAAACATCACTTTCAACAGGTTTACTCGTTTTCCAACCCGCATCGGTCCAAGAACCATATTCCACCGTCGTTCTATCCAAAGTGTACCCACTTGGGACACCTGTTGTTGGGTATTTCCAAAGTTTCGTTTTGTATCGATAAACTGTCTGCGACTTTATTTCATAGTTTGTATCTGTTACTTCAGCAGGTAGTGTGTCCGACCAACTCGACCAATCCGGACCCTTACTTATTGTCAAATCAATCGTGCTACCTTTATACTGACTGCTACCCGCAGGAAGACTTTGAGACAAAACACATCCATACGGAATACTACTATGATAACCACCATATTTGGATGTCACGGTAAAGCCTTGATTCACCAAGTCCGCATATGCAGCACTTTCCGTCTTTCCAACCACGTTTGTAACAGTAACCGGTTCTTTCCCCTTACTCACAAACACTTTAATGGTAGTCCCCTCTATTTGGGATGTACCGGCTTCAGGATTTTGACTAATCACAGTACCGGCAGGAACCGTGTTATGATACATTTCATAATCTTCTACCTTAAACTTTTTACCCGTTAACGTCGTTTTGGCATCCGTTAGTTTCTTCCCCACCACATTGGGAACGGCAATGACAGGCTTTCCGCTGGAAACCGTTAACGTAACCTTATCCCCCTTACATACTTGTTGCTTTTCCGCAATATCCTGACGCAATACTGTATTTTCCGCTACCGTACTGCTGTTTTCGTACGTAGTAGAAACATTCAAGCCCTTATCCTTGAGCAATTTTTCAGCATTCGCCCAAGTCATCCCCACAACGTTGGGCATATCAAACGGCTTCGGTCCCAAAGAAATCGTAAGTGTAATTTGCGTACCTTCCGGAAGCTCTGTGCCTACGTCTTCACTTTGTGCAATGACGCTGCCTTTGGGCACGGCGTCATCATAAATGGATTCGCCGACAATCGGTTCTCCAAGACCAGCTTGCGCAAGTTTCTCTGTAGCCATTTCCAACGTATCCCAAACAACGTAGGGAACGGTAGCTTTACCTTCAACGGGACTTTGCACGGCACTACCACTGCTGACGGTAAGGTTCACAATACCGTTTTGCTCTAAATAAGAACCGCTAACAGGCGTTTGAAGCACAATCTGTCCCGGTTCCAAATAATCCGATATGACGTTTCCCTCTGACCGCGGAATCAAACCGCTGTCAGCGATTGCAGACAACGCTTCATCTTTATTCAATCCTTCAACATCCGGCACAACAATAAAGCCATCGGGAATAACCACTTCATCGTTATATTTGGATGGTACACGCAGTACTCCCGTAAGCAACAAAACCCCAATTAAGAGAAAGGCAATCAAGCAAACAGGAATGCCGATTTTGAGCCACTTCGGCCAAGCGTAGACGTCGATTTTCTTAATCTTTCCATACCGTCTTGCAACAGGCTTCTCGCTATATAGTTCATCCATAAAGGCTTGAATATTGGGCGTACGATCTTCAATTTGTACATTCATAGCATTTAAGATTGCATTTTCCGTACGACGGGAAACATTTTTATTAAGCTTATGTATATCCTTAAGAAGATCTTTCTTCTTTTGCTCAATGTTCGCTCGGCGTTCTAACGCATCCGGCGGTGTAATTCCTGTGAGCATCTTGTACATCGTAGCAGACAACGCGTAAACGTCTGTATGTGCACCTTGATCACCCCGGCTTCGATACTGTTCTTCCGGAGAGTATCCCGGTTTAATTACCACCGTCAAACTTCGACTGTGAGAAGTAGTGGCATAGCGAGAAGCACCAAAGTCAATCAGCTTTACTTCTCCGGCTTTTGTAATAAAAATATTATCCGGCGCAATATCCCGATGCAGAATCCCCTCTTCATGGACGATTTGCAAGGACTGCATAACAGGAAGCAACATTTCAATGGCTTTTTCCTCCGTCAGCAAGCCTTCCCGCTCTAAATACGCAGTTAATGTCTCCCCGTCCAAATACTCCATAATAATATAGGCGGTGCTGTTTTCTTTGAAGCTATCAAAGATTTTTACCACGCCGGGCTCATTTTGAAATTTAGAAAGACGTTTTGCTTCCTCTACAAATTTATCCAAACCTTGTTGGAATTGTTCGTTTCGATCTCCGCTAAACACCGTAACGGTGGCTGCACCCGGCATTCGCGTAGAAAACTCGCTGGGCAAGTACTCCTTCACCGCAACTTTTTGTTCTAAACGTTGATCCCATGCAATATAGGTAACACCAAAACCGCCATATCCTAACACGCGTCCAATAATATAACGGTCCTTTAGACATGTCCCCGGATCCATGTGAATCGCCTCTTCAGCCTTCGTACCTTCAACGTATCCACAATGAGGACATACCGTCGCACCCTCGTCATATTGTTCCATACAACCATAACAACGTTTCACCATTTTGCACCTCTCATCTGCTGAAACAGAAATTTGTATAAATTTCTTCGATTGCTTCATAATTCTTTTGGTCAATTTTCTCCATAAAACTATCTGGATTGACAGGAATCTGTCCATCACTACAGTGACTGATCATTAAGATGTTTTGATAGGAATGACCGAACATCCAAGAAAGCAGTCTCGTCGCTGCCGCCACCTCGGCGTCACTGCCGTTTCCAATACTCCATTCATAAACAAATCCACAATTTAACGACGCGCAATCCGGATACACGTACTTTTTTTGGTAATTCACCAGTTGTTCACGTACCTGATTCATAGCCATCGTAGAAGACAGCATCACCGGACTGGTATTTTGCTGGTTATTCATAAAACTTGCTTTGTCAGCATACGCAAATTCTTCAAAATTCAGGTCTACTAAATCTTTATAAATTTCATCCACTGCAACACTTGTATTTTCACCAAAATCGCGCGGCTCGGTAAAATAATCATTTGTATAATTTACCGCTGTATATCCGCTTGTAATAACGTAAGCAACAGGGATTTCAATCCCTAACGGTATTTTCTTGTAATCGGGATAATAGTGTGTAAATTTATCCAAAAACAAACATTTCTTCGCTTGTTCCGATTTCAAAACAGTCTTTAAATCAACCGCATTCTTTAAGATTGCAGAATCCCAATCAAGATCCGTGCTTTCAAACAACGTAGGCAATTTGCCGTCTTTCAGGGCTTGCTCCAACTCAGAAACATACGCTTCTTCCGGAATGCTGCGCAATGTAATGGTAATGTGCGGGTAATTGTGATGAAAATCTTCTGCGATTCGTTCCATCGCTTTTATTTCATCTGAATTTTCAGAAGCAGCGTACCAAATCACGATATCAGCCGCATCCAAATCTTCTGTATGTTTTTTCTGATTGTATACAAAAAGTACCGCACAAACAATAAGAACGGTAGCCATGATGCCGGCGAGCACACCACCCATGCGTTTATTTCTTCTTTGTTTCTTCTCTTTCGCCAAAGAAACCACTTTCTTTTCTCCATTAACAGCCTGCAAGAATTCATCGATATTTTTGAACCGCATGTGTTTATCGAGTGCCATCGCTTTCATAACCGCATAACTTAAGTTTTCCGGAATGGTTGCATCTAATTCATGGGGCGGCACAACGCAATCTTCAATTCTTCGATTGGTAGATTCATCCGGTTTAATGCCGGTGAGCATAACGTACAGAGTTGCGCCTAATGCATACACGTCTGACCATGGACCAATTTCCATATTCTTCTCATACTGCTCAATGGGTGAATAGCCCGGTTTCAAAATAATATCCACTACGTCTTCTTTCGCATCTGCCAACTTGGCCGCGCCTAAATCCAACAGAATGACGCTCAAATCCTTAGCCGATTTAATATAGATATTATCGGGGGCAACATCTCGATGAATAATATCTTCTTTATGTAGCATTTTAAGGGCATTTCCAATTTGGTTGGTAATAAAGATTGCAAAATCTACGTCCATTTTCTGTGCCGAGCGCATATAGTCTTGTAAATCCACACCACTAAGCAACTCCATAACAATATAAGCCGTTCCGTTTTCTTCAAAAAACTCAAAAACATTTGGAATATATTTACTATTTCCAAATTTTGCCATACTGCGTGCTTCTGCTAAAAAACGTGCCTTTCGATATGCAAATTCCTCTATGCCTTTCTTATTGACTATAACATCCTTTGTTCCTGCAGCCCGGCTGACAAGGCTGGTGGCAAAAAACTCTTTTACCGCTACAATCGTTTCTAATTTAGAATCCCAAGCTTTATAGATAAGGCCAAAGCCACCGGCTTTTATGACGTCACCAAGAATATATCTTTCTTGAAGGACCGTTCCGGGGGGCAAATAAATAGGTTGTTTTGCAACGTTAGATATCAGACTACCGCAATAAGGGCATACATCCTTATGTACGTCTACATCTCGAAAACAAGAATGGCACTTGCTCATAAATTACCTCTTCATCCAATATAATCTTCCCAAGTAAAATGTTCACCACAAAGCGGCGTGAAAATAAATTTTGTTTCACCAAATTCCACCATATCTCCGCTGCAAATTTCCGTCGCAACGAAGATATTCTCATCATTAACATAAGTAAGGCCACTGCCCTCTCCCGGTTGCACGTAGAATTTCCGTTTTCTCGGTTCATAAATAATCCATGCATGCTTTTCTCTGGATACACTGTTTTCATCCGTGAGTACGATATCGTTCGAATCAAATCGTCCGACGGAATTGCGTCCGGAAACTAAATGATAACTTTTCCCTAATTGATTGCCCTTGACACAGGTAATCCATCCCACCACCGGTTCGCCAATCCCGGCGGGCACAGAAGTTGTAGATTGACTCGTACTGAAAAATCCCATGGTCCTGCCGTCATTATCGCCGGTAACTTGCTGTACTTGGTTCAAAAGAGAGCTTTCCTGCGGTTCTTCATTGGGTACCATAACCGGAGTTTCCTCTTTTGCGGTCTCAAAAAGACCTTCCGTTACATCCGATGAGGAAAATTCTTCCGCATGCAACGCACCTTGGGTCTCTACGTCTTCAACGACAATGGGATTAACCGATGCAGACCGAAACGACGATTCTGGTTGCTTGCTGGTTTCCGGCATCGGCTCAACTTTCTTTTTCTTAAACCACCCTTTTTTTTGCTCCGGTTCCCTCTTAATGTCCTGTAGCGTAAATTCCGCCGCACCGCAATGGGGACAAGCATCATATTTATTCGCATCATAATAGTGTCCATTTTGACATTTTGTTACTCTTACTTCCATTTAATCCATCCTCCATTTATTTAATTTTGACAATTGCAATTGTGAGATTATCTATATTTTTTTGAGCGGACGCTGCCACTTTTGCTTGAATGCCGGATACCATTTCCGTAACGCGACCACTTTGAAACAGTTCTTCCATTTCTTTTGGCTCTAATAATTTATAGATGCCATCCGACATTAAAACCAACAAATCATCACCTTGTAACATAAATGGTGCTTTGTTATTCTCTACATACGGAAGTCCCCCGACACCCAAAAAGCTGATCAGCATCTGTCCTCGTTTAATTTCCGTTTTGTATTCTTCTTGAGAGATTTCGCCTTTACTCTTTCTTAGGTCCAAAAGCATACGGTACGTATGATCTTTCGTAATTTGTACCATCTCACGATTTCGGATGGCATAAAGTCGACTATCCCCCGCACTGACCCAAAACAACCGATTATCTTGAATATAAATAGCCGTTATGGTAGTGCCCGCTTGCATAAGATTTCCGTCAGAACGCTTCAAACCATGAATGGTTCGATCCAAGCCATCCAGGGTTGCCAAAAGAAATTCTTGTACGGATACGGATTCATCATAGGTATTGTACGCCTGAAGAAATCCTTCCACTGCGGTTCGACTAGCCATTTGGCCGCCATCGTGGCCGCCCATGCCGTCGCATAATACAACAATTCCTTCTTTGCGCTTCAGCACATAACCAACGCAATCTTCTTGCAGAATGCGATTTCCCTTTAGAGAAAGAACGGTTATTTCAAGTATTTCATTGCTATTATAAGCTTGATATTCATCTTCATAATTGATCATATCCGTTACCTCTTATGCACGAGAACTGCAATCGCAGAGAAATTATCTTTATCTTTTTTGGGATGTGCGGCAACCACACCTTGCATTTTTGAGAGCCATTCTGCGGCAGTGTTTGATCCCTGCAACAATTCACACATCTCCTCTTCTGTAATTAACTCCCAAAATCCGTCCGAACACAGTAAGAAACCTTGATAAGATTTTAATTTCATAGGCTTCAGTATTTCGTACTGCGATTCATTCCACGGAACCCCCATTACGCGGAGCAATATATTTCTGTCCGGATGCGTTCGAATTTCCTCTTCTTGAATCATTTTGGATAAATACAAGCGATAAGGAACACTGTGATCAGCGGTTTGAACAGCAACACCTTTTTTACAAAATGCGTAGAACCTGGAATCCCCCACAAAACCCACGTATAGTTTCTTCATATCACATACCATACAAACAGCCGTAGTTTTCATTTTTTGCTGTGCATGTTTATTGGCTTGTTGTATAAGCAAGGTTTCCTGGGCGTGTGTAAAAGCAATGGGCAGAAAATCTGCCAGGCTTTCCTGCGTGGTAAAATCTTTCAAGATGCTTTCTTTCACCAAGAAAGATGCCTCATCCCCCATACCATGTCCGCCAAGACCATCACAAAGGACGAAACAGTGTTTTTCTTGCGTCGCTACGAATCCCACTGCATCTTCATTGATCGATCGATCTCCCGGATAAGTGATATAGGCATAATCTAAAGTAATCATCGACTCACTACCTCTTGTCTTTATCCACAAGCTTCAAAAATAAAATCCCCAATGCTCCATACAGCACACTGTAACCACCAAGCACGCCCCAGCATTGCAGAATATTAGACGTAGAAGCCTTGTATTCTTTTTTGTATTGCTCCATTGTTTCAATTTCTGCTTGCGTGGAAGGAATAGAGACTGCGCTGCCTTCTTGTTGCATCGCGATTTCTTTCGCCGTAGGAAGTTTCGTAACATCAGCAGTACAACAAATAGAGGTAAGCCCCCACTTACTAATGGTAAGTTCTTTGACACCATCTGCTTTTTCCGGAAGTTTAAACATCATACCGGACATAACCAATTGAATAATGAGCACAAACGGCATCACCGTCATAGCTGCATTTTGCGTCTTAACAATACAGGAAATCATAATACCCAAAGCATCTGCGCAGAAAATAACCAATGTAAAAGAGATCAGAAATTCAAGTCCGGTCCAGCCAAATAAAATTCCATCTTTTGGAAACGTTCTAAACAAGTCAAATACACCTGTCAAAATTACCGCTTCTGCAACACATAATACAAATTCATAAATCAAATGCGCAACAACGTACGAAGAGATATGTAATCCGGTACGATGCTCGCGCTTAATAATCTGCCGTTCCCTACAAATAGATTGAATCGAGTTAAACAAGCCGGTCCATATACAACCGCAAATCATTGCAAAGGCACCACTTCTGGTGTTTTCAAACACTTTAAAGGTATTTCCGCCTATTACCCACGATAATATGACAGCAACGATGAGCGTGGTAATGAGCGATTTCCACCCTTTCTCATTTAAAAACGAACGAAAACATTTACCGATATAAATCTTAATCTGTCCAAATCTTCCAATTCTTTTATCATGCATAGAAACCCTTCTCCTTAACCGTATTACAGGTGTACACCGTTATATTTCTCAATAAAATAGTCCGATAGACCTTCCCCGTTCTCATCCGGTCGGGTAATTTTATTTACGATACCATAAAAGGACTGTACATCAAAGAAACGGAATGCTTCTTCCGGCGATCCATAGAAAGCCAAATGTCCGCAATTGTCCACGGTACTCTTGGCAAGAACTATAACTTTATCGAATAAAGTGGCTGCTCGTTGCGGGCTATGGGTTATCACCATAATAATGGTGCCTTTATCTGCAATACTGCGTAAGTTCTCCATCAAACCTTTGCCCATAATATCGTCAAGTCCCGAGTCCGGCTCATCCAAGAAAAACAGTGCAGGATCCGCAATAAATTCCACCGCAATGCTCAAGCGCTTTCTTTGTCCACCACTAAGTTTAGATACTAGTGTATTTCGTTCTCGACTGAGCCCCAATTCTTCCAATACGGTTTGAATACGAAGTTCACGCTCTTTCGGTGTATAATCGGCCGGAAGTTTCATTGCAGCCGCATTCGAAAGTGTATCGTAAACAGAATCGCTACCTCGAAGTAAATCCTGTTGCGGTACAAATCCAATTTGATATTTCATTCGTTCATATTCTTCGTAAATATCCGTTTTATCATAGGTGATTCTCCCCTGTGCTTTCTCATATCCCATCACCGCATTAATGAATGTAGTCTTTCCGGCACCGGAGCCACCCAATATCAATACCATTTCCCCACTAGATACGGTCAAATTGATATCTTGTAACAAACGAATCTTCTTAAAGCGTTGCATCACACTACGCTCTAAGATATTAATCTTTAACTCCTTCTTCCCCTTGGATAACTCGGTTGTTTCAGATCCATCACAAAAAAACAAACTATTTTCGTAAAACACAAAGAAAATATCCGCTATACGGATAACATCCATATCCGATAGATATCTGGATGCACGAATGCGTGACGCATTGATATAAACGCCATTCGTACTGTTATGATCGACAACCGCCCAACCATGCTCTGCACGAAAGAAAGATGCATGGTGTTCCGAAATCATATCGTTCGCAATATTCAAAGAATTAGATGCTGTGCGACCAATATGAATTTCTGCAATTTCAGCGTGTAGTTGTACTTTCTTCCATTTCACTTGCTCAGATAAAACGGTGGTAAAAATTGCAACCATTTGCTCCGGATGCGAACATCCATTTTCTTTCAAATCAAAGGATAATATATCACCATCATGCAAGGTCACCGAACTTTGATCAAATTGAGAGCGGCTCCCAATGCGCACACCATTTACAAAAGTGCCATTGGTACTACCACAATCTGTGTATATGTATTCATCTCTTACGCATTCAATCTTACCATGATTTCTAGATACGATTGTGGAAGAAAGCGGGATATCTACACTGTGATTCGTTGTATTTCTACCAATTGTCACATTTTTTTGCAACGCATATTTTCGCATATTTCCTTTTGTATCAAAAACAAAAAGCATGGGATACGCTTGCTTTTGTTCGTAATAAAAAACGGTATTAGACACGACTTTGCCTCCCAGTTTAATTCAATAGCGTTTCATAAAAATTATAGCCCGATTACGGGCAATTGTCAATAAATAGACTTTCATAATACCATACTCTATGGTTATTTTTGGTAAATTATGGAAATAGCAAACAATACAGAACACGAGGCTGGAACTAACCATGATATCTTACGACAAACTATGGAAAACATTATCCGAGAAGAATATCTCACAATACAAACTAATTAAGCATTATCATATCAGCACAGGCCAATTGGACCGCCTGCGCAAGAACGAGAATGTGAGCACGTATACACTCAATCAGTTATGCACCATTTTAGATTGTAAATTAGAAGATATTGCAGAATACGTAAAAGATTAATATGCTAAAACGCCTCACTGCACACGCAATGAGGCGTTTAAATTAGCGGCCAACTTGCAAATTGATCAAATCCATCTTCGCATAACAAAATCTCAGAATATATATCATATGTATATCCAACTTAATTTCATAAATCAGCATATAATTTCCTACTTTAATATGGCGAACATTCTCTTCCTCGATCAAATAACAAGAACAATCCGGACTTGCGTAGGGAAAAGAGCAAATATAGGTAATTGCACTTTCAATCTGTGTATATAAGTTTCTTGCAGCAATAGGATTAACAAGCACATTTGCAATATAGGACAACACTTGATCAAGGTCATCCATTGCTAATTTGGTGAACTTATAATCAAATCTCCCCCGCATACCTCTCCTTGAGTCTTTGCATCACGGTCTCTCCGTCTATCAATTCGCCCTGGTCAGCTTGTACCTTTCCTTCCATAATCTGATCGTACAGCTGCGCTTTCGCCAATTGTTGTTCGTATGTCGCCATACTCATCACCACCATATCACCGTACCCATTCTTGGTAACAAAGAGAGGTTCATTGGTGCTATTACATAGTTGGGATATTTTAGTGGTATCACGTAAGTCGCGAATTGGAATAATTTGAGGCATTGCGATCATCTCCTTGTTTGTAACATTATTATAGCACAATTATGCTACAATTACAAGCAAATAATTCTATTTTACAAAATCCCTAAATTGGTATATACTAATATTAGCTAAATAATACGCACAAAGGAGGCGAATAAGATGACAACTGCAACAGCAACAGAAGTACAAAACAACTTTGGCAGATATTTAAAATTAGTTCAGAATGGTCACGAAATTGTGATTACGAAGAATGGTTCCGAAGTTGCTCGTCTAATTTCCAAAGAGAAGGCCGTATCCTTCCTTTCTGACAGTCTCGTAGGCGTTCTTTCTTCTGATGCGGATGAGAAGAAAGCGCGTGCAGAAAGGAGCGCACGATATGAAAATACTCATTGATACGAACGTTATTTTAGACGTGCTGTGCAATCGAAAAGACTTTGTAGAAGATTCGTTGAAAATATTCAGATACTGTGAAACCGCGCAAATCGATGGTTGCATTTCATCCCTGTCCGTCCCCAATATCGTGCATATTATGCGAAAAGAATTGGACGGAGAGAAGATTAAAGAAATACTAACCACACTCACCTCTTTGTTTACGGTAATTGATTTGCGGGAAACAGACTTACTAAAGGCTGCAGATTTAGAGTTTTCTGATTACGAGGACGCTCTACAAGCGGTTTGCGCAGCAAGAGCAAAAGCGAATTATATTGTAACAAGAAATATTAAAGATTTTACCTATAGCCCTGTTCCGGCGATCAAGCCCGGAGAGTTGTTGGAAAGATTGTGAAATTTATAAAACACAAAAACCACCCTACTGCCAAAGCAATAGGGTGGGTTCTTTTTTACCGGCACCGGGCAATATTTTTCTTTATTTGTAATTTACAATTTCATTTAACGCATAAAGATAAATATCCCCTCTGCGTTCGGCTTCAGAAATGATTTTTTTGTCGAATCCTGATTCCGAGAAAAAAGCATAGTAGAATTTTGCATTTTCTTGCAGAGGTTTTAATTTGACCGTTGTATCAAGAAATTCAGAATAATCGAATGGTTCTTTTTTGAATTTACACTCCCCCACCAAGTATTCTTTTGCGCCTCGTCCTATGGCAAGAATATCAATTTCTGTTTCAGCAATTCTTATGCCAGTAGCCACATTTTTGTCTCGAATTGTTGTTCTACCCATCCATCGCCCCATATCGCAATAGCGAAATGGTAACGCATTTTGTTTTTGCTTTTCTTTAACAAACTCTCTGCAAACATCCTCAAATGAAAAAGAAGCAAATTCATGCAAAGCCGGTTTAACAACGTATTCATATACACCATCCACATCGCCATCCTCAAGTTGAGAAAAGTTAGCAAAGCCAAAGGCATACCAAAAGCGGAAGAAATTATCCGTCAGAAGATAAATGCCTCTATTCGTATTTGCCTTTTCTTTTATTTTAGCGTCAACGGAAAAATCTCTTTCTATAATTCCAAGTTCCGTTAAATTTTTGAGATAAACACTTGTTTTGGATGTGTCTTCCACGAGCGATTTCTGACTAATATCATTTAACTTTGTATTACCAAGAGCCACTGCCTCTATAATAGAATTGTAGATAGCAGTTTCTCGAAGTTCCTGATGCAACAGAAATTCTACCTCGCTATAAAGAACACAACCCTTCGTCAGAATATTTTGCTTAATGTTTTCTGTCAGTGTCAGTCCCGGACTAAATTGCCGAAGATAATGGGGAATCCCACCAAGAATTGCGTATGCCAAAATCTTATCTCGATCCGAGTATTCGGGAAAGAATCGAATTGCATCATAAAATCCCATTTCAGTCATTTTATAAATGCCGGTTGCTCTGCCATAAAGCGGATTTTTCTCCGCAAGCAATTCTTTTTCAATAAAACTCATTGCGCTACCGCAGAGAATAATCATCACATTACTGTCCTTTAATTCTCTATCCCACAAATTTTGAAGAATAGAAGGAATGCTGTTATTTCCCTTACACATATACGGAAATTCGTCAATGACAAGTAACTTCTTTTGATTGCCATAAGGCAATTCACACACAGCGTGAAAAGCACTTTCCCAATCAGAAAATTCAGAGACATATTGTTTGGCTGGTATATTCTCCATTAATATTTGTTTAGAGAATTTTGCTAATTGAACTTTATCAGTACTTTGTGTACACGAATAAAAAACGTGTGGTTTTCCTTTGCAGAATTCCCGTAAAGTTTCAGTCTTCCCAACACGTCGTCTACCATAAAGAACAATAAGCTGACCTTGATTTTCATTGTATTTATCTTGAAGAAATGTAAGTTCTGCTTCTCTTCCTACAAACACATCGGCACCTCCATTCGATATCTAATCCTAATTTACTAAATCGTGATTTGATATTATTATACCCGAAATTTCAAAAAAATCAATAGGAAACAAAAAACAAACAAAACGCCCCCAAGCGTGCATGTCATATCTCTTGAGTACGACAAAGGTTTAGGGGCGAGATGTTAAATATATTATATTATCTTATCTTATTCCATGCAGCAATTCTTGTACTTCTTGCCGCTGCCGCAAGGACAAGGATCGTTGCGGCCAACTTTGGTGCTTACCGCCTGGCGAGAGGACTTGTACTCCTTCTCAATAGCAGCCCGCTCTTCCAAAGTGTAGATATTGTCCCATTCTTCCAAGGTCCAAAGCCACTCCGCCTTGGCCTTCATCATATTGATGAACAACTGCTTCCAGTCAATGGTGAAAGAAAGTTCGCTTTCTTCCTCCAAGCGATCCACCGCAACAGCCTCCACCAAAGAAGTATTGATGCCATCCATAAAGCCGCCAACCTGCCACATTTCAAGGTTGTACGTTTCGCTAAAAGCCTTGACCGTACCGGTATACGTCTGGGTCTTCTCGGAGAGCAACTTCTTGTATACTTCCGTCTCTGCCTCGTAGTAAGCGTTCAGCAGCGCACCTGCGGTTTGCTTATCGCAGTTATTTAATTTATTGCTCCAAAGGTCAAATAATTTCATCGTTCATCTTCCTTTCGTCTGATTACTTCATACATAAGCACGCTGGCAGCGATACCGGCATTCAAAGACTCCGCACGGCCCGGCATGGGAATGGTCACCAAACAATCACTGCCCCGTTTAGCAGCCTCTGTAAGGCCTGCCCCTTCGTTTCCGATAATCACCGCGGATTTACCGGAGAAAAGCGTATCATCCCCGGCTTTCGCGCCGCCTCTTGGGTGAGCGCCGTACACCGTGAAACCGGCCTCGCGCACCTGGGTGAGGAATTCGCTGATAGGTGTTTCAATTCGAAGAACCGAAATATGGAACATAGAGCCAACGGTGGAGCGAATCACTTTCGGATTGTAGGCATCCACGCAATCGGACACGCAAAGCACTGCGTCAAATCCAAAGGCATCCGCTGTTCGGATGCAAGTGCCTAAATTGCCCGGATCTTGCAGGTTCTCCAGGATCAGCAATCGGGTAGCTTTGGGTAAAATATCCGAAAGTGTCGGCATAACAGGAAACGCTAATACTGCACCAATACCCTGGGGCGTAACCGTATCAGCTAAGAACCGGAAAACCGGATCTCCCACCAGCAGAACGTCACCTGCCCGTGCAATCAATCGGTCAATTTCTTCAGCCTGAGTGCTACCCGGTTTCAAATGCTCGCCGTAGCCTTTGGAGACTACCAACGTTTGCAGTGTTGCACCGGCGCTTACAAGCTCACTGACTGCTCTTGCTCCTTCCAAAAAAAAGCATCCGTTCTCTTCACGGAACTTACGTTTCCCTAAGCCGTGAATGAACCTGACGCTTTTATTGGACGTGCTCATAATGCACGCATATTTCGTTAATTTCGTATACAAGATTAGCCCTTCATCTGCTCAACGAGCTTCGCAAAACCTGCTTTGTCGTTTACAGCCATGTCAGCCAGAACCTTTCTGTCCAGCTCAATGTTGTTTACTTTCAAAGCGTGCATTAAAGTGCTGTAGGACATACCGTTCATTCTTGCAGCAGCATTGATACGGGTGATCCAAAGCTTTCTGAAGTTTCTCTTGTTTTGACGTCTGTCTCTGTATGCAAACATAGCGGACTTAATAACAGCCTGGTTTGCAGTCTTAAAGATGGTGCTCTTTCTGCCGAAATAGCCCTTAGCCAATTTCAACGTTCTCTTACGTCTTGCTCTTGTAGCAACGGAATTCTTAACTCTTGACATTTGTAACTTCCTCCTTCTTACTTCGCGTAGGGCATCATTTTCTTAACGATAGCCGCGTTCATATCTGCTGCATAAGCAGGCATCTTATGACCCTTCTTCGCTTTTCTGGGCTTCGTTACAAGTCTGTGTCTTCTGCAAGCGTGGCTCATCTTCACCTTGCCGTTTGCGCTCAATCTGAATCTCTTTTTGGTTGCACTGTGTGTCTTTACCTTAGGCATATTCTTCATTTCCTTTCATAATCTGTTTGTATGTTATTCACTCACTTAGGATTGATAATAACCGTCATTCTCTTTCCTTCAAGCTTCGGACGCTTATCCAGCGTTCCGTACTCGGAAAGGGCCTCTGCCATGCGATCGATCAGAACTTCACCGTTACTAGTGTGGTTCATCTCACGGCCACCGAAGCGAACCGTTACTTTAACCTTGTCGCCACTCTGTAGGAACTTAATGGCGTTCTTCACCTTTACGTTGAAATCGTGGTCGCCGATTCCCAGTGTAAGGCGAACTTCTTTAATGTCCACTACTTTCTGGTTCTTTCTGGCTTCACGCTCTTTCTTTGCCATATCGAAAACGTACTTCTTATAATCCATCAATTTGCATACCGGCGGTGTTGCGCCCGGTGCAATCATAACCAGATCATAATTCCGTTCGAAGGCTAATTTCTGGGCATCTTTCGCAGACATAATGCCGACTGCCGTACCCGTTTCATCAATAAGTCTGAGTTCTTTCACTCGAATCTGCTCATTGATCAACAATTCGTCTTTGTTAATAACCGACACCTCCGTGTAATAAAATAAGCGAACCGACGGAGTCGATTCGCTTTTCTCACAATACGCACAGGACATCGGTAAAACGTCGCTGTTTCAATGCGTGAAACCCGCAAACCCATCGTCTGCAAGGTGTGAAGCAAATGACTTCCTCTTTACTCGCAAGGCGTAGTATACCATAGGCAGATTCAGGTTGTCAAGCATTTATTTTACAGAAATTACGCCGGTCTTTGTACCTTATGATACCGAGCATCGTTGTCGTAAATGGCGTAGGGATCGCAGTACTTCCAGAACCAGGTTCCGTCCGCCTTGCCATTCTCCCCGTACAGGCGCAAGGTGTTACCTTGCAAAATGCACCGCTGGGTGAAAATATTGCCTACGCCCGGTGACTTGGGCATACCGTTCATCAAAGTTTCTCCCATAAACGTGCCGCAAAATACGTGGAACCCTTCGGAAAGTAAAATATTATGTTGCTCCGTTCCGTAGTCCGCCCAAGCACCTTGAGGATACACGTAAATCGACGTATAACCGATCAGACTCTTCATTTCTTTGTTCCACAAACGGAATTCCTCCCGCAACTGAGCAGCGGTAAACGTATTCACCGCGATGTGTTGGTAGCCGTGACACGCAAAGTAGAAACCGTTATTCTTTAAATAGGTTACAACTTTCTTCGCTTCTTCCCGCTCCTCGGCAACACGGATGGTCGTTCCGTCGTAATCTTTCTTTCCTTCAAAGGAATCTGCCGTACGGTATCCCAAAAGGCCAAAAGTAGCATTGACTGCAAGCATACATTTGGCGCCTGCGAATGAAAAATCCGGATGTTCCAGACAAAATTGCTCCACAATCGGTGCAACTTCCCGGTCATAGGAATAATCTACCGTGCCGTCATTCATCCACGTAGCAGACGCAAGCCTTCCATTGTGTACCACAATTCGGTCTACGCGGCCCTTTCCATGCTGCCAAGGATTAAACGTCACGTCATCAACAGAAAGAATCAGTCCCTTCTTCCCTTTCGGAAGTTTAATGGACTTCTTCAAATAGGCTTTCAAAACGCCGTCCGTGTCTTCTTTATATTCATAGATATAATTCATATTGATCAGCACGTACCCTTTGTCGTATACGCTTTGCAAGAAACGCTTAAACTCCGAAACCGTGACGCATTCGTTCCGCCAGTAACTCTCCGGGTTCGTAGCTAAGTCTGTCATTTCCAAATAAGCAATTAGACTGTGGGTAAAGACTTGTCCTACCTGAGAGATGGGGCAGTCCCAATACTCTGCGTTGGGATCTAATTCAACCGTATAGTTCTCCTCCCCTTGGGGTACGTACGCAATGCCGCTGGAGGGTGTTTGCGTAGGTTTCGGTGCGGACGTACCCGACGTAGGTGCAACGGTGGGAACCGATTCCGTAGCGCCGGGTGTTTGCGTACCCGGAGCATTGATGGGCGCGTTTTCATTCTCGCCACAAGCAATCACCGAGAAGCACGTTGCAATACATAATAACGTCATTAAAATTCGTTTCATCCGCATATCTATAACCCTCTTTGCAGTCAATAAAATTCGGTACGTTCATTGTACCATTATTTTACCGGAATTACCAGTAAAATATCTGTAAATCAATACCTGTACTTTTTCCGAAGCCCCACCATAAAGCACACCGTCACCAATGCCGCCATTCCCTCTGCCACCACCAAGGAAATCCAGATGCCGTTGACGCCAAAGAAAACGGGCAGTACCAGAATCGCCGCCACTTGGAACACCAGCGTTCGCAAGAAGGAAATGAAAGCAGAAACCAAACCGTTATTGAGTGCAGTAAAGAAGCCGGACCCGTAAATACCAATACCTGCAAACAAAAATGAAAAAGAGAAGCATATAAACCCACTTCGGGTAAGCCGGAACAAGGTATCGTCATAGCCTACGAAGATTTTGGAAAGCGGGTACGCAAGGCATTCGCCCAAAAGCACCATGCACACGGAAGAAATGCCGATAATAACCAAACTCTTGCGCAGTACGCCCCGAAGCTCCTTGTGATTCTTGGCACCGTAGTGGAACCCAATGATGGGGGCCGTTCCTATAGAGTATCCGATAAACGTACCCATAAAAATCAAACTTACGTACATCAACACCCCGTAAGCTGCCACACCGTTCTCCCCTGCATATTTCATCAATTGTACGTTGTACAACATACCCACTAAAGACATAGAGATATTGTTCAGCAGCTCGGAAGATCCGTTGGTACACGTTTTCATCAATTCCTTCCCATAGAACTGCGTGCGGGTCAAACGAAGCAGACTGGAATTCGGCCGTGCAAAATAAACCATGGGGAAAATGCCGCCGATCAACTGTCCGCAAATGGTGGCAAGGGCCGCACCCGCAACACCCCATTGAAATAAGCCTACGAAAAGGGCATCGAATAGAATATTGGTAACGCCTGAAGCAACGGTAGAGTACAATCCCAGTTGCGGTTTTTGAGCGGTTACGAAGAAACTTTGAAAATACATTTGAAGCATAAATGCCGGGTTTGCCAGTAAAATGATGCGTCCGTACAGCACGCAAAGCCGCAACATTTCCCCTTCTGCGCCTAAAATTGATGCCACCGGGCGAATCACCAAAATGCCAAGAACCGAAACGAGAATACCCGTGCCCAAACACGTGTACGTAAGCATGGAAAACAGCCGATTGGCACGAACCGAGTCTCCTTCTCCCAACGTTTTTGACACTAAAGCACTGCCACCGGTGCCAAACATAAAACCGAATCCCCCCAGAATCATCAAAAACGGCATAATAAAGTTTACAGCCGCAAAAGGCGTCTTCCCCACAAAGTTGGACACAAAGAAGCCATCCACAACGCCGTAAACAGAGGTAAAGATCATCATGGCAATGGAGGGAACGGTAAACCGCAGTAATTTTCTATAGGTAAAATGGTCAGAGAGTTGTATTTCTTGTTTCATAACAGGCGCTATTGTATAACGAATACGGGGAAAAGTAAATACAAACTACAGATTATTTGACGATGTTTTTCCTTTCTGCTACAATTTGTTTACATATTTTCCGGGAGGGCACAGTCATTTATGTCGATACTTTCTATAACGTTTATATGCTTTGTGATAATATTGTTGGCAATATACTACTTAACACCCGCATTTTGCTCCCCCTACATACTTCTTGCCGGAAGCGTTTTTTTCTATTTACAGTTTGATAAACGCTATGCGCTGTTTCTTTTGGCAAGTATTCTCTGTACCTTTCTTGGTGCTTTATGGATTTCCAAAGCAAAAAAACAAAATTTACGTAAATTTCTTTTGGGAATCGTACTGTTTTTGAACGTAGGCACGCTGTTTTGTGTCAAATTCATTCCTTTTTGCTCCGTGATCGTTCCCGTAGGCATTTCTTTCTATACGTTGCAAGTTTGCGGCTACGTGATTGATGTGTACCGGGGAAAATACCAACCGGAACGCAACGTGTTCAAATATGCCACGTTTGCTTCCTTCTTCCCACTTATTCTGCAAGGTCCTATTTCCCGATACGATCAATTAAGCACAACCTTGTTTGCGGGAAGAAACAGACGTCTATTTTACGAAAATGTAACTTCCGGAGCACAACTGGCACTGTGGGGATTTTTCAAAAAATTGGTAATCGCAGACCGTGCCGGCATATTGGCAAATGCGGTATTCGGAAATGTGGACAAGTACAGCGGTGTAGCGGTTCTGCTCGGTGTTCTATGCTATACCATACAGATTTATACCGATTTTTCCGGTTGTGTCGATATTTGCCGCGGCGTTTCTAAATGTTTTGGCGTCGATGTGATTGACAATTTCAAGCAGCCGTATTTTAGTACGTCGTTTCAAGATTTTTGGCGCAGATGGCATATCGCATTGTCTTCTTGGTTGAAGGATTACGTTTATATTCCGTTGGGCGGAAACCGTTTAGGAACGGCACGTAAATACGTGAACTTGTTAATCGTATTTTTTGTAAGCGGCCTATGGCACGGTGTGGGTTTCCATTTCATTCTTTGGGGCCTGCTTCAAGGCGTTTTCCAAATTATCGGTACACTTACGCATCCTGCAAAGAAACGACTTTGCACCATTTTACACGTTGATCCGTCTGCCACTTGGTTTGTTTGGCTAAGGCGATTGATCAATTTTATTTTAATTAATATTTCATGGATTTTCTTCCGGGTAAATACACGAACCATTGTCAACGTATTTAAAGCTATGTTCCGTATGACTGCTTCTGCCGAGATGCTGCCGGCTTTGGACTTGCCCGACATTTGTGTTTTAGCGTTGGGCGTTTTGTTACTGATCGTGGTTGGATACTACCGGGAAAAAGGTTACTCAATCCGCAATCAAGTAGCTAAATGTCCCCTTCCTGTTGCATGGTCTTTATACTTGGGGCTGTTTTTGATTGTGTTGATATTTGGTATTTACGGGCCCGGTTACTCCGACCAGGCGTTTATTTATATGAATTTCTAAGGAGGTTATGATGAAGACGCTGACTTTACGTACAAAAATATTTCGTTCCATGGCTTTTCTGCTGATTGCCATAAGCCTATTTTCCCTCACCTCCTACGTCTTAGAACGTAAAACGCTGACCGGCGCCTGGAATTATATGGGTAAAATGAATGAATTTTACGACTTGCCCAGGGACACGATGGACTATATCTGCGTAGGCTCCAGTCATGCCTACTGCAGCATCAATCCCCTGGAAGTTTGGAAAAACAACGGAATAAAAGGTTTTGTGCTTGCGACACAACAGCAGCCCCTGCGCGCTTCCTATCACTACATCAAAGAAGCTTTCAAAACCCAATCTCCAAAAATAGTATTGTTAGAAGCGTATATGGTTTTTGCAGACTCACATACAGAGGGCGTGCTATACGATGCAATCGACCCGCTGAAGCCTTCCTGGAATAAGATTGAAATGATTCAAGACTTAGTTCCGGAAGCAAACCAACGAGAAGCCTACTACTTCAATATTCTGAAATATCATACTCGCTGGAAAGATGTGGATGCCAATGAAATAAACAACGTTTTCTTTGCACCGAAAGATTACTATAAAGGCTTTGTAGCACTGAACACCTGCGTTCAAGCAGTGAATCAGATTCCAAACTATGATATGGTTGAAGCTACACCAATCCCTGCTGAGAATTTATCCACTTTAAATGATATTTTGAATCTGGTAGAAAAAAACGATGCGGAACTGGTCATTATGCTAGCCCCCTATGACACAGGCAGATTCAGCGGTACAATGAAATCTGTGTATAACTGGTCCCGTGACAACAACGTGCGCGTATTAGATTACACAGTGCTGTTAGACGCCCTGGAAATCGATCCACACACGGACTACGTGGACAGCAGTCATTTGAACGTTTACGGTGCTGCAAAACTCAGCAAGCATCTTGCCGGCTATTTAACGACAATTGGCTTACCCGCAAACCCAAAGGACACCGCGTGGGAGGCAGATTATGTCCGGTACAAAACAAAGCACTTGTCGTAATTTGGGGTAACAGGTCGTAATTTCGCTTTCAGGAATGTTTCACAACCTGTATACAATACGAACAGGTTGCAATTATGAACTTTTGAGCATTCCGCGACCCAGATTTTCCGCAATTCGGATGATTTTCTTTGAAATACGGGTCGTAAACTGTATTGTGTTGCACTTTCGCAACCTATTTACAGATCGCACGGGTTGTGAAACAAAGGAATAGATGCTTTCACGACCTGGTATCTCCGGGAGGCTCACCCTGCTCAGTTTATGGCAAAACAAAAGTAGTATAAACCGACGTAAAAAAGCTAAAAGACGCGTAAAATCGCAGTATACTCTCACTGCAATATCTCAATTAAGATATGTCCATTATCTTCACAAACAAAAGAAGCATCAAAATTATGTTGATTATTCCATCCTCTTACTTTGAACGTGTCAACGGTGGACAAAAGTTTTGTTAAACCATAAAACCCTGTAAATTGTTCCAATTTTTCATAAGACAAATCGAGTAATTCTTTTGAATCGATTTCAGAGCCAAAACAGTTCTGCCCGTTTTTAAAAAATTCGATTGCAAATTTCTCGCCTGCAATGATTTGATTGATCCATTCAATAACAGCCTCCTGATCTTTTAAATGGCAATGCTGAAAAGAGAAACAAACACAGAAAGGCGTAAAATCATCGTCGTCGTAATAATAAACGGTTATGTTTTCTTCATAAATAAGAACGACAAAAAATAGTGTATTTGCTCTGTTGGATAAATTCAAGTCTCGTGAACTGATGTTAGACAGATGCTCCGCCAAACACAACCGCGCAAAAAATTATTAATAATATGAGAATCTCGATGCTTCCTGCAACTAAATTGATGATAGACAATACAAAGGTAGTCTTTCTTAGTTTTATCATTCTTCTTGCCTTGATAATTCCAATAATACCAGCAGGTATACCTATTAACAAGATAATGCCACTTCCCAAAATGCCGACAGCCTCCAGCAATTTATACAGAGAATTAGAATTTAAAACATTTGTAGGAGTAGTAGACCACCAAATAACAAAGGGTATGACTAAGAACAGTACAAGCTCGAACCCAAAAATAATTTTCTCGAATAATGTATTGTTCTCTTTCATACCAAATCATTTCCTTTCATATTTCTAATTTTTGAACAGATTATATCGCAAAACTATGAATTTTTCAACCGAACGCAAAAAACGCCCCCGACAACCGTTCTGGCTGCTGAGGCGGTATGAGCATAAGGAAAACCTCTCTTGTCTTGGTAGACAAAAGAGGTTTGTTTCGTGGCGTACCCGAAGTGATTCGAACCCCCGACCGACGGCTTAGAAGGCCGTTGCTCTATCCAACTGAGCTACGGGCACAAAATGGAGCGGGTGAAGGGAATCGAACCCTCACAATCAGCTTGGAAGGCTGATGTTCTACCATTGAACTACACCCGCACACATTTGTTACGTTTGTTCTTGAGCGAACCAACGTTTGACATTATACACAGACAACCGTATATTGTCAAGTACTTCTTCTAAATTTTCTATCCATTTTACGCCGGGTAAATCCTCTGCTCTTTCTGGACTTTTGTACCCACGAACAACCATGTAAGTTCCCTGCCCCAAGTAAAAACGGACGCAAGCAAAACACCTGCGTCCGCGTTCCTTCACGTTCTAATAAGAATCTTATTCTTCGTCATCCGTATCTTCGTCGTACTGGGCGTATACATCAGCTTCTTCAACTTTCTCCTCAACCGGCTCCGGTTTAGGATCCAGGTTGATGCAGAACTGTGCAATGTACAGTGCCACAAAAATTGCAACACCAACAAAATCATTGGTAATTGCCGTTGCAAGAGCATCGGTCATAAAGAACAACACGCCAAAGATCACAGCGGCAGCAAACAGCGCAATCTTTACACCGGCTTTAACCTTGAATTTATTCTCCTTCAGCATCGCGCGATTGTCAATCAGCGGAAATACCAAGTCGATCAAAGCCACAGAAATCAGCGCCAAAGGTACCGAGATATAGGAAAGTACGATGTAGGATGCAGAGCCTTCATCCTGCACGGTGCCCGGGAATACATTTAAGTATGCCAAAAGTACCAGTACGATAGACACCATCAACACAACGGTAAAAATATCAGTTAATAACTTTCTGTTCTTCATGAGATAGCCTCCCTTTCAAACTCTTTCATCATTGTACGGAATCGACGCGGGTTTGTCAATTCTTCTCCCGGAAAGTTTTATATTCTGCCACACTTCCGACCGTGAATTGTTCGCCGGTCGTCATATTCTTTAGAGTTACCACGTTGCCCGCCATTTCATCTTCACCGATAACAGCCGCAAAAGGAATGCCCAACTTATCCGCATAGCCGAATTTCTTACCCATCTTACCTTCGTTCATATAAGTTTCGCAAGGAATCCCTGCCTGACGGAACTCCTGTGCTTTTGCCAAAGTATAGCCCATTGTTCCCTGCATAGGAATAAAGAGGATTTCAGAAGGCGTCTTGCGACCGCCCAAAGAAACGATACCGGCTTGGCAAAGCTGATAGAACAAACGGGATAAACCAATAGAAATACCCACGCCGGGAAGACTTTGTTTCGTATAGTTAGAAGCCAGCTCATCATAGCGACCGCCGGAACAAATACTACCCAGCTCCGGATAATCCTTCAAATACGTTTCGTAAACCGTTCCGGTGTAATAGTCAAGGCCGCGAGCAATCTTCAAATTGATGGTAAAACGCTCTTTAGGAATCCCAAATGCCTTCATCTGGGCACAAACCGCATCCAGTTCAGATAAACCGATTTGGAAGGTTTCATTGGAAATATCCATTTCTTTAAGACGGGCCAGAATCTCTTCGTAGTCACCGCCTAAAGAGGTCAGCGTAAGAATTGCGTCTGCGCTGGCTGCCGAAACGCCCAGCTCCAGTAATTCTTTGCGTACGGCGTCTTCACCAATCTTGTCCAGTTTGTCCACAATCCGCAGTACCTCTACGGTGTCCGTAACACCGTAGGCTTCAAAGAAACCGTTTAAGAGTTTCCGGTTGTTGATCATCACCGTAAATTCGCCAATCTGCAGCGCTTCAAAGGTGGAGTTAATGATGCTGACGATTTCAGCGTCGTTAATAATACCCAAAGATCCATTTCCGATAATATCAATATCACACTGATAGAACTCTCTGAAACGACCTTTCTGCGGACGTTCCCCTCTGTATACCTTACCGATATGGTAGCGACGGAACGGAAATACCAATTCGCCGTAGTGCTGAGCAACGTAGCGGGCCAAAGGCACTGTAAGGTCAAAGCGCAGCGCCATATCCGTATCCCCTTTGGTAAAACGGTACACCTGTTTTGCCGTGTCTCCCCCGCTCTTTGCAAGCAGGACTTCCGATTTCTCCAACACCGGTGTATCCAACGGAATAAAGCCGTAGCTTTCAAAAGTTGCTTTAATGGTATCCTGCATCCGTGTAAACATCATTTGTTCTTTGGGAAGCAGTTCAATAAAACCTGCCAGAATAGAAGGTTCTACAATAGATCGTTCGTTCTTCGTATCTGCCATAAACTCACGCCTTTCTGAAATAAAAAAGCGACTGCATAAACTTCAATATGCAGCCGCCATTTCTTGGTGATCCACCGGAGGCTCGAACTCCGGACACCCTGATTAAAAGCCAGGTGCTCTACCGACTGAGCTAGTGGATCATACAAGCGCCTGATCTTCTCAAAGCGCTTGGTTATCATACATCACGAAAGTGAGAATGTCAAGCCTTATTTTTACAAAATTTAAGAAACAGCTTGTTTGCTCACACAAATCACAGGACGTACGCCTACTGTAACGTCTGCGGAGCCGTAACTGGTCACGTCACCGTTCCGATCAACGCCTTGGAATGCGGTATTGTATCCGGGAGAACGGAGCCACCAAATGCCTTGATCCTTCTTGGCACTAAGTCCTTTATGAAGTGCATAAGGAGTACCTACGCACTGCGCGGTCAAAGTCTCGCCAAAGTAAGCCGCAACTTCCTCTGCAGACAAAAGATAAACTTGATCTTTCGTTTCTCCGCCGCCGGCAACACCGTAAGAAGCATTATCCTTGGTGTTCAAGGTAGTTGTCTGAATCATAGCAATTTGTGCATTGGTGAAGGCGCGGTTGATAAAGTTCCATTTAGCACTGTAATCTTCGCCGCCTTTTGCATAAGAATCCGTTCCGTTCAGCCAATCACGAATAGAAGAATCCGCCCAAGTGGAAGTGCCGAAAGTTTCTAAGAACGGGATTCCCGCCTCTAAAATATCTTTGGAGATAAGAACATAGCAACCATCTTTCTCCGCCAATACAATCCAAGAAATAGGATCAACAGAGAAATATTTACCATTCTCCAATACGTAAGTTTTCTCTACGGTTACGTTTCCGTCTACAACTTCCTTATAATTGAAGAAACCGGTTTGCAAGTCGTAGTTTGCGGTCACCGTTTTGTTATCCTCAGTCTTCTCATATTCAGTCCATACACCTGTATCCGGATCAATACGAACGTGCGCCTTCAAAATGCCGCTGACTGCCGCATCTGCCGCAGCACTGGGATAAGCACCGAACGTGACAATCTTCTCGGGTGCTGCTGTAGGTTGAGACTCAATCGCAGGATCTTTACCGTTTGGTTTCCAGTCAATCTCCCCTTCTTCAATATTCGCGCAGCCGATCATTGCCGTCACAAACATCAGGATCACTAACAAGAATGCACCAAAACGCTTGTTCATCTTCATCATACTTCGTTCCTCCTGAACACAAATTCCTTCATAGGACTATCATAAATCACATTCAAGTATACCCCTCTTACGGGGCTTTTGTCAATACTTAGTCAAAGCGGATTACTTCAATTTCAGCGATGGCTTTGTCTTCCATAGGCGCCAAATCCACCCGTTTTTCTTCTTCCTCGATTTCAGAGAGCATGGGGCGGGTTTTGGGGTGCTTGGGCGTAAATACCGTACAGCAATCTTCGTAGGGTAAAATGCTGGTTTCAAACGTACCGATTTTCTGTGCGATAGCCACCACTTCCATTTTATCCATACCAATCAAAGGACGGTAAACCGGCATTTTAGCCGCCGCATCCGTGCAGTAAATCGCCTGCATGGTTTGGCTTGCCACCTGGCCTACGCTTTCCCCGGTTACCAAGGCAGAACAACCGTTCTTCCGTGCTAGGCGATCGGCAATGCGCATCATCGACCGGCGCAGGAGCACCGTGCCCAGCTCATCCCGGCATTTTTGGTGGATTTCCAGTTGAATATCCGTGAAAGGCACCACCATCACCTTCATAGGACCGGTAAAACGGGACACCAAAGACGCCAGTTCCAGCACTTTTTCTTTTGCCCGCTCACTGGTATAGGGGTAACTGTAAAAATGCACCGCGCAAATGCTCACGCCTCTCTTACCGATCATGTAACCGGCAACAGGGCTGTCAATACCGCCGGACAAAAGCAAACACGCTTTGCCGTTACAACCGGTGGGCATGCCGCCGGGTGCCGGCAGAATTTGGCTGTATACGTAGGATTGCTCCCGCACTTCGATATAAATGATCACGTCCGGATTTTTTACGTCTACGGTCAGTTCCGGAAAGGCGTCCAAAATCCGGCCGCCTGCCTCTGCGGAAATCGCAGGAGAGTTCAAGGGGAACGTTTTCAAACCCCGTTTGGTTTCCACTTTAAAAGTACGAACGGTGCGTTTTTCCATTTCCTGCTTCATTTGGGCTACAGCCTCCGCAAACACAGCCTCTTCCTCGGAAGGAATCACGGTAGCAGGACTTACGGAAACAAGACCAAACACGCCGGTAAGGCGCTCTAAAGCATCCTCAAACATAAAGGTATCGTCTTCCGGTTCAATATAGAAACGGGATTGAGACCAGCGGACTTTCGCAGGACCTAAATCTGAAATCATTTTACGAATATTCACCGCCAAACGACGCTCGAACACAGAACGGTTCAAACCCTTCAGCGCAATTTCACCAATTCTTGCCAGAATTATTTTCTCCATGTCAATCACCTTTCTTCTATCTGCGTTTGCGCTGCGCAAACAAATTGCGCACTTCCCGGGTTAGCACACCCGCCGCGTAAATCGCCTGTTCTTCGGTACTCTCCGGGGAAAAACTGATCCGAATCGCACCGTCAATGACTGTATTATTAAATCCCATGGCCGTCAGCACAGGGCTTCTGTCTTTCTTGTGAGAAGAACACGCAGAGCCTACGGACACAAACACACCGTGGGCTTCCAGGCTGTGGAGCAACACTTCCGCACCGATCCCCGGAAAAGATACGTTCAGTACGTAAGGAGAACTTACTTCAAAGTCCGTAGTAAATACGTGGGTATGAATCTTCTCCCGAATGGCGTCGGTAAAAATATTGCGAATCCGAACGGCTTTTTCATAATGCTCTGTCATCATAGGAACAAGCGTCTGCACCGCTTGGGAGAAGCCGCATATCGCCGGCAAATTTTCCGTGCCGGAACGAAGTCCGCTTTCCTGTCCTCCGCCGGCAAGCAGGGCTGTCACTTTGGTTCCCTTCTTGATATACAAGAAACCGATTCCGCGAGGGCCGTGTAACTTGTGGGCGCTGACGGAAATCAAATCCACGTCCATTTTACCCACTTGCACAGGAATCTTCCCGAAACTTTGCACGCAGTCGGAGTGAATAAGCACGTCCGCCTTGACACGCCGGCAAGCCTTGGCAATCTCGCCAATGGGCTGAATGGCGCCGGTTTCGCTGTTTACGTGCATCACGGACACAAGCGCCGTATCGGGACGCACCATCGAGGCTACTTGCGCAGGATCCACCACACCTTGTGCGTTTACGGGAATCCGCTCTACCGTGTAGCCCTGGGTCTCCATAGAAAGAGCCGCTTGGGTTACTGACGGGTGCTCAATGGCAGAAATCAGAATGTGTCTTCCCTTTCTGGGATTCGCCGGTAAAATGCCTTTAAATACCCAGTTATTGGACTCCGTAGCACCGGAAGTAAAATATATTTCTTTCTCCCCTGCACCAATGGCCCCTGCCATCACCGTGCGGGCCCCTCTTAATTGTTTTTCCGCATCAAATCCCATACGATGTAAAGAAGACGGGTTGCCGTAACAGCGTTCCATGGTCTTGGTCATCACTTGAGTGACGCTGTCTAAAGGCCGGGTAGTAGCGCTATTATCAAAGTAATATGTGTTCCGGGCTTGCTCCCTTTTCTCATAGGCTTCGAACAAATCCGGACGTTTCCGCTTCGTGCGGGAAAGCGCTTGCTCATGGCGCCACTGCTCTACGGTTTCGTGATTGCCGGTAAAAAGCTCTTTAGGAACTTTCCGCCCCGCAATTTCCTCCGGTCTCGTATACTGGGGATATTCCAACAATAAATCGGTGTGGGATTCATTGGAAGAGGCTTCTTCCGAAGCCAGTACCCCGGGCACCAATCTGGATACGCAATCCACCAGTGCCATTGCCGGAATTTCGCCGCCGGTTAAAACGAAATCGCCCAAAGAGATTTCTTCATCAATAAAGTCCTCAATAACACGTTCGTCCATACCCTCGTAGTGGCCGCAAAGAACCACAATATGTTCTTCTTTGGAAAGTCTTCTTGCGACGCTTTGGGTTAAGGGTGTGCCTTGGGGAGACATATAGACTGTATAAGGTTTGCGTCCCTTTGCAAAACGGGCGCATATATCATCATACCCACTGCGTACAGGCTGGTAGGACATCACAAGTCCGGGACCGCCTCCGTAGGGGTAATCATCTACTTTTCCCTGTTTATTTGTGGTATATTTCCGAATTTGGTGGGCTTCAATCTGCAAGATGCCTTTCTCAATGGCTCTTGCTAAGATGCTTTCGCTAAAAGCCGCACCGCACATTTCCGGAAACAGCGTTAAAATATCAATTCTCATCGTTGTTATCGTTGTTTAAGTAAACTTCTTTAAGACCCGGAAGCATACGCACCCGAATGATGCCCTGCTCCACGTCTACGCTTCGAACGACTTGTTTGATGGCCGGAAGAAGCAATTGGATCTTGTCTTCCGTCATCACTTGGTACACGTCGTTACCCCCTGTTTGGAGTACGTCCGTTACTTTGCCCAGCAAGCTTTCCGTTCCGTCTTCCAGTTCTTCCAGCACTTTGCAACCGATCAAGTCGCCGATGAAGTAACTGTCTTCGGGAAGTTCAATGGCTTTCTCCCGAGGAATTTCCAACATAGCACCTCGATAGAGCTCCGCCTGATCCCGGTCGTTAATCCCGTACAAACGAAGCAACACAAATCCCCCGGAAACAATTGCGGAAATCACCTTGTAATTTCGGGTCAGTTCCACACCTTTCGGGGAATGCTTGGGCAATATAACCTTCACCTCGTCCAATTTGGTAAAACGGACGGGGTGATCTGTCAAAGGACGCACTTTAAGCGCGCCTTTGACGCCGTGAACACTCACGATCTCACCAATTAAAAATTTTTCCAGCAAAGTCTAAACTTCCTTTTCTTCGTTTTCTTCGTTCTTACACGATGTCAACGTACACCGGTTTGGGGTAGTTTCTGGAAGCGGCTTTGATGACGGTACGAAGGGCTTTCGCCACTTTACCGTCTCTACCGATTACTTTACCCATATCTTCCTGGGCAACAGAAAGAATGAGACGAAGTCCTCTTTCGGTATCTTCTTCCTCTACACGAACCTCGTCAGGGTTGTTTACAAGCTGACGCACGATTGTTTCAAGAAACTCTTTCATAATAACCTCGTTTCACGGTAAAAAAGAATTAAGCATTCTCCTTTGCCTTCTTAAGAATTACCTTTACAGTGTCTGTAGGTTGTGCACCTTTCTTCATCCAGTCCTCAGCTTTAGCCAAGTCAATCTTGATTTCAGCAGGATCTACCAAAGGATTGTAGGTACCGATTTCCTCTACGAATCTGCCGTCTCTTGCATAATGAGATTCAGCAACAACGATTCTGTAGAAAGGAGCCTTCTTCGCACCGATTCTTCTAAGTCTGATTTTCAGCATGTATATTCACCTCCGCTATCTGAATTTCTATATTTACAAAACGGTCTTCTTACTGGGGGAAACCGGGGAAGTTACCCCCGAAGCCCTTGCCAAAGCCCTTTTTGCCAATACCACCTTTTGTCATCTTCTTCATCATGGCCCGCATATCTTCAAACTGACGCATGAGCTGATTGACTTCCTGAACTGTGGTTCCGCTACCCGCTGCAATACGCTTTCTGCGACTTGCATTTAAGATATCCGGATTGTTCTTCTCCTTCTTGGTCATAGATCGTATAATGGCTTCAATCCGTACCAAACGGCTTTCGTCAATATCCTCCTCTTTAATCTGTCCTGCACCGGGAATCAGTTTCAGCAATCCCCGAATGCCGCCCATCTTCTTTACTTGCTGGAGTTGCTCTAAGAAATCGTCCAAGGTGAACGTTTGGGTTCGGATTTTCTTCTCCAATTCCACCGCTTGTTTCTCATCGTACATCTCCACGGCTTTATCAATTAAAGTGAGTACGTCTCCCATGCCCAAGATTCTGTCTGCCATCCGCTTCGGATAGAAAATCTCAAACTCGCTGAGCTTCTCTCCTACGGAGGCAAATTTAATGGGCCGTCCGGTAATGGCTCTTACGGAAAGTGCCGCACCGCCACGGGTATCACTGTCTAATTTCGAAAGAATCACACCGGTAATATCTAAGTCATCGTGGAATGCTTTTGCTACGTTTGCGGCTTCCTGACCGGTCATACTGTCTACGACCAAGAGGATTTCCGAAGGATTCAATTCTTTCTTAAGTTCCTTGAGTTCCTCCATCATATCTTCATCAATTTGAAGACGTCCCGCAGTATCCACAATGACCGTGTCGTTTAAGTTCCGAATAGCCTTCTTCACGGCATTTCGCGCAATTTCCAAGGGTTTCACACCGGGTTCTTCGCTGTGTACAGGAATATCCACCTGTTTACCTAGGATTTCCAACTGCTTCACAGCAGCGGGTCTGTATACGTCGCAGGCAGCCATAATGGGTTTTCGACCATTTTTCCGTAAATGGAGCGCAAGTTTACCGCTGGCCGTAGTCTTACCTGCACCTTGAAGGCCCACCATCATAATTACGTTGGGCGGCTGCTTGGAAAAATCCAATTTATAATCTTCCGCACCTAGCAATGCGGTAAGTTCATCATCCACAATCTTTACAATCTGCTGACCCGGAGACAAACTTTCCAATACGTCTTGTCCCACGGCTTTCTCCGATACTGCGGCAATGAAATCTTTAACAACTTTATAATTGACGTCAGCCTCTAACAAAGCCAGACGAATTTCCCGCATAAAGTCCTTTACGTCCTTCTCGGAAACCCGGGTCTGCCCTCTTAGTTTCTTCATGGTAGCCTGCAATTTTGCAGACAAATTCTCAAATGCCATGTGGCTGTACTCCTCTAATTCTTACAGATCAGAAATAATCTTATATAACTTCTCTTCAATCTGCTCCAACAAATATACGTTACCGCCTTCCATTTCGCTTTTGTCTAAGAGTTGGAAGTCTTCCTGGAGCGATTCTAACTGGTTTCTCGCCTCGCGGAAACGTGCCAGCAGTCCCAACTTTTCTTCAAAGTCCAAAAGTTGCTTCTTGCCCCGCTTAATAAAGTCATGGGCGCCCTGCCGCGTGATTTGCAGCGCTTCTGCAAGTTCCGTCAGGCTCAAATCCTGATTATAGTGCATATCCATTACGTTGTATTGACTTTCCGTAAGCAATTGCCCGTAAAAGTCTAACAACATACTGATTTCGTATACTTCTGATTGAAGTTCTGCCATCACTATTACCTCCGTTCCGGTTAGCTGTAAAGTACAAACGCTTTACAAGTGCATAGAATACAACAGATTTTTGGTTTTGTCAAGGGATTTTTTCAAAAGATGATGACGGTAAAATAGATTTTATATAAAAAGAAATATCCTCACCGAAAAATGGTGAAGTTAAATTATGTACAATAAACATTTCCAGCGGGTCGCCTTCTCTAATCTTGAGGGTTCTTCTGATTTCTTTGGGAATCACAATACGCCCGAGGTCGTCTATTCTACGAACAATTCCTGTTGCTTTCATATATACATTTCTCCTTAAATTACAAATTGTGTTGTTAGTATTTGTGATAAAAGGGAATTTATACTGCACAAATGCATATCTTGCAAAAAAACAGTTATATGGTAAAATATAGGAGCTACACTAAATATATGACATTTTCCAATATAGAAAATGCTTCGGTAAAAATTTTTTACTTTTCGCTCCTGCCGGTCAAATGAGCGTTAGTGTAACAACAACTCGCAATGAGGGAGACACTTTTTAGGAGGAAAAGATATGAAAAGAATTATAGCAGTTTTTTGGGTGTTGTACTCACTAATAATGTTAGTCGCATGTTCTAATCAAGAAACACAAACACAATGTTTAATATGCAATGCTTCAATGGATATAAACGATAAATTTTGTCCTTCTTGTGGCGCAAGTGCACAATCATCTTCCAAAACTGCGGATGCTCTAAACAATTCCAACAATCCCACAAATAACGACAACTATTCTTCATCAACAAAAAATTGGTCTAAGGAAGAGTTACAAAATATTGTGCAAATACACGATGTTTATGTAGATGATATTGATTCTGCAGATGGTGTTGATATGCGCATTTCTTGGACAAACACTTCCAATAAAACCATTAAGTACATACATTTCTATGTAGTGCCTTACAATGCGGTTGGTGACCAAATGTATTGTGATATTCGCGACCATAGTAGATACGATGCATATGTAACAGGTCCTTGCGAGCCAGGTTACGAAGGCTATTATAAAGTCGGAGACATATATTACGGAAATCTTTGGGAAAACAGTTGGTACAACAATTCTATTTCGACTATTAAGCTCGTAGGAATAAAAATCATTTATATGGATGGTAGTGTTGTAGAAGTAGAGGAAAAAGACATTTCTAAAACAATTGTTGAATTCTCACCGCATATGGAGGGGTATAGCATTGATGAAACCCTTTTAATATATGAATCCGATACTGGGCGACATCGTTTCTTTTGGTCTGTCGAATATTTAGGAGTTTCTGTAAGACCTGATTTAAATATTGATGTTCGTATTGTCAACAGTAAGAATGTTGAAGTCTTTTCAGAGGGATATTATGCAGACAGTGATAAGTTTACAGATTCAACCCTTTTTGGAACATCTAAGTGGGTAATAGCAACTTCAGTATACGATAAGGATATCGACAAAGGAAGCTCAACAACAGGAACAATGTACTATCATATATGGAGCGATGATGGAACAGTCGATTTAGGAGAGTTGAGCATAAAAATCGACAATTTGCCAACCACATAAAATTTTTGTTTGGCTGAATGTAAATATATTTTGTGAGAACGAAAGCGAGGTGAATTTCACCTCGCTTGTTCTTTATATCGTTTTAAGATACTATGTACTGCAATCGCAAATTTTTCTTCTGGTGTCAATGAGTTTATCCAGCGGGTCACCTTCACGAATTCTCATTGTTCTTCGTATCTCTTTCGGGATAACCACACGGCCAAGGTCGTCTATTCTACGAACTATTCCTGTTGCTTTCATATATAAATCTCCTCTTTTTACATTTTTAGTGTGATATTAGTATCACTCTTTTTGTAGAAATTATGAGCAGATTTTCCAAATGTTGTTAAGTTTAAAAGGCACCTCATGCAGAGATGCCTTTTAATTTATGTATTAGCTTTTCATCTGTGTTAATATGTAATTACAACCGTTGGCGCTTCTTCAGCAACCCTATTTTATACTTTTGAATTTTTTTTGAACACAAACCAATAGAATGCAAAGCCGCCACCTGCAACTATAACAATCGCAAGTACAATCCATAACCACGACAAACTATTGCCGTCACTGTCATTATTCAAAGATGAATCGGTGTTATCGGTATTATTATTGTTTGTATCGGCATTAATATCAGTATTTGTTTCTATTTTTATAGTAGTGCCGTCATATCCACATATGGTGCACTTTTCATTTTCTATTTCGTGTGCCATCTGTGTTTCAGTGAGAATTTCATTACATACGGAACAAATACGCCAATGGTTGTTCTCGTCATAATTCCAATTATCAGAAATCTTGTGTCCAAGAGGTGCAATTACAGTATCGGTAATCTTGGTTTCACCTTCTTTGTCACCGAAGAAATCAGAACAACTGTCACAGGTGTAATATTCTATGCTGCCGGGTTTAGTGCAGGTGGCATTAACCTTAACAACCTTGGTTAATTTATGTTTATGATTTTTTGCGGGCACAATAATATAGTCGCAAACCGTACATTTTTGAGGTTTGTTATCTGTAGCAGCAGGACCGGGTTTATGGTCCTCGACAACCGCATGGGCGCCACAATCTTTACACAGATGAGCATGGTACAAATTACCGCAAGCCGTCCATTTTGACATATCGGGATTATGATTCTCGTTTTCATCTATGTAGGCATAGCCACAAACAGTGCATTTACCTTTTTGGCTGCAGGTGGCAATTCCACCTTTGTGGTCCTCCTGTTCCAGTAGTTCGCCGCATGTTGTACATACCTTGTAATGATATGCCTGATTTGTACGCCAAGCGGATGACGTGTGGGTATGGGAAACCTCCTGACTCGGTACCGAGAAGGGAATATCGTATACGGAAACGTATTTCTTGTAGGAGGAGCCCATAGTCCAAACAGCAGTATATTTCTTACCGTTTACATAAACCGATGTGCCTTCTGCAAAGGTATACGGGTCATTTGAAACCAAGCAAATATCTGCATAATAGGTTTTCCCCGCCTCAAATTTCTTGTTGTTGAAGTCATTCAAACTGTCCCCGTCTTTGTTGGTGGACCAGCCGAGCGAAACAGAATATTTACTTGTAGTAGATACAACGCCCGCTTGGGAGTTTGTGCCTGCGGTTGGAACGGTTATATCATAGTTTACGGATTTAATAACGTTAGCGCCCTGTGGTATAGCTTCCCATATTGCCGTTAAGGTAGTATCCTTCCATACAATTATTTTTCTGCCTGAGGGTTCAATTCCGTAGTTACCGGGCCAAATACTCCAACCCGCGAAACGCTTTCCCGAAGGTGCTGTAAAACTACATTCTGGTATGGTAAACTCACCGTAACGATCATTTATCTTTTGCATTGTTCCTAAACCACCATTTGCATCAAAGGTCACGGTGTAGCCCTGTGAGGGAATATCTCGCCAACTTGCATATACGGTGGTATTGCCAATCACGTTAATCGTATCGTCAGGGTCTTTCGGGTAGCCGCCAACGGTCCAACCACTGAAATACTTTCCTGCGGGGGCGGAGAACATACAAGACGGCAATTTATAGTTGTCAAAAACATTGGAAACAGATTTCGTTGTATTGCTTCCGTCATTTTTATTAAATGTTACAGTATATGTGGGACAGTTAGGGTCAGCCGCATACATATAGGTATAACGAAACTCGTTTCCATCTTTGCTATAGCAACCTGTCGCTTCGCCGTTAATGGTAAATACACAGTCCTCTGCAAAGGTGTATCCTGTTTTTGGCCGGAAAATTACTCGAAGTTCATAGCGTTCGTGAGTCTTGAACTCAGCACCGCTTGAAGGAGTAACGGTGCCGTAAGCCATCCATCCCCAATAGTCTACATCGGCATAATACTTTTTATGATCCGATGAAACGGGCGAAAGGTCGGGAAGTTCGCCCCCTACAGGTTTGGTAATTGTAATGTTGGCAGACGTAATTTCGTTTTCTACGGCAAATGCTGTCATTGACCGAATACCAACCAGCATCACGAAGCACAGCAGAAAGCTTAGTATTCGTATTTTCGTTTCGTTTTTCACATTTAAAACCTCGCTTTCGTTTTCTTTTGAAATTTGTTTATAGATACAAAGCTTTAATTATTCGGCTCTCTTCTTTTTCCTGTTCGATATTTACATTAGTTTCCTGAGATTCGCTATCGGTCATATCGGCGTCAGAGGACGTGTCATTAGCGGACATCTCCTTTTCCCATTCCCAGCCTTCATCATATTCAACCCACTCGACACCAGTGATCTTGTGTGCGTTTGACCAGTTGGGGAGATCAGCCGAGAAATCAGGCTTTTCTTCGGCTACAGGAAGCTCGATATTCACCGCATCAACCATAGTAACGGATGCCGCAAAAACCAAGGTGGTT
>JAGBGO010000080.1 GCA_017935905.1 Clostridia bacterium | reverse complement strand
TGCTTATCGAGATTATTTGTTAGAAGATTTTATTGCTTATGCAGATCGTTATGCTGCGTGGTCGTGTTTGAAATATCCGAACTTTACACCCGATGCATCTCAAGGTCGTTATCCTTTTGCTAAATATATGAACGACGGTGCACCGGTGTCTCCGCCGCCCAGCACGCCTAATCCGGATATTCCAATGGAGAAGGCGTCGCACGTTATGTGGTATATTCTGATTGGCGTGGGCGCTGTTTTGGCAGCGGGAACGGTGACTGTGCTCGTGTGGCGAAAAAAGCGAAAAGTTTCATAATTTTCACCCCAACCCCCTTTCTCGTAAATCCTTATGAGAAAGGGGGTTATTTCTTTGCATTTTACCGGAAGATATGGTAAAATTATCAATGTATAGTTTATTTTACCAAAGGCGGCACGAACGCCCCTATTAAAGGAGATGATATAAGTGTTCGAGTTGGATCAATATGCATTGCAAATTGAACCCCTTCAGAAGAATTTATATGATTTGAGGGATTCACTTTGACACGGAGGGCATGAAGAACCTCATTGAAGAATTGGAGAACAAAGCGTCGGAACCGGACTTCTGGAATGATCCCGCAAGTTCTCAAAAAACCTTGCAACATTTGAACGCATTAAAAAATAAACTTGGCAAATTCACCAGCCTGGAAAGTCAGTTGGAAGAAATTCAATTGATGATTATGCTGGGCAATGAAGAAAACGATACCACCATGCCGGAGCAAGTGGCAGAAGCATTGGAGCATTTTACCGATGCCTTTGAGATGCTGCGCCTTGAAACCCTTTTTACCGGCGAATACGATGCCAATAACGCCGTACTTTCCCTTCACCCGGGCGCCGGCGGAACGGAAGCACAGGACTGGGGTTCTATGCTGTTTCGTATGTATATGCGTTGGGGAGAGGCCCACGGCTTTGAAGTGAAAGTGGTAGACTATTTAGACGGCGATGAAGCGGGTCTGAAGAGTGCCGTGCTTCAATTCAACGGGGAAAATGCCTACGGCTTCTTAAAGAGCGAACACGGTGTGCACCGTTTGGTGCGGATTTCACCGTTCGACTCTGCAGGAAGAAGACATACGTCTTTCGTGTCCGTTGAGGTGATGCCGGAAATTGATGACACCATTGAGATTGATATTCGTCCCGAGGATCTGGAAATCGGAACGTACCGTTCCAGCGGTGCCGGCGGTCAGCATATCAATAAGACGGACTCTGCGGTACGTATTACCCATAAGCCTACCAATATTACGGTGGCTTGTCAGACGGAACGTTCTCAGCTTCAAAACAAGGAGACGGCTATGAAGATGCTGCGTTCTAAATTGTTTGAGCTGAAACAAAGAGAGAACGTAGAGAAGATTTCCGACTTAAAGGGTACGCAGCTTGATATTGAGTGGGGCAGCCAGATTCGTTCCTACGTATTTTGTCCCTATACTTTGGTCAAGGATAACCGCACCGGTTACGAAGAAGTAGTGGTAGACAAAGTGATGGACGGCAAGATTGACGGTTTCATCAATGCATTCTTGGCGGCTGAGTTTAATAAGAATAAGTAAGAGGAGGGACTTATGAACTTTCGGGAAATTCGACTGAAACAAGAAGAATATTTAAGCCCCCGGGCGGCCAGAAGCACACAAAGTTTAGGCCGTATGGTGGAGGAGCCGGAGTGCGCCGTTCGGTCTTTGTACGAGCGGGACGGCAACCGAATTTTGTACTCAGAGGAATTTCGAAGACTGCGTCATAAGACCCAAGTTTTCTTTAACGCCAAGAACGATCATATTTGTACCCGTATGGAGCACGTGCTGTACGTGAATGCCATTTCCAATACCATCGGGCGGACGCTGGGGCTTAATCAAGATTTGATTACTGCCATCGCTTTAGGCCATGACGTGGGTCACGCGCCTTTTGGGCACAGCGGCGAGCGGGCGCTGAATCGCTGCCTTCAACAGAAGAATCCAAATCTTAGTTTCCACCACGAGTATCACAGCTTGCGGGTTGTGGACCGCTTGTCCACCCGTATTTCTAAGGAAATGATCAATGAAAATTGTGGTCTGAACTTGTCCTACGAAGTGCGGGACGGCATTGTGAGCCACTGCGGAGAGAATTACGAGGAATACGTATTAAAGGCAGACAAGACCAAGCGTCCCGAAGATATTTACACCTGCGACCACCGTCACAATATGCCCTATACCTTAGAGGCCTGCGTGGTGCGCATCGTGGATAAGATTGCTTACGTAGGGCGGGATATCGAGGATGCCATTCGGGCGCGGCTCATGGATTACAGCGATATTTCCGGGGAAATTCGGGCAGAGCTGGGTGCCACCAACGGTAAAATGATCGATACGTTGGTACAAGATTTGATCGAAAACAGTTATGACACGGATTACATTCGGTTAAGCGATGCCCGTGGAGAAGCCCTTCGGGATATGATTTTGACCAATAATAAATATATTTACAGAGCCAAGATGATCGGACGGTATGAGAACAATGCGGACAACGCCATTGAAGGCTTGTTTGAAGCCATTTATCCCATTGTGTGCCGGTTAATCGGACGGGCAGACAGTCGCTATTCCGGTATGCGGGCGGCCCTTTCGGAGGTGGCTCCGGAGGATAAGTTTGAGTCCAGATTGCTCAAATACATGATGGAGAAGAATTACGATTTACAAGAACTTCCGGAACAGATTACCGCGGACTATATTGCGGGGATGACCGACGGTTACGCTTTGTCTGTTTTTGAAGAACTTTACTGGATTTAAGATGAGGTGAGAGAAGGGTGGCAGAACAATTTCCATTTTACGCATATCTGAGCCGTATGAAGTACATTAGCCGTTGGGGGCTGATGCGAAACACCATGACGGAGAATATCCAGGAGCACAGCCTGCAAGTGGCGATGCTGGCCCACTGCCTTGCCATTCTCCATAACCGACTGCGGAGCGCGGAGGAGCCGGAACTGAATCCGGAGCGGGCGTGTGTGTACGGCGTTTTCCACGATGCCAACGAAATTATTACGGGAGATCTGCCCACGCCGATTAAGTATTTTAACCCGGCGATTAAAGAGAATTACCACCAGATTGAGGACGTCTCCAAAGAGAAACTTTTGAGTATGCTCCCGAAGGATCTGGAAGGAGAGTATCGGGGATTGTTCTTCTATGAAGACGTGGATCCCGCCTATTATCCCATTGTGAAAGCGGCGGACCGGCTCAGTGCGTACATTAAGTGCGAAGAAGAAGTGAAAGCCGGAAACGGAGAGTTTGTGAAGGCGAAGGAAAGTGTCTTAAAGAGCCTTCAGGACATGCATTTGCCGGCACTGGATTATTTTATGGAACATTTTATGGAAGCGTTCAGCTTGACGCTGGACGAACTGAATTGATTGGATAGCGAGGTTTTGAAAGATGGGTTTATTTGAGAAAATGTTTGGTACCTACAGCGAGCGGGCAATTAAACAAATCCGCCCCGTGGTAGAGGAGATTAACGCTTTAGAACCTACGATGAAGGCAAAGTCCGACAGTGAACTGCGGGGGATGACCCAGGTGTTCAAGGCTCGACTTGCCCAAGGAGAAGACTTAGACGATTTGCTTCCTGAGGCTTTTGCCGTTGTACGGGAAGCGGCTTGGCGTGTATTGGGACAACGTCACTACGACGTACAGTTAATCGGCGGTATCGTGCTGCACCAAGGCCGAATTGCCGAGATGAAGACCGGTGAAGGTAAGACGCTGGTTTCTACATTGCCTGCCTACTTAAATGCCCTGGCGGGAAAAGGCGTTCACCTGGTTACGGTCAACGACTATCTGGCAAAGCGTGACAGCGAATGGATGGGTAAGATTTATACGTTCTTGGGCCTTACGGTAGGCTGTATTGTCCACGACCTTACGCCGGAGGAAAGACAGGCGGCTTATGCCTGCGATATCACCTACGCTACCAACAACGAGCTTGGATTTGACTATCTGCGGGACAATATGGTGATTTATAAAGAGAGTTTGGTGCAGCGGGATTTGCACTTCGCCATTGTAGACGAGGTGGACAGTATCTTAATCGACGAGGCCCGTACGCCTTTGATCATTTCCGGTATGGGCAACAAGTCCAGCGAGCTTTATGAGCGGGCGGAAGCCTTCGTTTCCGGTTTGAAGTCTTTGGTGATCAAAGAAACTGATAGCAAGGATTTGATGGAAGAGGTTACCGAGGACTACATTGTAGACGAGAAGGCCAAAACCGCGGTCCTTACCAAAGTGGGTGTTGCTAAAGCGGAAAAATGGTTTAATTTGGAGAATCTTTCCGATCCGGAAAATGCGGAAATCTCCCACCATATCAATCAAGCTATTCGCGCCCACGGCATTATGAAGCGGGATATTGACTACGTGGTGAAAGATAACAGCATTATTATCGTAGACGAGTTCACCGGTCGTTTGATGTTTGGCCGCCGTTACAATGAAGGTCTTCATCAAGCTATTGAAGCGAAAGAGAAGGTGAAGATTCAGAAGGAAAGTATGACGCAAGCGACCATTACTTTCCAGAATTTCTTCCGGATGTACGGCAAACTTTCCGGTATGACCGGTACCGCTCTTACAGAAGAAGGGGAGTTTAACGATATCTACTCATTAGACGTTATCGTAATCCCCACCAACAAGCCGGTACAGCGAATCGACTATCCCGATGCTGTGTACAAGACGGTAAACGGCAAGTACAAAGCTTTGCTTCGGGACATTGTGGAAGCCCACGACCGGGGACAACCGATTTTGATCGGTACGGTTTCTATTGAGAAATCGGAATTTTTAAGCAAACTCTTAGGCAGAAGCGGTGTGAAGCACAACGTACTCAATGCCAAGAACCACGAACGGGAAGCGGAAATCATTGCCCAGGCCGGTAAGTTTGGTGCCGTTACCATTGCCACCAATATGGCGGGCCGTGGTACGGATATCGTGCTGGGCGGTAACAGCGAGTTTATGGCTAAGCAGGATATGCGCAAAGAAGGCTATTCCGACGAACTGATTGCGGCTGCGGACAGTTTTGCAGAAACGGACGTACAGGAAATTTTGGATGCCCGGAAGCATTACCGTGAATTGGTGGAACTTCACAACAAAGATACCAAGGTGGACAAAGAAAAAGTATTGGAAGCCGGCGGTTTGTTTATTATGGGTACCGAGCGTCACGAATCTCGCCGAATTGATAACCAGTTACGAGGCCGTGCCGGTCGTCAGGGAGACCCGGGCCGTTCCCGTTTCTATATCTCTTTGGAAGATGATTTAATGCGCTTATTCGGTTCCGACCGTATGAGCGGTATGATCGACTCTTTAGGTGTGGAAGAAGATTACGCCATCGAACACAAAATTTTGTCCAACGCCATTGAAGGCGCCCAGAAGCGGGTGGAAGGTCGAAACTTCGATTCCCGAAAACACGTGCTCCAATATGACGACGTGATGAATCAGCAAAGAGAAATTATTTATGCCCAGCGTCGCCGTGTATTGGACGGAGAGAATTTGAAAGAAAGCTTTATGAATATGATTCGCAGCCGGATTACGGAAACGGTGCAGGGCTATTGCAACGAAGACGTTTCCCCGGAATATTGGGAATCTGAAATGATTGCCACCGATTTAGTGGGCATTATTTCCAAAGATTTGTTGGAGGAACTTTGGGTACAAGTGGGCGAAGGTAAGATGAAGCCGGATCAACTGGCGGATCGCCTTGTAGAAGACACCTTGGCCCGTTATGAAGCCAAAGAAAAAGAAGTGGGTACCGAACTGATGCGCGAGGCGGAACGTGTTGTACTCCTTCGTGCCGTAGACGAGAACTGGATGACCCATATTGATGCCATTGATCAATTGAAATATGGCGTAGGTCTTCTGTCTTATGGCCAGAAGAACCCGGTAGTAGAGTATAAATTCCAGGCATTCCAGATGTTTGAAGATATGAACAATACCATTCGGGATCAAGCCGTCCGTATGGTGCTTACGTTGAAACTTCGCGCCAATACGACGCTGGAGCGTAAGCGCGTTGCGGGTCCCGGCAAAGAGGCCAGAGGCAGTGGTGCTCCAGAAGCCGGCGCAGAGGAAGGCGGTCAGCCGTCTAAACCGGCACCGCAGAAAAGTGTGGTACGCCAGTCGGCAAAAGTCGGCAGAAACGATCCTTGCCCTTGCGGCAGCGGCAAAAAATATAAGAACTGCTGCGGGGAATAAGTTGTAAACGTCGCACAAGCATTGCAGAAAGAAGGGGAGAGCGCAGATGTTGGATTTGAGAGAAGAAACAAAGGATTTTAAACCCATAGATTTAAGCAGTCTTTCGTCGGGAGACGGTCTTTACACAGAATCTATGCGTATTGCGTTCACCCTTTACAACAAAGCGCTGAAAGACATTCAAGACGGTTATCGGGATATGGCAAGAAATAATCTGCGCAAAGCGGTCAGCCATTATCCTGAGTTTGGCGATGCCATGATCGTACTGGGAATTTGTACTTTTGTAGGGGGCGACCGAATCGGTGCGGTGCGTCTTTTTAACTCGATTAAGAAGCCGGATGATCGGAAGCGGGGCCTGGAAGTGCTTGACCATTTAGCAGCGGCACCGGACTACATTCCCCAGCGTTTTACCCAAGAACCGGTCCCGGAGCATCGGCCTGTGAAACCGATACACGAGAAACCTGTTTTCGGCAAATACAGTGAACCGGCATCTATGCGCCACACCACTTCTCATACGGTAGAACCGGATTTTATTCCTGCGGAAATTCGCCCGGCATCCAGGAATCGGGACGCGGGAGAGGATGGTATTCGCACGCGGAATATCCGCACGAAATATCAGGGAACGCATCGCCGGGAATTGATTGGGCATCATACCTCGGAAGAGGTACAAACGCCTAAAATTGTTATGGAAGAATCCAAGGAACCAACACCGCCGCAAGTGCAGCAAAACGTTGCACCCGCTGAACCTACGGAGAAAACAAAGAAGCGCCTCCCGGTACGGAACCTGTTCGGAGAGAATTCTTTGCTGATTTGGATTTTGATGCTTTTGGCGGTCTTCACGATTCTGGCGGGGACGCTGTGGATGCACACCCACGCACAGAATCAAAAATTAAGAGCGGAGCTGAAGAAAGCGACCGCAGTATGGGTGGTAGGCGCAGAATGAAAGATTTTGGAACGTTAATTGTAAGAGGCGGCGTCAACGTGCAGCCGGGACAGTTGGTGATCATCAACAGCCCCATTGAATGTGCGGTTTACGCAAGAGATATTATGAAAGCGGCTTATGAAGCGGGCGCCGGGGACTGTCTCATCCAATGGAAGGATGAAGAAAGTGCCCGGATTCGTTACGATTACGCTTCCTGCGACGCCCTTTCCGTCATTCCGGAATGGATGACGGAGTCTCGTATGTATTACGCAAGGAACGGTGCTTGTTTCATCACCATCGCATCGGAAGATCCGGATATTTTTGCCGGCGTAGATCCTATGAAGATTCGCACCCACGCACTGGCCGCCAATAAAGCCTACGGGGAATATTGGAATGTGATCACCCAAAATCAATGTACGTGGTGCGTAGTTTCAGCGCCCAATCCGGCCTGGGCTTGTAAAATGTTTCCCAACGTTTCTAAAGAGCAGGCTTTGACGCAATTAGAAGAAGCTATTGAAAAAACTATGCGTTTAGACCGGGAGGACCCGGTAGCCGCGCTTTCGGAAAACAACCGTTTGATTGCCCAAAGAGCCGCCCGTTTGAATGCCCTTCAATTTAAGACACTGCGGTACCGTAATCAGATTGGTACGGATTTTACCGTGGACCTGCCGGAAAATCATATTTGGCAAGGGGGCGCAGAACCGGCACAAAACGGCGTTATTTTCACTGCGAATATTCCTACGGAAGAAATTTATACGGCACCGGATTATCGCACCGCAAACGGAACTTTAGTTTCTGCCATGCCTTTGTGCCATCAGGGTCGGTTGGTGGAGCATTTTACCCTCACCTTTAAAGACGGCGTTTTGACGGACTACACGGCAGAATCAGGGCGGGAAGTGCTGGAAAATATTTTCTCCGCAGATCCCGGTGCCGCGCGCCTGGGCGAAGTTGCCCTTGTGGAGAAGTGCTCCCCTATTGCGCAAATGAATTTGTTGTTCTATAATACCTTGTTTGACGAGAATGCTTCTTGTCACTTTGCCGTAGGTTCGGCATACCCTTCTTGTATAGAGGGTGGATTGGGGCTTTCGGACGAAGCTTTGCTGGAAAAAGGCGTAAACTGTTCTGACGAACACGTGGATTTTATGATTGGCACAGCGGATTTGGAGATTACGGGAATTTTGCCGGATGGTAGGGAACTCCCGATTTTTGTACAAGGTAATTTTTGCTTGTAAGGAGTGTGTACCATGCGGGTAATTGTTGTTGGATTGGGAAAGATCGGCACTACCATTGTAGAAAGCTTGGTGGGAGAGGGTCACGACGTGGTGGCCGTAGACCGAGATGCCAAAGCAGTGGCTGAAATTACCAATGAATATGACGTAATGGCCGTATGCGGTAACGGCGCGGACGTAGAACCTTTGGAGGAAGCCGGCGTTTCCAAAACGGAACTGCTGATTGCGGTGACGGACTCCGATGAAATGAATATGCTCAGTTGTTTTATGGCCAAGAAATTAGGTGCCCGCCATACCATTGCCCGTATTCGAAATCCGGAATACAACGACCGGAGTTTAGGATTTATGAAGCAACAGTTGGAACTTTCCATGGCGATTAATCCGGAATTGCTGGCGGCAGAAGAATTGTTCAAATTATTAAAATTTCCCTCTGCACTGAAAGTGGACACTTTCTCTCGGAGAAGTTATGAAATGATAGAGCTTCGTTTGAAACCGGAGTCGGCTTTAAGTGGGCTGTCTTTGAAAGATCTTCGTCAGCACTATCAAGCAAAATTCTTGGTGTGCGTAGTTCAAAGAGGGGAGCAGGTGTTTATTCCCGGCGGTAATTTCGTACTGGAAAGTGGGGACAAAATCGGCATTGCTGCAACGCCTGCAGAGATTCATAAACTGCTGCGTGAATTGGGTGTACTACAGAGACAAGCCCGCAACGTGATGATCTTAGGCGGTCGCGGCACTACATATTATTTGGCACAGCTTTTGACCAATTCCGGAAATAGTGTGAAAATTATTGAAGCCGATCGCACCGTTTGTCGGGAATTGTGTGATTCCGTGCCTAAAGCGGTTGTGATTCACGGAGACGGGGCACAACAGGATTTGCTGATGGAAGAAGGCATTTCGGAGCAAGATGCATTCGTGGCCCTTACGGAGACGGATGAAAATAATATTTTGTTATCTATTTTTGCATCTACGCAGAATATTCCGAAAGTCATCGCTCGGGTGGATCGGGATGAAATGGCGGATCTTTCTGAAAAACTTGGCTTGGATTGTACGGTTTCCCCCAGAAAGATTATTGCGGATATTTTAATTAAATACGCACGGGCACTGGAAAATTCACTGGCCAGCAGCAAAGTGGAAACCTTATATAAACTGATGGACGACAAAGCGGAAGCTTTGGAGTTTATTGCAGGTAGCGACTTGCCGTTCTTGGGCGTTTGCCTGAAAGATCTGGCCGTGAAGCCGGGCATTTTGATTGCCGGTATTATTCGGGATCGCAAACCGATTATTCCTTCCGGTAACGATTTTATTCAAGCGGGCGATCGGGTGGTTGTGATTGCCGCCAATCAGCGACTGCAGGATTTAGCGGAGATTGTATAAGAGGGCGTAGCGTATGAACTTTAAGATGATTTTCCGCATGCTGGGAAAAATTATTACTTTAGAGGGCGTCTTGATGTTGCTCCCTTTATTGGTATCTATCATCTACCGAGAACAGAGCGGTTTTAGTTTTTTGATTGCCATTGTGCTGGCATTCGTACTTGGCTTGATTTTGTGCAAATGTTTTAAACCTAAAAGCCGAACGATTTACGCAAAGGAAGGATTTATTGTCGTTGCTTTGACTTGGGTGATTTGCTCCTTGATCGGTGCACTTCCTTTCTACATCAGCCGGGAAATTCCTTCGTTTATTGATGCTTTCTTTGAGTCTGTCAGCGGTTTTACCACGACCGGAGCTTCCATTGTGCCTGACGTGGAGATTCTAAGCCACGGCGTTTTGTTTTGGCGGAGCTTTACCCACTGGATCGGCGGTATGGGTGTATTGGTTTTGTTGATTGCTTTGCTGCCTTCGGATTCCGGTCGTACCATTCACATTCTCCGTGCAGAAATGCCGGGACCTGTTGTGGGCAAACTTGTGCCCAAGGCAAAAGATACGGCGCGGATTTTGTATTTGATTTATTTGGTGATGACGGCGGTCATGGTGATCTTCCTGTGGGCGGGGGATATGAATCTGTTTGAATCGTTGCTCCACACCTTCGGAACGGCCGGTACCGGCGGTTTCGGGGTTAAAGGTGACAGCATTGCGGGATACAGCGCGTATTCTCAATGGGTGATTACCGTCTTCATGATTTTGTTTGGTGTAAATTTCAATTTGTATTATATGATTTTGCTCCGCCATTTTAAGACGGCGCTGAAGAGCGAGGAACTTTGGATTTACCTGGGTATTATTTTGGCATCGACGGTGATGATTTGTGTGAACATATTCGGTATGTATGCCGGAACGGGAGAAACTGTCCGTCACGCCGCATTCCAGGTAGCATCCATTATTACCACGTCCGGGTATACTACCACGAATTTCAATGTATGGCCCGGCTTTGCAAAAGGTGTGTTACTTCTTTTGATGATTGTGGGCGGCTGTGCCGGTTCTACGGCAGGTGGATTAAAAGTGTCCCGCGTAGTGCTTCTGGGAAAATCCATTCGCCAGAATATTCGCCAACTGCTGCACCCCCATTCTGTGGGTGTGGTGCGTATGGAGGGAAAACGGGTAGATGAGGATACATTAAATGGTGTAAATGCTTATTTGGCGATTTATTGTGTGTTGCTGGGTGGCATTTTCTTACTGCTGTGTTTGGAACCCTTTACCTTGGAAACCAATCTTTCGGCAACGGTTTCCTGTTTTAACAACGTAGGTCCTGCCTTTGACGAAGCCGCCGCTAACTATTCCGCTTATTCTCCCTGGGCGACGTTGCTGCTTTCCGGTGCCATGCTTTTGGGACGTCTTGAAATATTCCCCTTGATTATTTTGTTCTTGCCCCTTGCTTGG
>JAGBGO010000079.1 GCA_017935905.1 Clostridia bacterium | reverse complement strand
CTGCGGCAGCGGCAAGAAGTATAAGCAGTGCTGCGGACGATAAATAACGTACAAAAGCCGCCCCGACGAAATCGTCGGGGCGGCTTGTTTGTTGTGTGATCAGACACTCAGATCGTCGTCGTTGTCTTCTACCGTCGGCTCACTTTGGATGACGGCGGCAAGTGCTTCGTCGGCGGTCAGGGTCAGGAGGGTCAACTCGGGTTTTTCATACGTATTCATCGCGCTACCTCCTTTAATACACCGGAATGACTTCTTTGTAGGTCTGACCGGCTTCGCGGGTCTGGCCGTTGTATTCCATAAGCTCTGCCACGGTGCAGAAGCGGTAACCCTGCTCGTACAAATACTGAATCGCACGGGGGTACTCGGTCGGTGCGTCGCCGTTGTGGGCGTGGACGATCCAGATCGCACCGTCACGGGCGTAGTTCGTCAGCGATTCGAACGTCACGCCGCCCGACTCTTCCAGCGTGTAGCCGGACGGGAAGTCACGCCAGGACGAGTTGCCCGTGACGAGAGACAGACCCAGCTGCTTGCAGACCTTGCGTACCGTGTCGTTGGAAAGCAGCAGCGGCGGACGCAGATACTCGGGCGTGACGCCGAGAGCTTCCTGCACGACGGTCTGGGTGTCGGAGATGTACTTGATCAGTTCTTCCTCGGTGCGGGCATCCAGTTCAGCCTTGGAATAGCCCCAGGTGTCGTTGCCCCAGGTGTAGCTGCCGATCTCGAAGCCCTTGCTGATGGCGTCGGTGAGCAGAGCGATCTGGCTCTCACGCTTGGCATGACCTTCGGCAAGACTTTCACCGGCGACGTTAAGGGTGGCAGAGCCATCCAGGGCGACCAGCGCTTCGATGATGGTCTCCATCCGACCCGTACCGTCGGTGAAATCGGGACGGTCAAAGGTGGTGGCGATCAGTTTGAAATCCTGCGGATGCAGACGCCAATCGTCGTCCTTGTCCGCCATAAACTGGACGCGCGCCGCGGTGCTCGCCGCCGAATCGGTCATGCTCTTCGAATACAGGGTGACCGTGCTCGTGCCGTCGCTGAGGAGCATGTAACCGCAGGCGGTGTACTCCCGTGCAGCAAACGCCGCGTTGGCGTTGGCAGTCTTCATAATAACGGTGAAATCCACGTAGCTGTCGGTATAATCGACCAGCTTCATCACGCCGTCAACGTACGCCGCCGCTTTCCACACGCGGGTAGCGGAGGTGGCGGTATCGTCCACGTTTTCCAAAGTCAGTGCCGCTTCATTGGTCGTGCGCTTGAGCAGCGAGCCGAACTCAACGACGGTGTAGGTTTTGCCGCCGTAGGTGACGGTCAGCGTATCGTCCTCAACGTTCAAGCCGTCGACATACAGACGGTTGAGGAAGCGCAGACCGCTCGGATCGGTGGTGTTTTTTTCGTAATATACCGACGTGCCGAGCGTTTCAAAGCGGAAGTTCTGTGCCGCAGTGGGTACGAACTCGGCCGTGACGACGACACTGCCTTCGGGCAGGATAAAGCGGAACGTGTCGCCCGCACCTTCGCCGAATGCGCCGGATTCCTTGTTGAGGATCTGCTGCTTCGTGCCGTCCTCGGTGACGTAGTACAGGCTGCCGGGCTTGAGCATATAGCCCTCGTTGGGCGTGACGGTGACGGTCACCGTGCCGCCTGCCGCAGGAGAGGCCTGCGCGCCGACGGTGTCGGGGTCCTTCCAGCTCGACAGCGTCATGCTGCCGTTTTCCAGCTCGGGATCGACGTACGCACCGGCCTTGACAACACGGAAGTTGTCGATGAAGGTATCCGCCGTGTTGGTGGCGGCGTCGTTTTTGTTGAAGCCGATGATGTAGTTCTGGTAGCCGCCCTTGAGATAGGTATCATCGCTAACGGTGGTAACTTTGTACGCATAGGAGCGCCACTCGTCACTCTCCGCAAGCGATTGGGCGCCGTTCTCCAGGAGCGCATTGCCATAGAAATACACACGGGAGGCGCCGCCACGCATATCAAACGTGACGAAGTACGAGGTGTTCGGCTCCAGCCACACGCTGCTAACGTACACGTCACCGATGGGCGAATCCGCCATCGGGAGCTTCAGGCAATGGTTGCCGTCGCGCAGGGTATCTTCCACAACGCTTCCCTTGTTCAGCGCTGTGCTCCAGTTCGTGTTCAATGCGCCGGTGTCTTCAAAATCACCGCCGGTAACGATGGGTTTCACGGAAGGTACCTCCTTTTGCTTGACGGTGATGCTGACGTTGTCAATGTACATATCCGATTGGTTATACGGCTCGTAGCTCTTCATAAACGCGAAGAGGTAGTTCGGGTAGGCCACCTCGTTACGGATGCCTTCGGTGGTGGTCATCTCATATTTCACGTGCTGCCACTCGGTCGAGCCGGCGATGCTGTGCGAGCCGCCGTTGTTCTGGAACACCTCGGAGCCCCAGAAATACACGCCTGCCGTGCCGGTGTTCAGAATATCGAATTCAAACACGTAGGTGGTCAGCGGTTCCAGCAACAAATTGGTGAAGTAGTAATCCTTCGCAACCGACTGCGGACTGAACAGGCAGTGGTGATTTGTGTCTTTCGGGTCGGTGACGATGGACAGGGAGCTGAGCATCGAGAAGTTCGTGTTATAGATCGCATCGTCAGCCGCATATTCAAACGAGCCGCCCCGGACGTAGTTGTCCGCGTTTTCCACCGACATGTCGGGCTCGACGGGCTCTTCCGGCTCTTCGGGGACTTCCTCCTCCACCTTGACGATGGAGACGTTGTCGATGTAGAGCGGAGAGTCGTTGTACGGCTCGGTGGTCTTGCGCGCAAAACTCCAGATCCAGTCGGGAAGAGCGACGTTGGAAGAAAGATCCGCCGCCGTGGTCAGCTCAAAGGTGATGGTCGTCCACGCGGTGTTGGCAGGAATGACACGACCGGCGCCGCCTTCCGTGAAGGCGTTTCCCCACAGGTACATCAGCGCCTGGGAGGGCGAATAGACGTCCAGCGTGAAACGATAGGTCGTGCTGTCTTCCAGATAGAGCTTCTTCAGATAGAAATCGGTGTTGGTCTCCACCTTCGGGAACATCAGACAACGGTTGGAGCCGTCGAGCGGGTCGAGCACCAGCTTGGCGCCCTGGCTCAAGATGGTGCCCCAGTTGGCAGTGTACACAGCCGAGTCCTCGGGTGCTTCAAAGCTGCCGCCGGTGACGATGCCGCTCTCCGCGGCGGGAGTCACTTCCAGCTTGAAGTTATCCAGATAGGATTCCGATTCCACGGTAACGGCATAGCTGGGGTTGCGGGAAATGCTGATACCCCAATCCACAAACGAGGACAGTGCGCCATCGGCGTTGTCACCGGTGTTGAAGGTGACGGAATAGCGCTTCCACTCCTCCGTGCCGCCGACCCATACCACGCCGGGGGCATCGGTGACACCGTAGCCGCCGACGTACACCCACACCTGACCGCCGCGCGCGTCAAAGCTGAGGGTGTAGGACGTGTTGGGCTGCAGGGTCAGACCCTTGAGGTATTTGTTGTACGTGGAAGAGGTTACCGGTACCTTCAGACAGTGGTTGCCCTCCGATGCACCGGAGGTGTCCTCCACGATGGTGCAGGGGTCACTGCCCGTCAGCACGTCACCTGTCCAGTTGGTGTTGTAAACGGCATCGTCGGCGGCCGCCTCAAAATCGCCACCGAAGATGATCTGCGTGGTTTCGCCTTCGGCGGCAATCGGCATGGTCACACCGGCAAGCACGCTTGCGGCGAGCAACGATACCGTCAACACGCAGGACAACAGTTTTACATATCGACTTCTCATCCTAAATCCTCCTATATTCCTATAGTATACCTTCATTGTAGCAAACCGACTTTTTTATGCACAGTAAGCATATTCTTAAAGTATGGACGATATTCCGATTTTTTCGGTTGACAAACCGTCGCGACTGTCCTATAGTTAAATTGAGGTGAGCGTATGATCTTTCAGTCTGTATCCTTCAACAGCATTATGGATTTGTATCTTAAAAACATCTTCCTGCAGCCGGGACACGACTATTCACTGGAGTTGGAAATCTGCGGCGGCTGCATCAACGTGTATATTGCCAACTACGGCATTCGGGAGGGCGGCGGCTCGCACTACATCAGCGAAAACAACACGTGGCGGCCCTTTTCGTTCCGATTCTCCACCCTGCCGACCGCCGACGATCAGGCGCTGTCCTTGTTCGCCGATTGGGGGATTGCCTTTGTCAAAAAATACGGCGAGATCATCCCCACCGCCAGCGGCAATACCTATATCCGCCACGTGCGGCTGATCGACCTCGAAAATCCCGAACACAACCTCCTCACCGGCGGTGAGTTTTCCGCACCGCACAACGACGCCTCCTACCTCGCCAACTGGGACGGTGCCATTCTCGGAAAGAAAGGTAAGCAGCTCGGTGTGGATATCGTGCCCGACCCCGTTCTTCCGCAGGGTCATTGTCTGTTGCTGCCGGAAACCGTCAGTCTGTCGCTGTATCCCAAGCAGTTGCCGATATCGACCTCCACCTGCGGCGTGCTGAAAAACAACCCTACCGTCGTGTCGCTTGCACTGTACGATGGGTATCCGTTGCTCCTCGTCAAGAAAGGACGCGCGGAGCTGTCGTGCAACGGTCGCACCGTCGCCGCCTCCGACAACCACGCCCTCATCCTGCCGACTGCGGAGGCTTCTCTCACACTGCATCCGTGCAAGGATTCCGAATACTATTGGCTGAACATCTACGGCGAGTACGCCGAATGTTTCTTGAGAAAGCTGGGCTTCTTTGACTCGCCGGTACACACGATCCACGATATGAACGCACTCATCCCCCACCTAAACTCCTTGCTGAGCACCGCTTCCGGTGACGTCTCGTATCTGTACGTGGTCAGCAGCCACCTGCAGCTGTTTCTGGCGGAATGGGAAAAGCAACAGCGCGCCACCGTTTCGGGCGTGCACCGTGCTGCGATCGAAAAGATCGCCGTGGAGATACAGCAAACACCCGAACGCCCCATTTCCAACGATGAGTTGGCCGCCGAGCTGGGTATCACCCCGAAGCATTTTATCAGCATCTTTAAAAACTACATCGGTATGCCGCCGCAAAAATACCGTCTGCATCAGCTGATGGGCAAGGCGTGCATCCTGCTGCAAAACACGACGATGACGGTGCAGGAGATCTCCTACGCACTCGACGTGGAGGACCCACTCTATTTCAGCCGTCTGTTCCGCTCCTACCGTGGCGTGTCGCCGCTGAAATACCGCAAACACCATCGACCCTAAGCGCTTCTCTGCCGTTTCGACAATCTCTTGCAAAATGCGGCAGGGCATGGTATACTGGAAACGATTATGACGTGGAAACCGAGAGGGATCGTGTTATGTCTGTTTTGAAGTGTAAAATTTGCGGAGGATCGCTGGAGCTGACGGGTGACGCGTCGGTCTGCGTGTGCCAGTATTGCGGCACCAAGCAGACGCTGCCCAAGCCGTCGGACGAGCACAGCTCGGCTCTGTACGAGCGCGCCGACCACTTCCGCCGCAACAACGATTTTGATAAAGCCATCCAGATCTACGAGCAGATCCTCAACGAGAATCCCTCGGATGCCGAGGCGTATTGGCTGCTGGTGCTGTGCCGCTACGGCGTGGAATACGTGGAAGACCCGAAGAGCAGCAAGCGTATCGCCACCGTCAACCGTATGCAGTACACGTCGGTGCTGTCGGACGAGGACTACAAGGCCGCGCTCCGCTACGCCGATGCCGAACAAAAAGCGATCTATGAGGCGGAGGCCCACGAGATCGACACCATTCAGAAGGGCATCCTCGCCATCTCGCAAAAGGAAGAGCCGTTTGACGTGTTCATCTGCTACAAGGAAACCGACGCGAACGGCCGCCGCACGCAGGACAGCGTGCTGGCGAACGAGCTGTATCATCAGCTCACAAACGAGGGTTTCAAGGTGTTCTTCTCGCGTATCACGCTGGAAGATAAGCTGGGCTCTGCCTACGAGCCGTATATCTTTGCTGCGCTGAACTCCGCCAAGGTGATGGTGGTGCTCGGCACGAAGCCTGAGTATTTCAACGCCGTGTGGGTGCGCAACGAGTGGTCGCGCTTCCTGTCGCTCATCAAAAACGGCGCGAACAAGGTGCTGATCCCGGCGTATCGCGATATGGATCCGTACGATCTGCCCGAGGAGTTTTCGCATCTGCAGGCGCAGGATATGTCGAAGCTCGGGTTTATGCAGGACTTAATCCGCGGTATTGAGAAGCTGGCGGGCACGGCGAAGCCGAGCCGCGCGGCTGCGGCGGCTGTGGCGGCACCGGTGTCTGCGCCGGTCGCGGCAAGCACCGATCCCCTGCTGCGCCGGTTGTTCCTCTTTCTGGAGGACGGCAAGTGGGAGAGCGCGGACGAGTATTGCGAGAAGGTGCTTGACCAGAATCCCGAATGCGGCGAGGCGTATCTCGGCAAGCTGATGATCGCGCTGAGCGTTCGCCGCCGCGAACAGCTCGCTGAGCAGGCACAGCCGTTCGACAACCATCCCGATTATCAAAAGGCGATGCGCTTTGGCGACGAGGCGCTGCGCGAGGAGCTGCAGACGGCGATCCGCACCATTCAGAACAAGGCGGAGCGCACTCGTTTGCTCGCAAAATATAACGCGGCGGAGGCACTGTACGCTGCCGCCAAGACGCGTGAAGATTTTGGGACGGCTGCGGAGGCGTTTGAGGCGCTCGCCGGCTTTGAGGATGCTGCCGCGCGCGCCGAAGCGTGCCGCAAGCAGGCGGAGGAAGTGCATTTCGGCGGATTGTACGCCACTGCCGCCGCGTTGCTGAAAGCTGCCAAGACCGCGGAGGATTACCAAAAGGCCGCCGCGGCGTTCCGTGCCGTCGGCGCGTACAAGGATGCGGAAGCATTGGCGGCGGAGTGTGATGACAAGGCCGCATTTACCGAAAAAGAAGCGGTCTATACCGCCGCGGTCGCGCTGATGGCAGGCGGCAAGATCAAGCAGTACAAGAAAGCGGTCGCCGCGTTCGAGACGATCCGCGGATTTAAAGATGCGGACATTAAAATTGACGATTGCGAGCGCCGCATCGCGGAGATCCAGGCGGCGGCGAGCGTGTCGCTGGCCGCCAAGGAGAAGCGCGCGGTCGAGCGCAAAGAGAATTTTAAGCAGAAGCTGCCGCTCATTAAAAAGGTGGCGATGGTGGTCGTGCCGGTGCTGATCCTCGGTATCGTGGCGGCGATGATCCTGCCGACCATCGATTTCTCGCAGCTGACAAAATCCGACCCCACCACCACGACGGCGACGGGTAAACCGACCACCACGCTTGGTGCGGCGGCAACGACCGCGACGACTGTGCCGACGACGCAGGGAACGACGGCGGTGACCGACGCCACCACCTCCGGCACAACCGAGGCGACGAACAAACCGACGGGGAATGGGACGGGCAGACCCACCGCGCGTCCCACGGCAAGACCGACGACGCCTGTGGTGGATACGCCGACGAGAGATGAAATGTTGCACGCGGAGGGTTGCCCGTTTGCGAGCGGCAAGTATGCGGATGTGTTGGCGAAGGAAAAAGGCAAGCAGTTTGTCAGTTGCCACGGCGTAACTTACCCCGACGGTACCATCAGTTATGAGACGGTGTCTCACGGCTGGTACGATGGGAAAATGTATTATCGCTATGAATACGATAGCAACGCCCGTCTGATAAGTTATATGGAAATTCTGTATACCTCCGAAGCTCACGAGGTGCAAGTATCGTCAACAGACATAGGCTATGATACCAACGGAAAAATGCTTTACAAGTGGGAAGAGTTCACCAAGGATGGGTATGAGTATTACTATACGTCCACCTATGAAAACGGACGGCTTACCAAAAAGACTGAGAGAAAAACGGATGCTAAAGGAACCATCACGAATACGGATTGGTATTATAACACTGCAGGAACCGTGGTTGACAAGCGAGAAGAGGTGCTAAACGCCAACGGCTTCTTTGTATCGGGCAAGGAATACAAATACAATGCGGCCGGCAAACTGGTGTATCAGGCGGAACACGAGTGCCCGACTTCCAATGAAGTCGTCACCACGATATACAGTGCCAAAAAATCTGTCATCTGTACAATGAAGGGCGATACCCACAATTCTGTGGGAAACACCTATGGTCCCGACGGGGAGAGTTACCCTTATCAAGCTGAGAACTATATCATTTATGAGGAGAAAAATACGGCAGGCAAACCTGTTTTGCAGGTTTGGGCTTCCATGGCAGCCGTTGGTGTTGTTCCTCAGGTGATATATTATGAGTACGACGCCAAGGGTAATCTCACCTCTCGCCAAGAGACAATGTATTTAGGTGTCGGTTTCGGCCGAGTAACCTACGATGCCAACGGTACGGCTATCGAAGATTACTATCAAGACAATTATTGAATATCACCATCGGATATAGCCCCCTGTCGTGGTAGCCTACGGCAGGGGGCGCTGTGTTTTTTTGCGTCTCTGTCCGCCTCCCTAAAGGGATAAGTGCGGGCGGAACGACACATAGGTCGTTCCCTACATACCCAAATTAGGATTGTAGGGGCGACCAGTGGTCGCCCGTGAGGTTTGTGCAGACCTTGGCGGGCGGGCAATTAAGTGACGCCCCCAATCCATAATTTGGTCGGCGGAACTTATGCACAGCTGCCGCCCCTACGGTGTTGGTTCAGGGTCGTACGTTCCTCGCGGGGAAACATTCGGTACAAATGCGGCGGTTGGTATTGAAATGCGGACGAGGGTGTAATATACTGATAAGGTGTATTGACTTGCTCGTGCAAGCAGACAAAGGAGATCCTGATTATGAAGCTCGGTATCGTTGCTCAGCGACCGAATTTCATAACTCCTTATAAATCCATAAAACCCCGATAAATCCTTGCGGCACAAGGGCTTTCGGGATTTGGGAAAAAATGTATCTTCATGTATCTCCACGCATCTCAATGCCAAAAAGGTGTACAAAAGGTGTATAAAAGGTGTACAGAAAAAGTGAAACAACCAGAGAAAAATCCAGTGCAACAAAGCTAAAATAAGCACGATTTATTGACGAAGACGTGCCGGTATGCTATACTGAAAAACGAATAGGTCATCGGAGGACAGTACACCGTAGTGTAGGGGATCGTAAGCGCACCGCTTGCAGGCCGCCTGTCAGATAAGATGTCGAGTGAGCTCGGTTATTACTTAGGTAATGACTGAGCTTTATTTTTGGAGGTAATTATGAAAAACACAAAAGTCATTCTCGTCCCGTTAACTGCGGACGACCGCGAGCAATTTATACTTGATAATCAATGGGCATTCAAGTACGGCGCAATCGAGGAATTTGGCAAGCGGGACGACCATCTTGATTTTGACGGAGAAATTATCTCTCGCAAAACCATAGAGGGCTGTATTGATGCTCCTGACAGTGAAACCTATCGCATCGTTGTTGACGGTAGAAATGTGGGCGGTGTGATACTGAAGATCAACAAAGAAACCAATCACAACGAGTTGGAGATCCTTTTCGTTTCTCCCGAGGAACACACCAAAGGTATCGGTTTCGGTGCTTGGCAAGCAGTTGAGGCTTTACATCCCGAAACAGAGGTTTGGGAGACCTGTACACCCTATTTTGAGAAACGCAATATCCACTTCTATGTCAATAAATGCGGTTTCAAAATTGACGAGTTTTGGTGTGGGTATTTCGTTCCGGATCGTGAAATGCCGGATGGAGACGAACATGATCCCGACGAGGGTCCCGATGAGATGTTCCACTTTGTTAAGATTATGAAACGAACTTAACGAGATAAAATTAACAAGCACATCACCCCACTTTCGAGCAATGCAAAAGTGGGGTGATAATTTTATCCAAATTTTAAGAACTGCTCCGCGTAATTTCTTGCGCTTGTGTTTTGCGTATAAACCACATGAAACGGGTGCGGCTCGGTGATTCCATCCACTGTAAATGTACCAATGTCATTTTCTTTTGCAACAACGGAATTGTAGAGGAAACTGATACCGATTCCAGCGGCAACCAACGCCTTAATTGCCACGAAACTGCTGATGGAAACCTCCCTGTATAAGTCGCTGAGTTCATACCCCATTGCGGCTAAGCGCTCTTCAAAAATACGACGGGTACCGGAGCCCTTTTCCCGGACAACGATGGTCTGCTTCAGCAGTTCTTCAACGGATATATGCTGGCCACACAAGGGACTATTCTTTGCGCAGATCCCCACAAACGGCTCCATGCGCAGCAGATAGGAGTCGTATTTCGTTTTGCTGAAAGCACCCTCAATCACTGCGAAATCCAGTTGATTCTCGTCCAACATTTGCAGTAGGTGCATGGTGTTATCCACCATCAGGGAAAGTTCATGACTTGGATCGCTGAGGTATTCTTTAATGGCATCTATCAGCACATAGTCACCTATGGTTTTGGTAGCACCGATCCGTAAGTTGAAACGTTTCTTATCAGCAATGGCCAACTGTAGCTCCTCAAACTGATACTGTTGAGTTATCGCATACCGTTCCAAGAGCAGACACGCCTCCGTCTTATGGAGCACATGCCCATCGTAACAGAACAGTTTCGTTTGCAACGTCTGCTCCAATGCCTGAATCTGCTTTGTAACTGCAGGCTGGGAAAGATGCAGATGCTCTGCCGCCATTCGATAATTCATCGTCTGACAGAGTGTAAGAAAGGTATGCAGTTTGGAATTCATATGTATCACCTGTGATAATTATTTAGAATCAATCCATTCCATATAATAACTTCATTTTATCATACCATTATGGTAAAATAAAGAAAAATTTCAAAGGGGTACTAATATGAATCCGAAAACCAAAGAACGTCTGCTGTTCCTTATAGGAGTTGCCATTTGCTTTGCAGTAGCTGGGCTGTCCATCTTTCTGGAAGAACTGATCCCCGGTGGCCTGCTGGGCGCATCCATCATCGCCCTGTTTATGGGCACAATCATCAACAGCTTTTTCCATCCTGTATGGATGAAGCCTGCACTGAAATTCACATCCAAGCGGATTCTGAAAGCCGCAATCGTTCTGCTGGGCGCATCCCTTTCCGTCAGCACCATTATGTCCGTCGGCAAGATGACCTTCCTTGTGATGATCTTCACCTTCGCTGTGTGCTTCGGTGGTGGTTATTTTATCCGCAAACTGTTCGGTCTAAACTGGAAACTGAGCAATCTGATCTCTGCAGGTACGGGTATCTGCGGCGGTTCTGCGGTAGCAGCGATCGCACCGGTGATCGATGCTGACGACAAAGATATCGCCTTTGCCATGTCCTCTACCTTCCTCTTTGATATGGTAATGATTGCGCTGTACCCCTTGATGGGCAAAGCATTGGGAATGTCTGATATCGCTTATGGCATCTGGGCAGGTACATCCGTAAACGATACCGCCAGTGTTGTTGCATCCGGCTATGCTTTCTCGGAAGCAGCAGGTGACTTTGCTACCATGGTCAAGCTGACCCGTACCATTGCTATCATCCCCACGGTGCTGGTGTTTGCCTGGATTGGTGTGCGTATGAAAAAAAAGGAAATGCAAGCCACAGGTGGCGGTAATAAAGTGAATATAGTGAAGATCATCCCTTGGTTTATTGGCGGTTTCCTGCTGATGGCCCTTCTAAATAGTGTTGGCATGATTCCTGCCACATTGTCCGGGGCAATGAAAACCGCAAGTAAATTCCTGATGGTCACAGCGTTGGCCGCTATCGGTTTGAACACCAGCCTGTTGGACTTTAAGAAGGCCGGTCTAAGACCTATGTTCTATGGCATTACCATTGACACACTGGTGACTTTGACTGCACTTATTGTAATTGTGTGTATGGGCTTAATGTAAGGTGAAAACGGCGACAGAAAGCACATAACTTTCTGTCGCCGTTCGACATTTCATTTAGAATACGCTAATATACAATTCTAAAGTAATCCAAATGCTCCTTAAAGCGGTCCTGGGCGGTGAGGCAGGTGTCCATAAGGAAGCTTTTTTCGCTGTCCCATTCTTTGAGACCGCGGTAGTAGAACAGTTTCAGATTATCCTCGATGATGAACGGGACAAGATTATGCTTCAGGCACTCCTTAAAGAGGATCAGACGGCCTACACGGCCATTTCCATCCTGGAAGGGATGGATGCGCTCAAATGCTACGTGGAAGGCTACGATGTCCTCAAAGGTCTTAGAGGATAGATTGTTGTAACTCGTCAGCAGTTTGCGAATCTCATCGGCAACATCCTCCGGCAGCGTAGTGTCGTTACCGCCCACCTCATTGGGCAATTTCTTGTACTCCCCTACTGCGAACCAATCCTTGCGGCTATCGCTGGTGCCGGTCTTCAGCACAAAGTGCAGTTCCTTGATAAATTTCTCAGACAGCGTAGCACTAGCCTGATCGATCACCATATCAATGCAGCGGAAGTGATTGGATGTTTCAATTACATCATCTACATTAACCGCTTCATTCTCAAAACCAATGGTGTTGGTCTCAAAGATGTACCGGGTCTGATCGTGGGTAAGGCGGCTGCCCTCAATATGGTTAGAGTTATAAGTTAGGTCAATTTGAACCTTATGATAGATACCACCGGTCATCTTAGCAGCTTTCTGCTCACGCAAGATTCGAAGCAACGTAAGTGAATCTTTTTTCTTATTTGCACGCTCCGGCTTTTGTGCATTCTCCGGAATGTGCCAAATTTTGCCGATAAGTTTGCTATCTTTAATTCTGCCGTGGGCACAGTAATTCCGCACACTTCGTTCAGAAAGCCCCCATTTTTCAGCCATTTGGGCGACAGATCTATATTCCATAACGACCTCCCGGAAAATTTTCTTATCTGTATTATACCACATTATCGGCAAAAATATCAACGTGATTTTACAAACTATAAATTATTTTTGCCGATAATTTCATATCCTATCAAGCAACAGTTGAAAAAATTTCCTTGCTATACTATAATGAACACCGAAACCAAGATAGGCAAAGGAGTATTCATATAAATGAAATTAGGTATCGTAGGCCTTCCCAACGTAGGCAAAAGCACACTTTTTAACGCAATTACCAATGCAGGCGCAGAAAGTGCCAACTATCCCTTCTGTACCATCGAGCCCAACGTAGGCGTTGTATCCGTTCCGGACAAGCGTTTAGACGTGCTTTCCGAAATGTACAAACCGGAGAAAGTGACCCCCGCTGTCATTGAGTTCGTGGATAGTGCAGGACTTGTAAAGGGTGCCAGCAAAGGCGAAGGTCTGGGCAACAAATTCCTCTCCCACATTCGGGAAGTAGACGCTATTTGCCACGTAGTCCGTTGCTTCGACAGCGACGACATTATCCGCGTCGAGAACTCCGTATCCCCGTCAGGCGATGCGGAAACCATTAACTTTGAGTTAATTTTCGCCGACATCGAAATGCTGGAACGGAGAATCGAGCGTACCGGCAAGATGGCCAAGAGCGGCGACAAGAAAATTGCTGCCGAGCTGGTTATGTTAAATAAATTAAAAGAGCACTTAGAAGCAGGACTTCCTGCCCGTTCCGCGGACTTATCCGAAGATGAACTGGCGCTTACCAAAGACTTGTTCTTGCTTACTATGAAACCGGTGATTTACGTTGCCAACATTTCCGAAGACGACGTAGCCGATCCTATGGCCGTTCCCTACGTACAGGAGCTGAAAGCCGTAGCCGAGAAAGAAAACGCACAGCTCATTACCGTGTGCAGCCGGTTAGAAGAGCAGATTACCCAGCTTCCCGAGGAAGAAAAGCTTGAATTCCTGCAGGCTTTGGGCATTCAGGAATCCGGTTTAGATCAGTTGATTCGCGCCGGCTACAGCTTGCTGGGCTTGATCAGTTTCTTAACCGCAGGACCCAAGGAAGTGCGGGCTTGGACCATTCAGAAAGGCACCAAAGCGCCGGGAGCTGCCGGTAAGATTCACACCGACTTTGAGCGTGGCTTCATTCGTGCCGAAATCGTAGCCTACGATGACTTAATGGCTTGCGGCACCTACGCTGCGGCTCGAGATAAAGGTCTCGTTCGCTCCGAAGGTAAAGAGTACGTCATGAAAGACGGCGACATCACCGTATTCCGTTTTAACGTGTAAGATGACAAAAGAAGTTTTAGAAATCCTGAACATATTAAACACCGCCGGCCACGAAGCATACCTGGTCGGCGGTTCTGTTCGTGATTTTTGTTTGGGTTTGGCGGCACAGGACCACGATATTACCACCTCTGCCCTGCCGGAAGAAACCATGGGACTTTTTCAGAATGCCGGCTACGGGGTAATTCCCACAGGTCTCAAACACGGCACCGTCACCGTGCGGATGCACCACCAATCTTACGAAGTCACCACCTTCCGGAAAGACGGCACCTATTCAGACGGTCGTCACCCGGACGACGTTTCTTTTGTTTCAAACTTGCGGGAAGATTTAGCAAGGCGAGATTTCACCGTAAACGCCATGGCGTGGCATCCGGACCAAGGCGTAGTGGATTATTTCGGCGGTCAGCAGGATTTGAAGGCAGGCGTGCTTCGCTGCGTAGGCGATCCGGGTAAAAGGTTTCAAGAAGATGGCCTGCGCATTTTCCGCTTGATTCGTTTTGCCGCTCAACTTGGTTTCGCGGTAGATCCTAAGACAGAGCAAGCCGCTCGAGCGAATGCAACATTGCTTCGCAGAATAGCGCCGGAGCGCATTCAAGTAGAGCTGATGAAACTGCTCCAAGGAGATCACGTAGAGACGGTGCTGCTGCAATACCCGGATATTTTGGCGATTTGGATTCCGGAGATTCTCCCCTGCGTAGGTTTTCACCAAAATAATCGGTATCACGTATACGACGTATGGGGCCACACGTGCAAAGCCGTGGCTTCCTGTAAAAACATCCCGGAACTTCGCCTGGCCATGCTGCTTCATGACATTGAGAAACCGGCGTGTTATACCCAGGACATTTTACCGGACGGCTCTGTGAAAGGCCATTTCTACGGCCATGCTACGCAGTCCGCCAAAACTGCGAATACCATTTTACACCGGTTGCGACTGGATAACGAAACCATCCATACCGTCACGACCCTGATCGGTGTACACTGCGACCCCTTGACACCAAACCCCAAGCAAATCAAACGGTTTTTGCGAAAAATCGGGGCACCTATGGTGAAACTTTTAATTGAGCACCACCGGGGAGACAATTTAGCCCAAGCGCCTTTCGTAGCCTTGGAGCGGCTGCCGGTGTGGGACGAAGTAGAAGCCATGGTAGACCAAATTATAGCGGAAGAACAATGCTTCTCCCTGAAAGACCTGGCCGTAAACGGCAGCGACTTAGTGGCTTTAGGTATAGAAAAAGGACCCCGAATCGGAGTCCTCTTGGATCAATTATTAGATGACGTAATCAGCGGCAAACTTCCCAACGAGCGGGAGGCTTTGCTCAGCGCCGTTATTCCTGCTTCTCAGAAGTAGTTTCAGCAGGTGCATCTTTCTTCATCAAATCCCGAATTTCTTCTAACAAAAGCTCGGTTTTGGTAGGCGCCGGAGGTGCCGGAGGAGTAGCTTCCTCTTTCTTCTTAAACTTCATCATCATACGAACAACCAAGAAAATACAGAAAGCGATAATAATAAAGTCAATAATGGTTTGAATAAATTTACCGTAGAGAATGGCATTCTCCGGGGTGAGAATGACCGTGGGGTCCGCCGGATCCACAACGGCTTCCGTCAGTACGTACTTCAAATCCACCAAAGAAATACCGCTGGTTGCTTTACCAATCAAAGGCATTACGATATCCGAAACCAAAGAGGTTACGATCTTCCCGAATGCACCGCCTACTACAACGCCCACAGCCATATCTACGATATTGCCGCGCATGGCGAATGTCTTAAAATCTTTCCAAAATCCCATAATGTAATACTCCTTTATCTATTATATTATTGTTTGGCGGGGTTCTTACCCAATCACCTTGTTATCCACTTCTTCTTTGAGCATAGAAGCAAATTCCTCGAAAGGCATTGCGCCAAGGTCACCTTTGCCGCGAGAACGAACGGCCACTTTGCCTTCTTCCATTTCCCGGTCGCCGATCACCAGCATATACGGAACTTTCTCCAGTTGAGCCTCGCGAATCTTGTAGCCAATCTTCTCATTGCGGCTGTCAATTTCCACACGCATACCCATAGCTTCTAACTTGTGAGCAAGATCGTATGCATAGTCTACCTGCTTGTCGATAATGGGCAGCAACTTCACTTGAACGGGTGCCAACCATGCGGGGAACGCACCGGCATATTTCTCAATTAAGAGTGCCAGTGTTCTTTCGTAGCAACCGATGGACGTACGGTGAATAATATACGGATGCTTCTTGGTGCCGTCACGATCCACGTATACCATACCGAACTTCTCTGCCAGCATTTGGTCAATCTGAATGGTAATCAAGGTGTCTTCTTTACCGAATACGTTCTTAATCTGAATATCCAGCTTCGGTCCGTAGAAAGCAGCCTCGCCTACGCCAACCTTGTCAGGAATTTCCAAGTGGTCCAGAATCTTCTGCATGATGCCCTGGGCTTCATCCCACTGTTCCTGGGTACCAATGTACTTCTCCTTATCTGCCGGATCCCATTGAGAGAAACGGTAAGATACGTCTTCGTACAAGCCCAAAGTCTTTAACATATAGATTGCCAACTCCAGGCAAGAACGGAATTCATCTTCCAATTGCTCCGGAAGGCACATCAAGTGACCTTCGGAAATGGTGAACTGACGCACTCGAATCAAACCGTGCATCTCGCCGGAAGACTCGTTTCTGAACAAAGTAGAAGTCTCGTTGTACCGCAGGGGCAAATCTCTGTAAGAACGGCCTCTATTGAGGTACGCTTGGTACTGGAAGGGGCAGGTCATGGGACGAAGGGCAAATACTTCGTCGTCCTTCCCTTCTTCGCCCATTACAAACATACCGTCTTGGTAGTGATCCCAGTGACCGGATACCTTGTAAAGGTCAGACTTGGCCATATACGGCGTCTTGGTAAGCTGCCAGCCTCTCTTGGCTTCCTCATCCTCTACAAAACGTTGCAAAATTTGAATCATCTTAGCGCCTTTAGGCAGTAAAATCGGAAGTCCCTGTCCGATCAAATCAGAAGTGGTGAAAAGTTCCAATTCACGGCCCAGTTTATTGTGGTCTCTCTTCTTAGCTTCTTCTTGCTGGAGCAAGTACGCATTGAGTTCCTTCTTGTCCGAGAAAGCCGTGCCGTAAATTCTCTGGAGCATCTTGTTCTTCTCAGAACCTCTCCAGTACGCACCGGCAACCTGGGTGAGCTTGAATGCCTTTACTTTACCGGTGTTGGGAAGATGGGGGCCTGCGCAAAGGTCCACAAATTCGCCTTGACGGTAAAATGACAGTGTGGCATCTTCCGGAAGATCCTGAATCAGCTCTACTTTGTAAGGCTCGCCTTTCTCCTCCATAAAACGGATGGCTTCTGCTCTGGGAAGTTCAAAACGCTCTACGGGCAGTTTCTCCTCCACAATCTTCTTCATTTCCTGTTCAATTTTGGTCAAACTGTCTTGGGTAAAAGTGCCTTCCATATCGAATTCATAGTAGAACCCGTTATCAATGGCAGGACCAATGGCGAGTTTCGCATCCGGGAACAGACGTTTAACGGCTTGCGCCATAATATGAGATGTAGTATGACGGTACACCTTCTTTCCCGCATCTGCGTCAAAGGTCAGGATATTCAAACTGCAATCGGTATCCAGTGTCGTTGTGAGGCTTACCACCTCCCCGTTTACTTCCGCAGCCACTGCGGCTCTGGCAAGTCCCTGACTAATCGATTCAGCAACTTGCAACACTGTGGTTCCGGCATCAAATTCCAATACGGAACCGTCTTTCAGTGTAACCTTAACCATACAACATTCTCCTTTCTTTTCTAAAAATAAAATCAGCGGCATGCAAAACATACCGCCTAATATCATACTCTATTTGAAAGGAAAAAGCAATAAAAAATAGCCACGCAGCTGATTATCGCTTCCGAATAACAAAATCTTCTCCTGCCTGCAAATGCAGAACGTTTGGGCCCATATCGTAAGACAATAAACTTTCAATATGGGTAACCAGCAAAAACTGTACGGACTTGTGCCCTAAGTACGTTAAGATCGGGCAAAGCGCCTCTGCCGCCTCATCATAGAACGTAGATTGAAAGATTTCATTAAGTAGTACAAAATCTCCCCCCTGAACTTTATGCACAATGGGTGCTAACTGCATTGCATCCATTTCAAACAAACCGATATCCGGCTGACTTTGTTTCATGCATTCGCGACTTGCAAATAAAATATAAAAATTCTTTCGAATCCCCACGTGTGCCCTTTCTGCAGGAATAGGAAGACCGGCTTGGGTGAAAAGCAAAACGTACGCAAGACTTCGTAAATAGAAAGTCTTACCGGTATTATTATCCCCCGTAAGAATCGCCGATTGGTCCGTTTCCATACAAATATCACGAGGTACAATATTTTTCGTCCTTCCCTGTACAACCAAAAAAGGATCCAGCAACGATCGTACCTGCATTACAGCATCATCTGCTATAGACGGAAACGTCCAACGCACTTGTGCATCGTTTAAAAGTTGTATATACCGAACCGCAAAGCGATAGAAAAGCATTTCCGATGCGTTTTGATGAAAAAACTCAAAGAAGCCACCGTTGATAAGCGTAACCACTTGATTGGTGTACCGAATGGCTTCATCAAACAACAGATTGATAGGACCGTCCGAAAGAATTTTTCCGGAACTTTTCCGTCCCCCTACATCCAGCATCAGCACAAAAATTTCCGCCATGGAATTAATTTCAATACAAATCGACAAATCCGCATGTTCATAAGAAGCGCGGGAAAGGCATGTAATCAAAGCATCGTATTGATTCAAAAGATCAAGAGATTGCTGAAGAAAATTCAAAAAAGGAGAAAACGCCTTTTGCGAAGTTTCAGAAAGAGCAGTCAATAAATCATAGAACTGCGCAATGCCTTGTTTAATTTTCAGCAAATACCGAATATTTTCTTTTAAATAAGTCCACTGTGTGTAACCCAGTTCTCGGGAGGTTCGGGTGAGCATCGCATAGTCTTTCTTAACATTCTGCCAGTCTGTATAGACAACGTCCATTTTACCCAACACCGTCAGAAGGGACTGAAAGAATTCAGGATTCGCGGTGATAACGCGCACGATTTCTTGACGATATAGGATGTCCTCTTTGGCAAGAAGGGGTGAACATAACGTTTCCGACACATATTTACACGTAGCATCATCACAAAAAGCGTTCTTTAAGAATTCGTCCAATTTAAGATGCTCTTCGCCCACAACTTGGCCGGTGCGAGGTGTATCGGTTGTATAAAGTAAATGAATCACAGGCATTTCACCTCCAAATCTTCCGGACGCAGACCGTACTTTTGTAAAATATCCCGAGAATAAGAACGATTCTCTCGTGTTATTTGCTGAATTCGATAAGTTCGTTCATGACGTTCTCCTTGCAGAACAGGTTGAAGCATGGTGATTTCCGGATACGTATGTGCTGCCCAATCTACGTACGCATAGTTATGCGTCGCACAAAACAGCCACGCCGATTGGCGGATAGTGGTCTCTGTAATATGCCCAAGTTCACGACTGGCTTTCAGCGTTCCCGTTCCAATCATAATTTCATTTAAAAACAACATGGTTCGCGCGTTCGTTTCCTTTAGAATTTCTTCAATAAACTTTTGCTCTTGTACGTAAATTCCGCTTTGACTGCTTTCCTGCATGCCCACAAATGCATACAATGTTAATTCAGAAGGAACAACGCCCCTGCGGGCCGGGATATAGCAACCGCAAGAAGCTAAGAAGACACACCAACAAACGGCACGCAAGAAGCACGTCTTTCCCCCGCCGTTCGCACCGGACACGATGAACACATTTTGCGGATTATGATAGTGAAAAGAATTTAAAACAATTTCTGCGTTATTTTGAGAAAGCAAAGATAAATCATAAATATCCTCTAAGTAAAAATCTCTTTCATTGGATACACCGGGCAAACAAAGCGGCAGACCTCTGTCTTCCATTCTTGTAAAAATCATATCCATACTGATGAAAAAACGAAAGCTTTGTTGGTCTACGTGTACCGTCCGTAAATTCAGCGTTTTATATCGCTCGTAGAATGCTTGGACTTGACCGAAATAAGATTCTGACTGTACAAACAGTTGTCGGTAAACTTCCCCGGGAAGCCGTGTGAAACCAGGGCGAACTGTGGTGGGAATATCCAAAATATTGGCAAAATCTTCCAGTATGGACGCAGACGATTGGGTGACGCCTGTTACAAAAGAAGATGCCGGAAATATGCGGTCCCGTTTCTTGAAATCAATTTGCACGCCGGTTTGGCACGTTTCTGCCAACTGAAGTTGTTTCCAAGCCTGCCGCACTTGTTGATATTCGGCCAGAAAAATCTGTGCGTGGCATGTATTTACAAGATCTTGCATCAAAGAAGATTTATACATGTCTTTTGGGGTATTTGCAATTTGTTCAATCAGCTGAAAATAGGCTGAAAGTGCCTCAAGAAAGAATAAAGGTGCGTAGAAATCTCCTTCAAAATGTGCATACCGTTCCATACTGCGCAGATAATCACAGACATAGCGATAAATTTCTTTGAAGTGTTTCCTCACGTTTTCTTTGCGTAAATCCGAAAATAATTGTTGCCTTTCTGTGCATGTTTCTTTGGAAACACGGGTACACAGAACTTGCTTCATCCACCGTACGTCTGCTTCGTCCTTCATAAAAGAAGCAAGCATTTGCTCCAAACGAATAAATTGAGGAATCGATTCATGAACCATCCCAAACGTGTTGGTAAATAAAGAAAGATTCATTGTTCAATGCCTCCTTTCACAGACGTGCAAAAACTGTCAACGTTATGTAAAATGCCGCCCGGTACGTCTTGCCCCGGGCCAATAGGAACGCTGACACCGTTTGGCATCATCAAACCGCATCCTAGTGGAGTTGGTGCAAATAAATAAACGGTTTGCTCCCGTGCAATCGTTACGATATCGCCGGGAAGCTGAATTTTTTGAACGGAGATTTCCCGTTCTGTGTAATCTTGTCCCCGACCAAACAGGGCATATTGTCGCACAACCCAACGAGTCTCATCCTTAAAAATATAAGAGCACCGAATACGAAGGCTGCCACATAAGTGAATATAATAGACGGTGTCCGGCGTTTCTATCGTAAAAGAAATCTTACCGTCTCCATTTCCGGCAAACAGCCAAAGGGCCCCGTGAGAAGTGAACTTCAAATTTGCTTTTCGAACAAGCTTTCGCAGACACACATATACATGCAGCCGTGCAAAACACCACCTGCCATAGCGAATTGCACAGATTGTCAAGATGACTCCTAATAAAAGCAAACAGATCAATTTCACGGAAGTCCAGCCTCCCTTCTGTTGTTTATTGTAACATAATTATAGGAGTGAAACAATACGAGCAAATTTTATATAGAAGGTCAATGGCTATTTTTGAAATTTTTCTGTAAATCAAGCCTGCATTTCCCGTACCTGCAGGCTATATTCTTAAAGGTTCTCGTAAAAAGAGCCATTTCCACCCTTTTTATCCGCAGAAATCGATGCAATTTGGCTATTTTTCAAATAAAAAATAGCCACGCGGTATCGCGTGGCCGGTACAAAGCACAAACATTCAAATAAGTTTTACCAAATCCCCATACATATACAAAGAGCCCATCATCAAAAGGACTTCATCTTCATCCATTTTACCCAACACACCCTGCACGTCTTCCTCTGTCAAGGAAATCGCCTTGGCAGGCACACCGCGAGCCGCACCCAATTCTGCCAGTTTCGAAGCCGGCAAAGCCCGAGGATTGTTGGGCGTCACGGTGTAAAGCCGCTTACATAAAGGCATCATCAGGTCCAGCATAGGATTGTAATCCTTGTCCCCCATGACGCCCATGAGCATCACCAACTTCTTCCCGGGAAAATATCGCTCAACATTTTCCCGAAGGCGACGAACGCCGTTTAGATTGTGGGCGCCGTCAAAAATCACCATAGGTTTCCGGCGAAGCACTTCAAAGCGAGCGGGCCAGCGAACCTGGGAAAGACCGCTTCGCAAAGCCTCCTCCGAGACCGCCCAGCCCTGCGCCCTGAGTGCTTCTACCACTTCAATCACCGCAATGGCATTTTGCACTTGGTGCACTCCGGAAAGACCCACCCGAAGGCCGATTCGCCCTTTATAATCAAACGTACTTCCCGTAAGATCACTGTCCACAATCCGCACCACGTTTCGATCCGGCACCGTCAGCGGAATGTGCAGCGTCTCACACGCATCCGTAATCACCGGCAAAGCTGCAGCTTCGTCCCCGTTAAACACCGCATACGTGCCTGGCTTCAAAATCCCCGCCTTCGTCTTGGCAATTTCTTCCACGGTGGCACCCAGCTGATCTTTGTGATCCATGCCGATTGCCGTAAACAAGGATACCAATGGCGTTTCAATCACGTTGGTGGAGTCCAGCGCGCCGCCCATACCGGCTTCCAAAACTACGATATCGCAACCTTTGCGGGTAAAATATTCAAAACCCACCGCCGTAATCAGTTCAAATTCCGTAGGACTGTCTTCCATAGCCTCCGCATGAGGCTGCACAAACTCTACCACATCGCATAAATCCGCATCGGAAATCGGCTCTCCATTGATCTGAATCCGCTCATTAAAATGGACGATATAAGGAGAAACAAAAGTGCCCACCCGGTAGCCGCTGCGGCTTAAAATCAAAGACAACATCGCGCAGGAAGAACCTTTGCCGTTGGTGCCCACCACATGGATAAATTTCAGTTTCTTCTCCGGGTTTCCCATACGGGTCAGAAGCTCCCGGGTACGAGAAAGGCCGGGTTTGCTGCCCAGCCAAACGGTTTTATGGATATAGGCCATGCAATCTTCAATCTTCATGGTGAACCCTCGTTTCGATTAAATACAATAAGATACCTTGCACAACGCCCTCTCCTAGGGCAATCAGCGTACGCATCCCCAAAAGCAGGAGCAGCGATGACGGGTAAAAATAGTTTAAGAAGAACGACATTAAAATGCCGGAGGTGGCCACGTGGGAAATTGCCACACAAAGGATCGTCCGAATACAAATCCAAGCGCTTCGATTGTGTTCCCGTTTCCGCAAGCGGAAGATCTTCGCCAAAAGGCCGGGAAGCAAACCGGCGAGTGCCGCCGGAATCGTCAATACAGGATTCCACCCGGTGGTAAGCACTGCTCCAATAATATCGGCACCGGTGGCAACGATCAGACCCGAAATCGGCCCAAACCACATAGAAGAAGCAAAGACAGGAAGCCTGCCCAAACCAATTCGAAACGTGTTTCCAATGGGAATACTGACAAAACGGGTTAAAATGATTGTGAGTGCCATCATCATTGCCAGGAATACCAGCATGAGTGTGTAATTGTTCTTATCGTTCTTCGTATCGTGCATAAAAAAAGCCCCTTTCGTTCTGGTTAAACATGAAAGAGAGCATCTCACCGTTGTACTTAAAAGGCAGCGGATGAAGCATTGCACCGCGAGGTTTCAAAACCTCTTCGCTCCCGGGCTATACTCCCATCCCGAGATACTTAACGCGCAAATACCTGCTCTGTTAACGTGGTCATCATACAACTAAATAAAACAGATGTCAATAGGCACGCTTTTGCATTTACATCCGGAACCACGGGTGGTATAATATTTCACAGAATTTTCAGGCGAAGGAGCGTTCAACAGAATATGCTGACCAAAACCTTATTTGATACCATGGAAGACGGGCGGGAAGTCACCTGTTTCCGCATTACAAATACGCAAGGCGCCTACGTGGAGATCATCAACTACGCAGGCATTATCCGCGCCATTTGCGTACCGGATCGAGCAGGCAAATTAACGGACGTCACGTTGGGATTCGACAGTGTGAAAGGCTATCAAACCTATTCCGGCAACTTCGGTGCCACCATCGGCCGCTATGCCAATAGAATCAGAAAAGGGCATTTTACCCTGAACGGAGAATCCATTCAGCTTGCCATCAACAACGGCCCCAACCACCTTCACGGCGGCCCCAAAGGTTTTCATAAGCAGCTTTGGGACGTGGCGATCACCGACGAGAACTCCGTAACCCTCAAGTATTTCTCCCCCGACGGTGAGGAGAATTACCCCGGTAACTTAACCACTTTTGTGCGTTATACCTTCGACGACACCAATACGCTGACCATTGAATACAAAGCCACCTCCGACAAAGACACTTTATATAACCCCACCAACCACGCCTATTTTAACCTGCACGGCCACGGCGAAGGCAATTTAGGTGCCCACCATGTGCGCATCAACGCTAAAGCATTCAGCCCGGTGGACAGCGACTGTATGGGATTGGATATGTTAGAACCGTTCCGCGGTGCCATGGATATCAACAAACTGTCTTGTTTAGGCGACGGACTTGCCCAAGACGGTACCGACCCGGACCTGATTGCAGGCGGCGGGTACGACCATAACTACGTACTATCAAATAGCGTGCAGGAAGATTGCAACTATGCTGCCTCTGTTTACAGCCCCATTACCGGCATTCGCATGCGGACCTACACCACCATGCCCGGTGTACAGTTCTATACGGGTAACTTTATGGCAGACGGAATGGCGGGTAAGAATGGTGCTACGTACAACCGTCGTGGCGGTCTTTGTTTGGAAACCCAGTTTTTCCCCGACTCCCCCAATCAACCGGCGTGGCCCTCGCCTATTTTACGGGCAGACGATATGGCGGTATATACCACAAAGTACACCTTCGACGTACCCAAAGACATTGTAATTTTAGACGGTTATACCACTAATCCAGGCGACCTTTCCTGGGCACCTTTAGAAGAGATTGGCCACGTAACCGTATATGACCGCACACCGCCTGCTGAGATTCTCAATCGGGCGAAAGATGCGGAAATCCTTATCACCAACAAGACGGTGTTGACAGAAGAAATCTTGGCACAACTGCCGAATCTACGCTATGTAGGTCTTCTTTCCACCGGCACCAATGCGGTAGATTTGAAAGCCTGCAAAGCCCGGGGCATTGCCGTTACTAACGTGCCCGGATACAGCACGGAGGACGTGGCACAATTGACTTTTGGATTGATGCTGGAACTGGCGCTTCACGTAGGACATCACAGTAATCGAGTACGCAATGGTGCTTGGACATCTTCCAAAGATTTCTGTTTCTGGGAGACGCCTTTAATTGAACTTGCAGGAAAGACTTTAGGAATCGTAGGCTACGGCGCCATCGGCAGCCGTGTTTGCGAAATCGCCCGAGCATTCCGGATGAACGTACTGGTATATACCCGCACACCGAAAGCCCTTCCGGAAGGTGCGAAAGCGGTATCTTTGGACGAATTGCTGGCGCAGGCGGACGTTGTTTCTTTGCATTGCCCGCTGACCGCAGACAACGCCCAACTTATAAACCAAGAAATGTTATCCAAGATGAAACCCGGGGCATTTTTGATCAACACGGCCCGAGGGGGATTGCTAGATGAAGCGGCAGTTGCACGCGCTTTAAACGAAGGATATTTAGCAGGCTGCGGCGTAGACGTGCTTTCTACCGAGCCGCCCAAAGCAGACAATCCTTTGCTCGCTGCCAAGAACTGCATCATCACACCCCATATTGCCTGGGCGGCAACGGAGGCCCGCAGCCGTTTAATCGGCATTGTAGCGGAGAATGTACAGGCTTTCCTCCGCGGCACGCGGCATAATCGGGTCGAATAAGACATATATAAAGGATAAAGGAGAAAAGATATGGCGAAAATTGTTTTTACCGGCGGCGGCACAGCCGGGCACGTAACCCCCAATATTGCACTGATGAACCGCATTCGGGAACTCTGTCCGGATACGGAGTTTCATTATATCGGATCCAACGATGGCATTGAGAAAGATATTATTTCCAAATATCCGGAAGTAACCTTTCATACCATCCGCACAGGTAAATTGCGCCGGTATTTTTCCTTGAAGAATTTTACAGATCCTTTCCGGGTAATCGCCGGATGTGGGGATGCTAAACGGCTGATGAAGATGCTAAAGCCCGATGCGGTGTTCTCTAAAGGCGGCTTCGTAGCCGTACCTGTTGTATATGCAGCGGAAAAATGCAAAGTGCCCGTTCTCTCCCACGAGTCGGATATTACTCCCGGGCTTGCCAACAAATTGTCCGCCCGGTATGCGGATAAGATTTGCGTGACTTTTCCCGATACCCTGAAGAATTTACCTAAGGACAAAGGCATTTTTACCGGTACCCCCATTCGAAAAGAGTTATTCAGCGGAAACGCAGACCGCGCTCGGGCGGCCCTTGGTTTTGATTTAAAGCCGGTGCTGCTGGTGATGGGCGGCAGCGCAGGTTCCGTTGCCGTGAACAAAGCCATTCGCGGTAATTTAGAGGCTTTGACGGCTCAGTTTAATATCATTCATTTGTGCGGCAAGGGTAAAATGGAAGTCGGTCTCGACACTTCTTCCTACCGCCAGTTTGAATTTGTATCTGAGGAATTGCCGGATTACTTAGCTTTATCGGAGTTGATTATTTCCCGAGCCGGGTCCAATGCGATTCACGAATTTTTGGCTTTGAAGAAGCCGATGTTGTTGATTCCCCTACCCTTGTCGGCCAGCCGTGGGGATCAGATCTTAAATGCACAGTCTTTTGAAGCCCGGGGTTTTGCCCGTGTGCTAAACGAAGAAGATGTGACGGAAGAAACGCTTTTGGCGTCCATTCATCAAGTTCGGGAAGATTCCCACGCCATGCGTGCGGCTATGGAGAACGCTGAAAATAGCGACGGTACCGAAACCATTGCCAAGATGATTTTGAAAGAAGCCGGGATTGAATGAATTAGAGGCAGTCTCTCATTCTGCAATTACAAGATTCATATAACTTCCCGATGGTTCTTTCATAATACGCAATATCCATACCTTCGCATAAAAGCCTACATCATCGTGGCTATATTATATATCATATTATGTCGCAATTTAATTCATTTATTGATATTTAAGTTAAAAAAAGTCGCCCACAAGGACGACTTTTTCTTTATTATGGGGTGACTAATGGGATTTGAACCCATGACCCCCAGGGCCACAACCTGGTACTCTAACCAACTGAGCTACAGCCACCATAACGACGGCAATTATAACAAATTGAACCGGGACTGTCAATAGGATTTTTTAGAAAAGATTGATTTTCTCTTCAGCCATTTTACCCCCGGCACCAGCAGCAAACAACAGCCTGTGAACACCGACACTCCCAGGCCCACGTCCGCCCCTTGGGCCACGTACTCCATTTCCACAAAATGGGCACCGGCAGGAAGTTCCACGCAAAGAAGGGCGTCTGAGAAAGCCGTGGTTTCCACCCTTTTACCGTCCACCCACACCCGCCAGCCTTCATCATAAGGAATGGAGGTAAACAGCAAGGTGTCTTCTTTGCAGGAAACTGTGCCGGAAAGTGCGCCGTTTTCCGCCTTAAAATTCTGCATAGCACCGGCGCGAAGGACATCCGCAGCCGCCTCAAATCGCGCCGTATCCAACAAGGCAAATCGCGTCCAGTAATTGTCCACCAAAGACCGAGCACCGTATACCTGCACCGTAGCCACCTCCCCTGCTTTGTAGAAGCCAAGGGATTGAATACAGTCGGTTTCATTCCGGAACAAATCCACGGCATACTGTCCGTTCACCGTCATGGTACGCCCCGTATCCCGACTAAAATACACGTACAGCACGCCGTCTTTAGGCGCCGTAATGTGAATCGTGTCCCCTTCCACCTGAATCCCGGATTTATCCAGCAATTCCAAACAATTTGCCTGAGTTCCCAGCATACCGCTTAGCAAGGCATTCTGGGCGGTAAAATAATCCCCTTCTATCTTCGTGTTCAGCAGTTCTTTGGAAACGGTAAAAGGCGCTGAAATGACGTAGGGATTTCGATACGCAGTGATCCCTTCATACGTGCCGATGGCTTCATACTGATTGTCCGGCACCGTGGTGCCCACTTCCAACCGAAAATCCCCGGAAGAAGTACGGGCATTGGGATCATTCAGGGTATAGCCCACGCCGAAAAGGCTATCTGAAATGGCGGTGCCGCCAAAGTGCAAACTCCAGAACCAGCTTTGGGCGTATCCCAAGGATTTATAAAATTCATTGGCGGTTCGGTTGTAGGCAGAGCTGTAATGGGAAATAGACCGATAACCAAATCCGTAGGGATCATTGATGGTGCGGGTAAAATGGGGCGCCACAGCAACGTAAGCATTGCCGGCGTTCCGGTCGTCTTCAATGATTTCCAAAACCCCTTCCACCTTGGTTTTATAATCCCGATACGCGTCGTAGGATTCAAAATGGAATTCTTTGTCCTCCCCCTGCAGCAAAGTGCCGGTATTGTGGTACAGATCGTAACCATTCAGGAAGATCAGCAGCACACAGAACAAGCCTATGGCCGTTCTGGGCAATTGTCCCCACCGACTTCGGAACAGTTTGTAGATTACAAAAACCAATAAGTAGCAATAGCCCACCAAAGGCGAGGCGCTGGCAATCAGCAAAATCAAACCGACTACTACCATACCCTTGTTTAGATCTTCTATATGTTGGAAACATCGGGCCGCCAAATAAATCACAAAGAACGTTACCACAAAGCCGTAGCGATACGGGAACCAGTTGGGATACTGGAAAATGTGCCAAGCCAAATCCAATTTCACAGACGCCAAACTCAACAGTAAGAAGATCAGTACGCAAGCGGAGAAATAACGTTCGCGGGCAGAAATCTTGGAAATGGTAAAATAAGCAATACAAAGCAACACCAACAAAAGACCGCAATACACAAAGGGACTGCCTGCGTTGGTAATGGAGTCATAGCCACCTACAAAGAATTTATCCCACAGGGCTTGCCCCGTAAAATTCCACACGCCGGAGGCCTGCATACCGCTACTTCCAATCTTTCCTTGCATTAAAGACATTAGCGTAGGTAGCAACAGCCATGCACCCAAACCCGCGCCAATGAGGACACTGAGAACAAATTTGCCGATGCGTTTCAGGAGCATTTTACCGGAAATGGATCCCCAATAGTGAGCACCCACCCGATAGAGAAACCAAATTGCGGTAAAAGCGCCTACCATATAGGCGACGTAATAATTGGAAATAAAAATTGCAAATAAACTTACGGTGAGGAGTGCCATACGGTTTCGCTCAAGCAGGCGCTCCACACCTAAAAGTACAATAGGCAGCCAAATTACGCCGTCGATCCACATCGGGCACATGGCGTATACAATGTTATAAGACATAAGCCCGTACGCCGTAGCAAAAATCACCGTTGTCAGTTTCTTGCTATAGCCCATATTATAGAGGAAAATGCCCATGGTAAGGCCGCACAAACCGATTTTTAATATAGAGAGAAACAAAAGGCCCACCGGCATGGCGCTGTTGGGCACAAACAAGGTGAGCAAGGACAAGGGACTGGAAACGTAGTAAGCAAATACACCTACCGTGTTGCCGCCCATGGTCTTCCCCCAGGAAAAGAACAGGCTGCTCAAATTGCCGTCCCGGAGAATTTGTTTAAGCCCACAGAAAAATTCCACGTATTGGCCGGACATATCCATAATCAACGTGGACCGATCGCCAAAAGGCGCCATTTGAAATGCGGCCATAGACAGAAGCATCACCAAAGCCGGCACAAGAAAACACAGGGCAAGAAGGATACCCGTGTGGATTTTTTTATTTTTTCTCGCCAGCAGGTCTTCCAAAATGCTCCGCTCCTTTCAAATGGATGAATATAGTATACCAAATTTTGGCCCCGGGTACAAATCCTCTTTTTCCGGGGCAATGTACCCGAGAAGGTGGCCCGGAAGCAGCCTAAAAACCTTATTTTGGGTACATCGTACACATTTTTGGCCTTATGTACCCGGAAAACGCAAAAAAGTCGGGTACAAACCCGGCATTTTACCCCCTACGTACCCGTCCTCCCCTTTTTGAAATTTTTTCAAAAAAACTGTTGACATTCCAACGTCTTCTTGATATACTTACCACAATGGTAGGTAAATAAATCACCTACGAAATTAAGAAATTATGGAGGTATTAGAATATGAAAAAGTTTGTATGTACAATTTGCGGTTATGTTCACGAAGGTCCCGAGGCTCCGGCGGCTTGCCCCACTTGCAAAGCTCCCGCTTCCAAGTTTATTGAGAAAGAAGAAAGCAGCGCCATGGTTTGGGCAGACGAGCACAGAGTTGGCATTGCCAAAGGCGTAGATGAAGAAGTGATCAAAGGTCTTCGCATGAACTTTGAAGGCGAATGCACAGAAGTTGGTATGTACTTAGCAATGGCACGGGTTGCCCACAGAGAAGGTTATCCGGAAATCGGCCTTTACTGGGAGAAAGCCGCTTACGAAGAGGCAGAGCATGCAGCGAAATTTGCAGAGCTTTTAGGTGAAGTTGTAACCGACAGCACCAAGAAGAATTTGGAGATGAGAGTGGCTGCAGAGTGCGGTGCTACAGAAGGTAAGATGGAGCTTGCAAAACTTGCAAAGAAGCTCAACTTAGATGCAATCCACGATACCGTGCATGAAATGGCAAAGGATGAAGCCAGACACGGCAAGGCATTTGAGGGACTTCTCAAGAGATACTTTAACTAATTTCATAAAACAGATTTAAGGCAGAGGAGGTCGGGCAATCGGCCTCCTTTTTGCATTTCGGTAAAATATCAAAAGGAGGGATATGCGTATGAAAAAACTTTGGATTCCCCTACTCGCAGCAGCACTTGTATTATTAGCAGGATGCGAGAGAAAAGAAAACAATGCCGTAGGAGCACTCTCCGAAAACGCCGGTGCGTATAGCCGTTCAGCCCGTCAAGTGGAAACACCTGCCACCTCTGCAGTCACGTTAGACAAAGCGCTTCGCACGGCCCTTACCCACGCCGGAGTAACCCGGGAGAATGCTTACAAGATTGAATACGAGTTGGATCGAGACGATCTGTTCCCCCACTATGATATCTCCTTTAAAGTAGGCAATTTCACGTACGAATACGAAATTCACGCCGAAACCGGTGCTATCTTAGAAAGGGAGAAAGAAAGGGTGCAAGCCACCTTGTCCCGGGATGACGCCAAAGAAATTGCATTCGCCCACGCAGGCGTACAAGAACAAAATCTTCGCCAAGTGGAAATCGAATTGGATACAGAAAACGGAGCAGCCGTATATGAAGTGACGTTCCGCTCCGGTTCTTATGAATACGAATATGAGATTCACGCCGATACCGGCGCAATCTTGAAATTCCAACGGGAGCGTTAACGTAGCGTTACGACTCCGTTTGGGTAAACTCAAATCCTTGCATTTGAGAAAGTTCCTGTAATTTACGAAGCGATGCTTCAAAATCATCTTCCGCCGCAGTATCAGGCACATTTGCCGTCCCCCCGGTAGTCTGGTTTGCGGCGGCTCCTTCTTTGTAGGTATCCACCAAATCCGGAAGTTCGTCTTTCGTTGCCAGAGACACGCCCATAGGACGTCCAAAAGCACGGGCGGCACAACGGTCCAGAAGCCCGTCTGCGCTCTGCTTTCCTGCCATTTCTTTCATCATCTTAGAATGGAATACAGCCACCATTTGGTTAGGAGAAAGCAACACGCCACGGCTGCCGGTCCTAAACAAAGATGCCAAAGAAGCTTTTCCTTGCGTACTGACATTGTCCAAGAAATCTTTCCAATCCGTAGGATCCACATCCTGTCCCATAACAGCATTGTTATGAGAAGACGCTTCAACGGGTATCATTTCCGGCTGAGTCGGTGCAGGTGTAAGTATTTCAGGCGCTGCGTCCGGGATCGGGGCAAAATCCACAGGCGCCGGTGTTTCCTGCGCAGGTGCTTCTGCTGCAGGTACTTCCGGTGTAGTATGCACAGGTGCAGAGGGTACCACCGGTGTAGCCGGTGCGGAGGGCACTGCGGCCGCAGCAGGCGCAGACTTCATAGAAACACGAAGGCCTTTTGCCACTAAATCCGAAATACGTTCTTCTAAAGCGGTCAAACGTTGGGTGAAATCACCGTCCTCTTCCCGCCATTTGCGATCGCACAGGCGCAGCATACCGGACTCAAAAACAATCTTCCGTTGCACCGCCCATTTAATGGAATTATCCAAGCGGGACAACGCCTGAATAAACAGCGAAATCTCCCCTGCGTTCGTAAGGCTGCAAAGTTCTTTCAAACGCGCCATACCCGCTTCGTCTTCGTAAAGAAAATCCCCCGGATTACTTACCGTCAGCATCACCAACATATTGCGGAACACGTTCATTAGTTCTCCAATAAAGTTGGAAGGATCCCGTCCGTCTGTAAACAAACGGTGTGTCAGCTTCAAGACTTCCTGTCCATTCGATTCCAACAAAGCTCTTGCGAAGCTCTCCAAAGTATCTTTATCTAAAGATCCGGTAGCGCTGCGAGCGCCCTCCAATGTGATGGAGTCGGCACAGGACGCGATGGTTTGATCCAGCAAACTGATGGCGTCACGCATAGCGCCGTCCGCCTTCTGCGCGAGGAGGCCAAAGCCTCCGGTGCATAGGAAACGGAAGAACTGTCGCAAATAGTCTTCAAGCGGGAAATAATACCCTCTTGGGAAATGCGCTTAAAATCGTACCGCTGACAGCGGGACAAAATGGTCACGGGAAGTTTATGCGGTTCCGTGGTGGCCAAGATAAAAATAACGTTTGCCGAAGGCTCTTCCAACGTCTTGAGAAGTGCGTTAAAAGCACCGGCAGAAAGCATGTGAACCTCATCGATGATATACACACGGTAGGGTGCTACGGAAGAAGCGTAAGCCGTTTCGTCAATGATGGCACGGATATTGTCCACACCGTTGTTGGAAGCGGCATCGATTTCTGCAACGTCCAAAATCCGGCCGTCCAAAATACCCTTACAAACGGCGCACTCATTACACGGATTTCCGTCTTTCGGGTTCTCGCAGTTAATGGCTCGTGCAAAAATCTTAGCAAGAGTGGTCTTACCCGTTCCCCGGGTGCCGCAAAATAAGTATGCATGGGCAATCCGCCCGTTGATCACCGCATTCTTCAAAATGCGAACAACGGATTCCTGCTCCACCACGTCCTCAAACGTCTGCGGACGCCATTTTCTGTACAAAGCCATGTATGCCATGAAAGATGCCCTCCCTCATCCGATTTATCTCAAACAAAAAACCCGGCCCTTAAGAGTGCCACCGGGAGGATTTACGGCACACGAAAGGGTTCGCTTACCGCTGCTTCCTTCCGGACCTGACGGGGTTCACAAAATTTCATTGCGTAAGACCCGGCAGCACTCTTAAAGGTCAGGTTCTGTTATTATTATACCCGCAAGACCGGTAAAATGCAAGTGAAACATACACCTGCTTATCCGTTTAATGCCTCCGCGGTATTGTCCTTGGATTTTTCCGAATTCTTCCAGAAAGTCATCCCCAGCCAACCCTCGTTCTCCGAAACCTTCGGATTCCAGAATTGACGGTCCACCAACTTGTCGGAGCCCTTGTTGACCACTTCATTTCCCGTCCACAAGCAGGTAATGTCGCTGCCTTCCTGTTCCTGGCTTTGCATCATGATCGTAGGTTTCCCACCGTTATTTTCAAAATAACAATTCTCCACAACCAACCGTTGATTGGGCGCCGCCGCGCCGCCGGGATCATCGTGGCAGTAGAAAGCATTGTAATCCGCACTGCAAACGAAAGAACAATTCTTAAACGTCAACGTGAAATCATTCCGCAAACCGATACCAAGAGTTTGGTAACTGTCATTGATAAAATTCACATTTTCCACGGTAAACGTATTGTTGCGGCTGATGTGGTAGTCAATATGAAGCGCATAGGCCTTTGCAATAGACCCGGGAATTTGAGTTTGGTGGGTTGCATGAATGGTCATATTCTTCAGCACACCGCTGCCCATTTCCAAAGGCGGAACCAAATAATCGCCGTTGGGGTACTGTAAAATACATTTTTCCTTATCCGTTCCTTGAATGGTAATCGTCTTCTCCGTTACGCACACCGCTTCCGTATAGGTACCGGGATAAACTTCAATCACGTCTCCGTCCTTCGCCGCATTGACGGCTTCTTGAATGGTCGTAAACTGTTTTCCCGCGCCAACGGTTAAAGGCGGTTTCTTTTCCGAGCAACCGGCAAGGGGAATGCCCAGCAAAACGGCTGCACCCAGAAACACGTACAAAAGTTTCTTTTTCATCTTCGCACACTCTCTTTCTTATAAACGGTCTGCAATATCCAGCACCAAATTTTCTGTCTTCTCCCAGCCCAGGCAAGGGTCTGTAATGGATTTTCCGTAAATCCCCTCCCCGATCTTCTGGCAGCCGTCTTCAATATAACTTTCAATCATAAAGCCTTTCACCAGGCGTCGAATCTCCGGATTATGCTGGCAACTTGCCAAAACTTCTTTACAAATACGAATTTGTTCAAAAGGATTCTTGTCCGAATTGGCATGGTTGGTATCAATAATCACCGCAGGATTGGAAAGGGGTTGTGCATTGTAAAATTCGCACAGACGAATTAAATCCTCATAATGGTAATTAGGCAACGACTGTCCGTGTTTGTTCTTGTGACCCCGCAAAATAGCGTGAGCGTAAGGATTGCCGCCGGAATGGACTTCCCATCCTCGGTAAATAAACGTATGCTGATGTTGCGCTGCTGTAATCGCATTCATCATGACGGAAAAATCGCCGCTGGTAGGATTCTTCATACCCACCGGAATTTCCAAACCGCTGGCAGTCAAACGGTGTTGCTGATTCTCCACAGACCGGGCACCTACTGCAACGTAGGCCAGCAAATCATCCAAATAGCGGTGGTTCTCCGGATACAGCATTTCATCCGCACAAGAAAAACCCGTCTCCCGAAGGGCCCGCATGTGCAGTTCACGAATGGTAACGATGCCCTTGAGCATGTCCGGTTTCATATTGGGGTCCGGCTGGTGTAAAATGCCTTTATATCCATCTCCCGTGGTACGGGGCTTATTGGTATAAATTCTGGGCACCATAAAAATCTTGTCCGCCACTTTCTCTTGCAAGGTGCGCAAACGGGAAATATAGTCAATGACGCTATCTTCATTGTCTGCAGAGCAAGGGCCGATAATCAGTAAGAACTTGTCCGATTCTCCGCGAAAAATAGCCTTTAATGCTTCCCTTCTTTCCGCAATCAAAGCAGACAATTCCGCCGTCAGCGGATACATCTGTTTCACTTCCATGGGAATCGTTAATTTTCGCTCAAAAATCATATTCATAGTCCGTTCATTCTCCTTTCGATTGGTCGAACAAGGCTCTCCTCTGGGTGGAAAGCTGCATTTTACCCCGCATCCCCTCCACGTCCCCTGCCGCCAACATGGATCGCAAGTCTTTAAATTCTTCCATAAACAAGTCCATTTGTTCAAGAAGCGCACTTTGATTCAACATAAACAGTTCGCTCCACATCCGGTCGTTAATCCGTGCAATACGGGTCAGATCGTGGAAAGAGTCACCCGTATAATTCACCAGATTCTCATTGTCCTTACACGTCATTAAACAAATGGCAATACAGTGGGTTAATTGAGAAACAAAGCCGATCATTTCATCGTGCTTTTCCGGGGACAACTGCGTCACCTTGCGAACCCCCAGAAGATGTCCCAATTCTTCGCACCAGGCAATCCCCTCCGGCGTATTTTTGTCCGTAGGCACAACGATATAGTTCGCTTTGGTAAAAATCTTCTCATCACTGCTCTCTACGCCGCTGGTTTCTTTACCGGCCATAGGATGGGCGCCAATAAACTCCGCATCCGCCCGAAGAACTTTCTGAATATCATATAAAATGCACGTCTTGACGCCGGTTACGTCTGTAATCTTAACCCCGGGCTTAAAAAGATGCTGATGTTCTTCAATCCAAGGCAGCAACGCACTGGGATACAACGAGAAAATAATCGCATCCGCATGAGAAACGGCCTCCCGGCACACCTGCGTGAATCCGCGATCGATGATCTGCTGTTCCAGCGCATAATCAATGGAAGACTGGCTGCGGGTAATGGCCGTAACGTCAAAACCCTGTTTCTTCAAGGCGCGGGCGTAGCTTCCGCCAATCAAGCCAAGACCTACGATCAGTACCTTCGTATCCTTCGTCCACAAAGCCATCAGTCTCGCCCCCTTCCGTGAAAATGAAGGGCTTTAATCTTGGCAGCCACTTTGCCGGCGTCGCCTTTACTGGAAACCACCACGTCAGCCACGCCGCAATAACGCTCGTAGCGTTCGCCGTAAATCCGGCGCACTTTCTCCTCCGAATTTGCAAGAGGACGGTCCATGGTAGGAATCAACTGTTCCAGAGGGCGGTCTACGAAATAAATCCGACCGTTTCTGTGGAGCAATTCAATATTTTCCTCCCGAAGAATAGAGCCGCCGCCGGTTGCAATCACGTAGCCGGTCTTGGCGGATAATTCGCTCATCACTTGGCATTCCAAATCCCGGAAATGGTCCTCTCCGTATTGGGCAAAAATCTCGGGAATTTCCATACCCGTCTTCTCTACAACCAAAGCGTCCGTATCCGCCCAGGCGTAGCCCAATTCTTCTGCTAACATCTTTCCAATGGTGCTCTTGCCGCAGCAAGGCATACCCACCAGCACGATATTCTGCTTCCGGCCTAAAATATCCTGATAAATCCGGTCAATCAAGCCGGCTTCGTACGTCTTTCCGGTAAAATGTTCCGCTGCCAGCACCGCTTGTGCCACCAACATATACAAACCGCCTTCTGCAGGGATGCCGCGTTGCCGGGCCTTTAAGATCAGGCGGGTAGACAACGGATTGTAAATCGCATCGATCACACCTTGTAAACCGGAAAAACGGTCAAGATCAATAGGGGTTTCATCTTCTTTTGGAAACATACCGCAAGGAGTTGTGTTGATCATAAAATCCGCATTGCTGTGATAGCGGTAAATATCTTCGTAGGAAAGCGCGCCCGCTTTCCCCGTTCGGCTGGCTTTGTAGACTTCTCGGGCGCCTAAACTTTCTGCCACGGCTTTAGCCGTCTTGCTGGTGCCGCCGGTACCTAATATAACTACTTTCTTTCCGTCAAAAGACAGGCCCATCCGGGCAATTAGCGCCCGCATGCCGCCAAAATCCGTATTGTAGCCGTATAACTTTCCGTTTCTGTTCACAACCGTGTTCACAGCACCGATTGCCCGAGCTGTATCACTGATTTCATCCAAATAAGGAATGACCGTTTGTTTATAGGGAATTGTGACGTTAATCGCCTTAAAATCTTTTTGTTTCATAAATGCATCCACAGCATCCGGAGATAACTCAACCAAGCGATAATCGTAATCTTCGATCCGCTCATGAATTTCCTTCGAGAAACTGTGGGGCAGATGTTCACCAATACACCCGTACTCCATAGACGTCCTCACTCTCAATTTACTACCATACTACCATACTTCTAAGAAACGAGTTCTTCAGAATTGGTTTAATGATACACCCTTGAAAATTGGATGTCAAGTGCTTCCAAGAAGCGCTCCCAAGCCCCTCGTTCCCCTTGTATTTCCTTTAATTTTTGCAGGCAGCTTTTCTCGCACCAAGTCTTGCGGCTGTTGTAATATTTATTCACCACCCGCCATAATTTTTGCGGAAAAGCAAGGATCGCATAAAGCAAAATTCGTTCATCGGAATTTAATGGTCGAATGCGTTCGTATGCCTGTAAAATGCCAACTGCATCCTCAATCTTCCAGCCGCATTTGCGCATTCTCCTTTTCACCAAATTCGCCAGATCGCAAATCGGCAAATCAATAGAACACTCTTCCAAATTCAGAACAACCGGTTCATCGGCGCAGAAAAGTACGTTATGGGCGGTAAAATCTTTATGACAAATAGCGCCTTGCTCCAAGCAGACAGCCAAAGCCCGCTGATATACGCCGGAAGCAAGAAGATTACATACATCCTGCGCCTGTTGTATATTTTCCTCTGCCATTTTAAAGTACGCGCAATCAAAAGGATGTACGCTTTTACGGGAGAGTCGCTGAAAGCGTTCTAATTCTCCACATCTTTTTTTGAACAGTTCCGGCATTCGTCCCGCTTCTAATCGAATATACGGCTGCCCTTGAAATTCAGAAGATGTGTATTTTGCAGTAGTTTCCAGCGCCTTTTTACCG
>JAGBGO010000078.1 GCA_017935905.1 Clostridia bacterium | reverse complement strand
GGTTATTCAGCCGGTGTCTGCTAAGTTCCTTTTCTTCTTCTATATTAGTCCATTCCGGCCCGCGCCGTTCTTGGTGCCGGATGACCCGTTGACGGAATTCCTCGTCCCAAATGCGTGCCGTGGCAATATAAACGGGGTTGGGAGAGAGACTGAGTGCCAATTTCTCGGCATACGTGCTTTTTCCCGAGCGGGCTCCTCCGGTGATTAATATTATTCGTTTCATGCTGCCTGGATATTTAGTAGGGCAAATGTACGTGAATTCCATGGCAGTGGCAAGAAATACCGTTGAAAAGAAATATCATCAAGAGGGGAGACATTCCGTTGCTCCTTTCACGGACAGGCAGTAATCTCTGGAATTTTCTATACTCATAGTGGCTGATATTTTGATGAATACACGAAAATTTGGAAATTAAATGCAAAAACTCTTGTCTTTTTCAACAGGATTTCACTATCTTTGTCACCGTTTTCATAGTATAGAATTAAAATTTGGTTTGCGGCAATAGCTCAGTTGGTAGAGCATCAGCTTCCCAAGCTGAGGGTCGCGAGTTCGAGCCTCGTTTGCCGCTCATAATGGAAAAAGCAGTTACAGAATAAGGTAGCTGCTTTTTTTATGTTATTTTCCGGAGTAATCTTATCCGTATGTATAAAAATAATCTGTGTATTCGTCCTTTTCCCTTAAAAATTTGTACTTTTGCCGACTGTTTGAATAAATAGAATGAAAACTTTAAAAACGAAATAGAATGGCAGTAGAATTGAAAGACCTTACCAAACGTAGCGAGAATTATTCTCAATGGTATAACGAGTTGGTGGTAAAAGCCGATTTGGCAGAACAGTCGGCTGTACGTGGCTGTATGGTAATCAAGCCTTACGGATACGCTATTTGGGAGAAGATGCAACGTCAATTGGATGATATGTTCAAGGAAACAGGACATGTCAACGCCTATTTCCCCTTGCTTATTCCGAAATCATTCCTCAGCCGCGAGGCAGAACATGTAGAAGGATTTGCCAAAGAATGTGCCGTAGTGACACATTATCGTTTGAAGAATGACCCGAATGGAGGTGGTGTGGTAGTGGATCCCGCCGCAAAACTGGAAGAAGAGCTGATTATCCGTCCTACTTCCGAGACCATCATCTGGAATACCTATAAGAACTGGATCAATTCATACCGTGACCTGCCTATCCTGTGCAACCAGTGGGCAAACGTATTCCGTTGGGAAATGCGTACCCGCTTGTTCTTGCGTACGGCTGAGTTCTTGTGGCAGGAAGGCCACACTGCCCATGCCACCCGTGAAGAGGCGGAAGAAGAAGCAGTGAGAATGTTGAACGTATATGGCGAGTTTGCCGAAAAATACATGGCAGTGCCCGTGGTAAAAGGCGTGAAGTCTGCCAACGAGCGTTTTGCCGGTGCCCTTAACACCTATACCATCGAAGCGATGATGCAGGACGGAAAGGCTCTGCAGAGCGGTACTTCCCACTTCTTGGGACAGAATTTCGCCAAGGCATTCGACGTGCAGTTCGTCAATAAGGAGAACAAGCTGGAGTATGTTTGGGCTACTTCCTGGGGTGTTTCCACCCGTCTGATGGGTGCGCTTATCATGACGCATTCCGATGACAACGGTCTGGTACTTCCTCCGCATCTGGCTCCGATACAGGTAGTCATCGTTCCCATCTACAAGAATGCGGAAATGTTGGCCAAGATTGACGAGAAGGTGGCAGGCATTGTTGCCAAATTGAAATCAATGGGCATTTCCGTGAAGTACGACAATGCCGACAACAAACGTCCGGGCTTCAAGTTTGCCGACTATGAGGTGAAGGGTGTTCCCGTCCGTCTGGTAATGGGTGGCCGCGACTTGGAGAACAATACAATGGAAATCATGCGCCGCGATACACTGGAAAAGGAAACCCGTTCTTGCGAGGGCATTGAAGAATATGTAAAGGACTTGCTTGAAGAAATCCAGGCAAATGTCTATAAGAAAGCGCTTGATTTCCGTAACAGCAAAATCACGAGTGTGGATAGTTACGATGAATTCAAGGAAAAGATTGAAGAAGGTGGATTTATACTGGCCCATTGGGACGGTACTCCCGAAACGGAAGAAAAGATTAAAGAGGAAACTAAAGCGACCATCCGTTGCATTCCGTTCGATTCTTTCGTGCCGGGTGACAAGGAACCGGGCAAATGTATGGTTACCGGAAAGCCTTCTGCCTGCCGCGTGATTTTTGCGCGTTCCTATTAGAAACTCTTAAACTGGTTCGAAACAGTTTTTAATCAAGAAACTAAGTGTTTCTTATAGAAGGGATATAGCTCTCAAAGGTTATATCCCTTTTATTTTATCATTTTTGTAACTTTCCTTACATCCCGCCGTAACAACTTTCCTACATTTTTGCAGTGTAAAAAAGAAAGGAGACCCGAATATGAAACTGAACAGAAATGATTATACCGTAGAGGCGGCAGCCGGCGGTGGCTTTTTCGCTTATTTCATGAACAACGTTTTGTGCAGCGCTTATGGTGAAACACCGGACGAAGCCTGCGAGAATCTGGAACAAATCGTTGACGATTTCATCAGTGACATGTATATGGTAGAAGAGTTTGTCTGATATCCTTTACATTTTCCCGTAATGCGTAAGTACGACATTTACCGTAACTAATAACTTATAGCTGATGAAAGTTCTTTTTATAGTTCAAGGAGAAGGCCGGGGGCATCTTACCCAGGCCATTGACATGGAAGATTTGTTTCGCCGCAACGGATACGAGGTTGTGGAGGTATTGGTAGGCAAAAGCAATTCACGCCGTTTGCCC
>JAGBGO010000077.1 GCA_017935905.1 Clostridia bacterium | reverse complement strand
TTCAGACCCCAGTGCCACAAATACGTCCATCTGAAAGGATTTGCGGAAACGGCATCTGCTCCGTCCGCCGTTTTAATTCTTTGACCGTTTACGTATGCATAGAATTGATGTTCAAAATCATCGTAGATCAAAATACAGTGATACCACTTGTTGGCTTCCATGGGAAATTGAAGGTTATAAATTTGCATATTGGCATCGGTCGTTCCCTCTGCAACCATGAAATAACCGTAATTTGCATCCGCCATAAAAGAAAATCCGCCGGAAGCCCAGTATCCGCTTCCATACGTCTTCACCGCAGGCATTTCGGGAAGACGAACCATAAATTCCCAGGCGAAACTTAAATCCAACTCAGGGTCTTGCGGCTTCAACGTCACAAACATATTATGGAGTGGATTGGTAGCTTCTTTGGAAATCAAGTGATTGGTAGGATCGTCTTTAGACGTACGAAGGAAATACGCATCAGCCGTTTCATCAAACACCGTAACCGGTACCTTATTGGGATCCAAACGCTCTAAGTCTGTGCCAGTAACAAAGTTAAAAGCAGCACCGTCTGCATCAAAAGAGGATTCCAACAAATCCGGATAAATATCCGTTGCCGCTACGGGCAATGCAGACATTCCCATCATCAAAACAATTATAAGGGATAATATAACTGAGATTATTTTTTTCATATCCATGACTCCTTTTAATTTGCAAAAAACTGTCTCTTAACGATCATAAAATCGGCAAAGAGACAGTTTCATTTCATTACATGTTACTATAAACGAACTATCACTCTGTAATCTTACGTTTACGAACGAACATTACGACGCCGACGCCAACCAAAAGAACGAGACCGGCAATCACAATACCTGCATCACCCGTAGGCGGCTGGGGCACAACCGGAGTCTGGGTCGCACTAGGCGTTGCACTGGGCGCTTCACTAGGGGTTGCGCTAGGTGTTGTACTGGAGGTTGCACTGGGGGTTGCACTGGGGGTTGCACTGGGTGTAGCGCTGGGCGTTGCACTGGGTGTAGGTTGAGCAGGTGTCAATTTCCATTGATTGTCTGCCTGTGCCCAAAGGAGTGCAGCTTCGTTTGCATCCACACTGTATTCAGAGAAGTTGTACATACCGATATCGCTATCGAAGGCAACTGCGCTACGCTCCGGATTGATGCCAATACCCATACCCTTAGAGCTCCACAGATAATGGGATCCAACAAACCAATCTACCGCAATATCGGTTTTATTGTCTGCTCCTTTAACAGCTTCGCCATTTACGTAGGCATTTACAACCTTACTTGTGTGGTCGTATGTCATAACACAGTGATACCACTCATTAGCTTCCATAGGGAAGTTAATGGTTACAAGTTCATTTCCTTGGTATGCATTACCAGTCTTTCCATTCGCAAAAGTGAATTGACCTTCTGTGCTTCCAAAACGGAATCCAAATCCACCGGTTCCTGCAAGATAGCCGAACATATTTGTAAAATCAGCGGAAGCATTCATTTCAGGCAGACGCACAAGGAATTCCCAGGTGAAACTGAGATCGAAACTTTTTGTGCCTTGGTAATTCCAATAATACTTCCAGAACAAACCTTTCTCCGTGCCTGCTACAGTTTCATTCTTCATGGAAACCCAAAGCGCCTTATTCTCGGTATCTGTAATTTGAAGATACTTATTTCCGCTTTCCGCATCTGTGCTGACAGTAGGCACACCGTTTAATTCAGAAAGAATATAAACGTTAGACGAAACCCCGTTGGAAACCGAACCGTTGTCGTCGATCTTCAGTTGGAATCCATTGGGCGCGGGCGCCGTGGCTGCTGCCGATGCGGGAATTACAGACAGTCCGCATACAAGCAACACGAGTGCCAGCATGAAACATAAACTTTTCTTCATTGTAAAAACCTCCTTAGTAAATATGCGCAAACGAATCGTCGCCAAAACTTTCAATTGACATAAGTTCGTTTACATGTTATACATATTTTACAAGTCATTTATTGCTATGTAAACTCAAAAAAAGGCGTGAAAAGTATGATTTTAGACTCAGCACTGCATACAGAACCACTTTTCAATATTGACGTAATCAATACTGCCCATAATTTTCAGTGGGACGAGTGCTACTACTATCCCGGGGAATACCACGATTTCCCAGAAATTGTGTACGTGAAAGACGGTGCCGTGCAAGTTACAGAGAACGAACGTGTTTACAATATGAATCAAGGAGACTGGATTCTGCATGACGCTATGGAATTTCACAGTATCCGCTCTGCCAATCAAACACAACCCCGTGTCTTTATTCTTTCTTTTTACACACCGGGGATTCTTCCGGATAATTTAACCAACGGCGTATTTACGCTTTCGCAGGAAGATCGGAGCACCTTTGAGGATCTTTTTTACCGGATTTACGAAATCTTCCCCCGGCAAGACGCCCCCGCCTATTCCCGCCAACTGCTGGCACTGGATTTATCCGCGTTTTTGATTCGCCTTTCCGACAATAAAATTAAAGAACAAAAATTATCCAATGCTAAGAATGCATTGGATTACAGACGGGTGGTGGAGGCGATGCAGCGGCGCGTGCACGAAAACGTAACGCTTACAGATTTATCCAAAGAGTGCCACGTAAGCGTCAGTTATATGAAATCCCTTTTCAGCAAGAATTGCGGAATCACGCCCAAGTTATATTACGCAAAATTGCGTCGCGCCGAAGCGCTGCGGCTACTGACCCGCGGCATGCCGATTAACGAGGTGGCGGAGCGCATGAATTTTTCTTCACCCAATTATTTTTCTTTGTTTATGAAGAAACAATTGGGGATGACCATCAGCGAGTATTTGAAGAACAAGCCGGCAATTACGTTGTAATCGAAGGCTTGGGTGCCAAATCAAGTTTTTTTCAAAGTTGGCACCCATTTAGAGAGACTTTTTAGGGTAAAAAGGATGCAAAAATCACCTTTTTACAAAAATAGCACCCATATTTTCGTAAAAACATGGATGCCAAACGACAAATATTTTTACTATACCAACATCTCATCTGACTCCGTCAGCCGGTCCTTTTCGTACACCACCGTCTTTACTTCATACTTGCCAAAATGAAGGGGTAAATGCACGCCGTTTAGTTGCACGTAAGAATCCACCGATTCCGGCGTATTGTTCTGCAGGCGAAGAATCAAAGCGTCCTTCCCCTGTGCCTTCTTAAACGCCGGCAGTGCAATAATGTCGCCACCCAGCTTAAGATCAAAGTCAGCAAAATCCCCCGCCGTACTTGGAATGGGGAAAATATTCAGCGCATAAGGCGGCATCACAAACTCTGCCGTCTTGCGTTCCAATTGATTGCGATGCAACACCGTCAATCTGAATGCGTAATTGTTCTCCCCTTGGTCGATTTTCTTCGTAAACCGGTCTTGGGGAATCAGCGGACGGTCATTGATAGGATGGGCACAATACGTAACACCCCGCACCAAAGACATATAAACGCTTCCCTGTTCGTAATGGCTGCCGTAAACGCCTTTGTTTAACAGCGCAACACATTTGTCTCCTTGATCCACTGCCAGGAATCGGTGTGCCACGTT
>JAGBGO010000076.1 GCA_017935905.1 Clostridia bacterium | reverse complement strand
GAACAAGAAGCGTGGTTCGAGGCGACATGCCACCATCGTAACTAATAGAACCTGTTCCAGAGACGTAATGTGTATTATCCCATCCCATTCCGTTGGTTCGCAGCCACCAAGCGGACACGTTTTCACCAGCCAAGGCCCGTGCAGAATCCGTTACGTCCGGAATCAAAATATTTGTTTCCGGAAATTGATTTCGAAGTTGATTGGCTTCCTGATAAGAAAGAAGGAAAACTTTATCCTGCGTATCAAAGGATCCTTCGGCATGAACGGCTGTGTTCACGGTTGTAAGATAAATTTGTTCCTGTTCTTCTTTCGAAAAGGCACTTTCCAGAAACGTTTGATTGAGCCAAATGCGCATCGTGCACCCGCTCCAATATATAAAATCCATAGAGTCGTATGGCGCGCTATGAAACGGTTTCGCATCTAAGGCATATTTGCTCAACAATAAAGTTCTTCCGTCCTGTTCATCGATTACAATCCATTCAATCGGTTCTGCGCCATTAGACGTGTTGTTGTCTTGCTCATAGGCGCCAAATAGAACAGTATGCATCGCGCTTGCACCTGAAGGTGTTTGCGAGGGCGTGGGCGTGGGGATGGGTGTGAGTGTGGGTGTTTGTGTAGGCTGCACGGTAGTCATCACCGTAGGTTGCAACGTTTGAATAGACGTTACCGTTGTCGTGGGCATTGTGGGAGATGCAGTCGCCACAATCGTAACCGTAGGATGTGCTGTGTAAAATAAGTCTATACCCATCGGTTTCTGCGTAGAAGTCAGCGTTGAATCATAAGTGTCTGTGGGTTCCGCAAAAGGTGCAGGAATATTTTCTTTCTTCTCTCTCGGCAAGAAAGTCATCGCAGCACCAAATAAACTACAAACAACCAGGAAAATCATAACAAGACGCAAATTGGCAAATGTTTTCTGCTCGCTTTCTTTAGGTATACGAAGATCTACCTGAGCAAGTGCCTCCAACCTTTTCCGGCAAGCTTGCGCCTGGCTTCCGGCATCCTTATATGCCGGGATGCTTGCAAACAGGTCCATCGCGCGCTTAATATCAATTGCGCGTTTACTTTTGGTCAGTTCTACCGCTGTATTATAAATGCGTTCTTGCTCCATAAAAGAAACTGCTACTCCTCAAAAATGCTTTTTCAATATAACAGGTTTAGTTTCGATTTGCAAGGAAAACTATTTTATGCGTCTTTACAAAAAACGGAACAGATTTTCCACCTTAAAAATCAGCGGAAACCCATTCCGTTTATAACGCACGATTTATCTGACTTATCTGCTTTGCTCCCACTCAATGTAGCCTTTTGGAAGAAGAATCACAGGATTCTTTCCGGCAGCAGAAGCATCTACTTTCTTCAAAGCGCCGCCCGTGTATTTATACACTTGGGAAGTGCCCTCTACTTTGTAGAAGAAACCGTCAATGTAACCGTAACGAAGGGCTAAATACGCCTCGGTAATCTTCTCGTACAAATATGGATCTTCACCTGCGGGTACTTCATCTAAACCGGCGCCGGCCTTCTCAACAGGCACAGTTGCCTCCCAACCGGTTTCCTCGCAGTGATCATTGTAACTGGGGATCATAATCACTTTCGGATTGGCTTTGATTGCAGCCAACCACTGCTCAATATAATGCTTACCGCCTTCTCTCTTAACAACGGCAGACTCCATACCGGGCTTGTTGTAACCGGGCTGTACACCCATAATTTCAGAGCCCTTATTCTGGGTGTCGAATACCCAGCCCCAGTTGCCTTGCGTTTTGAAAATCGATTGATCAGAAGCTTTGTTCTGCCAAGAAATCAAACCTGTACCGTAACGGATGGTAAAACGGCTGTCATTGTATCGGGCGTTGGCAACGCCTGCAATGTAGTTCACCAATAAGGGTTTGCCATTGTACTTGTAGAAATAATCTTTATATTTGTTATAGTGCTTGTAGTATTCGTCAAACTCTTTCTGCTGTTGCGCCGTGTCGCCGTCGCGAAGAGGGGCGCCTGTAGCAATGGCAATCTTCGGTGCGAAGCCCTTTAATTTCTCTGCCACTTTAAAGCAAACCACCATATTTCTGGCAATGACACCATTATCATTCCAGTGACCGTTGGTATCGTCTAAAAGTAAGAAGTCAATACCGATATACTTTAACCGTGCAAATACAGACGTAACGTACGCTTGATTTGCACCGGAATAATAGCCGTAGTCCACCGGTTTCAAACGGCATTCGTCATACCAATGAAACTGGCCGGTAGCCGTGCGTGGATCATCCCACCAAATGGTAAACCAGGTACCAACCTCCGAAGAATAATATTCTTTACCGGTCTTGAGCGGCCAGGTGCCGAATTTGTCATAAATCTTCACGTCCTTGTAATTGCCAAGAGAAGCACTTACGTCCGGTTTCTCGTTACCCGTAGCCGGTGCAGCAGTTGGCGCAACAGTTGGTTTGCTGGTAGCAGCCTGCGTAGGCTTGCTCGTGGCACCTTGCGACGGTTTTTGGGTCGCCTGGGCAGTGGGTTTTGTTCCGCTTCCCGCTGTAGGATTGGTAACATCACCGGAAGCTTCCGCAGACGGTACTTCTGTAGAATCTGCAGCACCATTGTCACCACACGCCGAAACGGATACCACCATTGCCAAAAGCAAGAACATAGCCAGTAGTCTTCGGATTGGGTAATTATTCTTCATCCAAATACCTCCCTTATTTCTTTCGATTTCGCTCCCATTCCATATAATCGTCAGGAACGAGAATAATCAATTCATTCAAATCGCCGGTAGTTTCGGTAGGAACTAGCGCACCCCGCACACACCGATACACTTGTGTATCATTTTCCGCCCGGTACAGAAAACCTTCAATATAACCGTAGCGAAGCGCCATATAGGCTTCCGTAATCTTCTCATACAAATAAGGATCTGCACCCTCTACGTCCTGCTCCTGATTCGGAAGCGGCGGCTTCATAGGAATTGTAGCTTCCCATCCGGTTTCCTCGCAGTGGTCATTGTAGCTGGGCAGCATAATCACTTTCGGATTGGCCTTGATCGCCTCTAACCACTGTGCAATATAGTGGGCGCCATGCTCCCGGGCCACGAAACGGTGGTGCGGCTTGTTGTAACCCGCCTGCACACCCATAACTTCGGTACCTGGATTCTGCATATCCCAAACCCAGCCCCAGTTTCCTTGGGTCTTAAAAATGGTTTGATCTGCAGCACGGTCCTGCCAAGAAATATATCCCGTTCCGTAGCGAAGGGTAAAACGGTCTTGGTTGTCATCGTACCGAGCATCCGCAACTCCTGCAACGTACATCAAAAGGAAAGGTTTTCCTTCGTATTGGTAAAATACCTCCGGATACTTCTCCTTCATTTCATAGTAAGCATCAAATTCTTTTTGCTGCCCTTCGTAATCGCCGTTTCGCACCGGATCGCCGGTAGCAATGGCAATTTGAGGTGCCTTAGCCCCCATGCGGCTGGCTTTATCAAAGCATGCCCACATATTGCGGCGAATGAGACCCTGGTCATTCCAATGACCGTTGGTATCGTCTAATACCAGAAAGTCAACGCCGATATTCTTGATACGGGCAAAAGCAGATTCCAAATAATCTTCATCGTTGGAAGCATAGAAACCGTAATCTACCGGCTTCAAACGACATTCTTTAAACCAATGAAAATCGTAAGTAGGCTCCCCCTCTTTGGTCCACCAAACGGTAAACCAAGTACCCACTTGAGAATCAAAATAGGTTTCGCCCCGCTTCTCCGGCCACTTGCCGAATTTATTTTCTACGGGAATATGGGCAAAACGATTTTCTGTCATTGAATGACACACTCCTCAATCTTTTTATTCACGGCCGCGGAAACGGCAAACAATCAATACAATAATAGCAGCAACCACCAAGAGCACACCTACACCTAATAAAATCAGCATCGGACTGCTGCCAAGCAGCTTCACAAAGCCGCCATCTTCCGACTTCGGCGTTCCGGTGGGCACCAAGGATGCCGGAGCCTCTTGGGGAGACTGTGTAATCGGCAACGTGGTAGGCTTCGGTATAGGCGTAGCCGTATTTTCCACTACAGTGTAATTCAGCTGTGCATCCGAAATTTCATAACCGTCAAAATCTACCGGTGTGTAATGGGCTGTAAACGTAGCTCCACCCGGATTCAAACCCGGCACCTGAATCTTGCAGGTTCCGTCTACACCAAACTGGGCAGTGCCAATCTCCATCTGATCCCGGTAAAACGTTACAGTGCCTTGCGGGCGACCGCCCTGTTCAGAACTAACCTGCGCCATTTTACATTCCAGCACCACCGTTTGCTTCCCCTGTGCCCGATAATTTTCTACTACAGATAACTGCAACTGGGTTTTCAGTGCGCTTACCACGATCTTGCTGGAGAACGTAGCAGACCGAGGCGTCAATGTGCCGTCGCCATAGCGGGTTACGGACAGTTTCGCTTCGCCTGCGCCTACAATGTATGCCTTATTTCCTTCAATTCGAATAATCTTCGGGTTGTTCGTATAGTAAACGTACTCTCCGCCTTCTGAACCACCGGTTGCGGTTAAGAGAAAAGGAGCATCACCCATAGTAGCAGCCGAGGGAACTTTGCCTAAAAATACTTCCTTGGTTTGTCCCGTCTGCACCGGTTGGGTAAGCGGATTTCCGGTCTTCTTCAGATTATATTGAGCTGCAATGGCTTTCGCCGTCGCCTGACCCAATTTCTTTAAAGCCGCATCATCTTGCAGCATCTTCAAATCTGCCGCATTGGTGATATACGCATGTTCCACAATCATGGCAGGAATATCATTTCGAACACCCATACGGATCACTTCATAATAATCCCCGGCACTGCCGTCTTCATATTGCAACCGCACATCTTGGGCAGTTCGGGTTTTGAGCCCCCGATTCTTCAGGCGATCTCCGGTAAGTCCATAGCCCGGAAGCTCCAAGGCGGCAAAATTATTTAAAATCTTATCTGCCAGCTGCTTGGCTTCTGTTGCCAATTTAGGACGGTAATTGCCGCAAGGCACGTAAACTTCCGCGCCGCCTACACTGGCATTGGAATAGGAATTAATGTGGAAGGAAACAAATACGTCTGCATTTAATTGCTTGGCATACATAGACCGCTCATACGTGGAAATATCGTTTTCAATCACGCGGGTCATATACACCAATACGTTATCGTACGTAGCAAGTTCGGCTTTACAAGCCTCTGCAAGCTTTAGGTTAAATGCGCTTTCTTCGTTATTCTCCCGTACAACGCCGGGATCCTCTCCGCCATGACCGGGATCCAGCATAACAATAAGCGGCTCTTCGCTGGCAGCCACCATTGAATGATTCGATGCCGGAAATAATCCAACCACGATGGCGAAGCAAAGCACCACCGCGAATAATACTTTGAACATTTTACCTTGCAGAACTGTCTTCATGTCAAACCTCCCGACCCTCAACCGTTCTTATTTCTTACCAATATCCGTTCTGTAATGAACGTCCTTCCATGTAATACAATGAACACCGGCATACGCCTGATCTAACGCCGCTTGTAAATCGGTGCCCAGCGCGGTTACACCCAATACGCGTCCGCCGTTGTTACAGAATTGTCCATCTTTCAGCACGGTACCTGCGTGGAATACCGTCGTGCCCTTCGCTGCGGCTTCCTCCAAACCGGAAATAGGATAACCTTTCTCGTAAGACAAAGGATAGCCACCGGAAGCCATGACCACGCAAGCGCAGGCTTCGTCTTTCCACTCCACGTTCACTTGATCCAACGTACCGTCAATAACGGCGTTAAAAATATCGATTAAATCCGTCTTCAAGCGAGGCAGGATGCACTGGGTTTCCGGATCGCCGAAACGGGCATTGTACTCAACTACTCTGGGACCATTGGGCGTTAACATCAGGCCAAAGTAAATAACACCTTTGTATACAATGCCTTCTGCAGCCAAAGCCTTCACCGTAGGCAGGAAAATTTCCTCCATACACTGCTTGGCAATTTCCGGTGTGTAATGACGGCTGGGGGAAAATGCGCCCATACCGCCGGTATTGAGGCCCTTATCGCCGTCATAAGCACGCTTATGGTCCTGGGAAGATACCATAGGCACTACGGTCTTGCCGTCTGTGAATGCCAGCACCGTAACTTCGGGGCCGGTCATATATTCTTCGATGACAATGCGCTTACTGGAATCCCCGAACTGACCGTGATCCAGCATTTCAATGGCGGCAGCTTCTGCGTCTGCCAAATTTTCCGGAAGCACAACGCCTTTACCAAGGGCGAGGCCGTCTGCTTTCAACACTGCCGGGAACTTCTGCTCCGGGCGGCGAAGGTATGCGATGGCGGAGGGGCTATCGGTAAAAACTTCGTAGGTCGCTGTAGGAATGTTATATTTCTTCATTAAAGCCTTAGAGAATACTTTGCTGGCTTCAATTTGTGCCGCCGCTTTGCAAGGACCAAAGGCACGAATGCCATTCTCCGTAAGTACGTCTACCATACCGGCTGCCAAAGGATCATCCGGTGCTACCATGACAAGGTCAATTTGATTCTCTTTGGAAAACTTCACAACGCCTTCAATATCCATAGCCTTGATCGGCACGCACGTTGCGAGCTGGCCAATACCCGCGTTACCGGGTGCACAGAAAAGCTCCGGTTTCTTAGGGCTCTGGGATAATTTCCAAACGATTGCGTGTTCACGTCCACCGCTACCAATTACAAGAATCTTCATATTAACCTCTTAACCTCCTATATGTGCTTGGCTGATCTTCCCGATAGCTTCGGGGAGAATCTTCCATTCTGCTTCTTCCATTACTCTGCGTTGCAATACTTCCGGGGTATCCCCTTCCTGCACGTAAACTGCCTTTTGGGCAATAATCGGACCTGCATCTACTTCCGGATCCACGTAATGCACCGTAGCGCCGGTAACTTTCACGCCGTACTCTAAGGCTGCAATATGGGGGCGCAGTCCGTAGAATCCGGGACCACAAAATGACGGTATCAAGGAAGGATGCACATTGATCATCCGTCCCTTATATTTCTCTACAAATGCTGCATCTAAGATAGTCAGGAATCCGGCTAAAACAATCAAATCCACTTGGAGAGCATCAAAATGGGCTGCCAGCGCTTCGCCGTAGGCTTTGCTGTCTGCATACCCTTTTCTGGGGATGCACAAACCGGGAATGCCGTGCTTGCTTGCCCGCTCTAAGGCGTACGCTTCCGGATTGCTGGATACCACGGATACAATCTGACAATCTTTCAGTGTTCCGTCTTCAATCCGATCAATAATGGCTTGTAAATTCGAGCCGCCACCGGATACTAAAATGCCGATTTTGAACATAGGGCCCTTCGCCTCCAAATTCCGAGTAAAATACAGTTTATATTACCAAATTGGGGGGGAGATTGTCAAGGTTGAGAGCAGCAGGATTTATCCGCAACAAAATGAGGCGTTTTCTTTGAAAACACCTCATTTCTGTCAATATTTCCACGCTTTCATTGCTTGTCGCGTGGTGGTTTTGCATTTATAGGAATATGCCAAGGACTTCCTTTTCCATCTTGTGTAGCGTTAGGAATTTTCCCTTCACGGCACCACCTTTGAATAGTTTTTTGACTAACGCCCCATTTTATAGATGCTTCTTTGGTTCCTATATCCGACATTTGCACAGCCCTCCATGTTGTAATAATGTAGTTTGTTTTTAACGCGATACTAATTCCAGATTACAAATTCAACAGTTGCTTCTTCTTAGCTTCAAATTCGTCTTGTGTAATAATGCCTTCGTCAAGAAGTGCTTTGTATTTTTTTAATTCAGTAACAGTCTTGACCGTAGTTAGCTCTACATTCGGTTCCATATTTTGTCTTTGCACCAGCAACTCGCAAATTGTTTGGTGAATTTCTCTGGAACCAGATATAAAAGGAAACTCTATCTTACTTGAAGACGTAGAAACACTAATGGTGTTAAACCAACGTGATCCTACCGCTGAAATTGAATCCAAAGGCAAATCAATCTTATGTCCAAAATATGTTCTCCCATACACACGACTATTGGTTACAACAATTTGCGTTTTTACCGCAACAAGAAAAACAACCAATGCGACAACCGCTATAAACAAAAAAGTTAAGCCAACATAAGTAGAAGGCAAACCCCATATCCATTCATCGACACTAGACATAAAATCATACTTTCCCATGTAATTATTGTAGTAATACCCACCTGTAGCAGCCCGTTCACATTCGTCATAATAACCCACTTGCGCTGTAATCAAGCCGATCAAAAGAGATAAGACCATCACAAAACAAAGAATATTGCGTATCTTTTCAGATATTTTTCCTTCTTTTAAAACAACTTCCTTTTCCATCATAGATGCTCCTTTAATTTTTTTTGGCACAACTTTATGACCCATCTGTTAAGTAATTATACTCCCCCTTTTTCCATAAGTCCTGTGCACAGAGCATAATTTCAAAATATTTTTCAGCGGCTTTTGGTACAGGTAAAAATTTTTCTGTCAGTACCAAAAAATTGGGTACAGGGAAGAAATTTCTCACCTGTACCCAAACGTCATCCAATAATCAGCGTTAATTACCGTCTGCGATATTCACAAAAAGTATATTCAACCCCTGCGGGCAAATCTTCGTCCGTACTTACCATAACTTCGCTTTCCGAAACACATTCCCAAGCAGGATCTGCATCCAGATTAGGGAAATAAGCATCCTTGTCAAAGTTCCCGGCGATCTTGGTCACAAAAGCACAGTCGCAATAAGGAAGCAATTGCTCATAAATACTGGCGCCGCCAATGACGCAGACTTCCGAAGAAAGCATGTCCCGAGTCAGTGCCAACACTTCCTCTAAACTTCGCGCCATCACAGCCCCCTCGGGCGCATAAGAAGGATTGCGGGACAAAACAATATTCCGGCGATTCTTGAGAACCCGTCCTCCGGGAAAAGTCGCCAAAGTCTTAGCGCCTAATATAACCGTCTTTCCCGTGGTCAAAGCCGCAAAATTCTTCAAATCTCCACGAATGCGAACCAATAAATCTCCTTTATTTCCAATGCCCCACCCTTGGTCAACGGCAACAACTAAGAACATTTTACCCTCAAGCCTCCATTAAACTGCAACCGGAATCCGGCCGATCTTCTCCCCGTGTTGATAATTCTCCACTTTGAAACTATCCACCGTAAATTGGTAGAAATCCGTAACACTAGGATCTAACGTCACCGTGGGTGCCGGGAAACTCTCCCGCTGAATCAACTCTTCCACAATGGGAATATGGCGATCATAAATATGGGCGTCGGCGATCACGTGTACCAGCTCCCCTGCCTGCAGGCCGGAAGCTTGCGCCAGCATCATCACTAAAGCCGCGTACTGGGCTACGTTCCACGCGTTGGCGGCCAGCATATCCTGGGAGCGCTGGTTCAAAATGGCACACAATTTATTATCTACCACGTTAAACGTCATACTGTAGGCACAAGGATACAGCGCCATTTCGTGCAAGTCTTCGAAATTGTACATATTGGTCATAATCCGGCGGCTGCAAGGATTGTTCTTAAGGTCAAACAGCACCCGGTCTACCATGTCGAACATCCCCTCCCGGTACTGATGCTTCACTTGCATCTGGTAGCCGTAGGCTTTGCCGATGGAGCCGGTTTCGTCTGCCCAGCTATCCCAAATATGGCTGTTCAAGTCGTGAATATTGTTGGACTTCTTCTGCCAGATCCACAAAATCTCGTCAATGGCTGCCCGCAGGTTAATGGGGCGGATGGTGACCAACGGAAATTCTTTAGACAGGTCGTAGCGATTCACTACGCCGAATTTCTTAATGGTGTAGGCGTTCTCCCCGTCGTCCCATTTAGGGCGGACCCGCTCGTCCTTGACCCAAGTGCCGTTTTGTAAAATGTCTTTACACGTATTGATAAATGCTACGTCTGCTAAGCTCATCGAGATTTCCTCGCTTCCGGTAAAATATTCTTTTATTATCATACCATAAAATACGCGTGTTGACAAAGCAATTTTTACTATGCAAAATGCATAATAGACAAATCAACACAATTATGTCATAATTGCCTTTGTGGGGTGGCATCATGAACAAAGACACAGCAAAAATCGTAGAAGAATTACAGTTAAACGACAATTTCCGTACGTTTTACGACGAGAACAAAGATTACTTAATTACCCAGTCTTTGGGTGAGTTGTTGACGCAATTTTTGGAAGAACAGGGACTGACCAAGCCGGACGTAGTGAAACGTTCCGATCTGTCCGAAGTCTACGTATATCAGATTTTTTCCGGTCTGCGCAAACCCGAGCGGAAGAAATTGCTTTGCCTTTCCATTGCCATGGATTTGAATTTAGAACAAATTCAGACGTTGCTCCGCTGTTCCGGATACGCACCCCTTTACGTGAAGCGTCCCTTTGACAGCGTAGTGATGTACGGCATCTGCAACAAGCTGTCTGTTTCACAAATTAACGAATTATTATTTGAATACAAATTAGAGACGTTGGGGTAATATTCACTATGGCAAGATGTCCGTTCTGCGGCGTAGAAATTGACGAAGATGCACGGTTCTGTTTATATTGTATGAGACCCCTGATTGAGAAAGATTTCATCAAGGCGGGCCACTGCGAAACCAACCCGGAAAACGTTCAAATAGAAGCCCAAACAACAAAAGAATCTTTTTTAGAACAAATTTTCCAAACGTACCGTTTGGTTAACGTACTATCGAACAAAAACGAAAGCCAGGCCCTTCGATTGCGCCATCGCACCTTGGAGAAAGACTTGGTTTTACATAATTTTTCCAATCATTATCAGGCTTATGATATGCTTTGCCCCATTCGGACGCTACATTTGCCTGAAATTTATGAATCCATCCATTTTACCGACGGTCAAATCGTATTGGAAGAATACATCGACGGCATGAACGTAGCACAAATTATGGAAGTGGAGCGTTATACGTACAAGGAAGCCAAGAAGCTGCTGACTTCCGTGTGTCATGCCCTGTCCATTTTACACCGCCGCAAATTCGTGCACCGAGACGTGAAACCGGAGAACGTACTGGTAACTTCCGCCGGCCGCGTGGTACTCATCGACTTTAACGTTTCCAGAGAAATCAAGGAAACCAGTCTGGACACCGTCATTATGGGCACCGTGGGCTATGCGTCTCCGGAACAAATGGGCATCACCCAAAGCGACAGCCGCACAGATATTTACGCAGTGGGGGTACTGCTCAACGTGATGCTTACAGGCAAACATCCCAGCGACGTGCTGGTAAAAGGCCGCGCCGGTCGTATTGTTCAAAAATGCACGCAGATCAATCCGGATCTGCGGTATCAGGATGCTTTGAAGTTAGCCAAGGCGCTGTAAAATCGTTTATACAAAAGGGGCAGGTCACAAAACCTGCCTTTTTATTGTTCCACGACCCAGTGCAGGTCGTAAAAAAGCCAAAACAGCATGGTCACGACCCGATTTATCCAAGAAAATCAGGCAAAATTTCTTTTTACCCGCCAAAACAGGTCGTATACACCGACATTTTACCTTTCTACGACCCACACAAGGTCGCAACCCATAAACTTTGCCGCTTTCACGACCCGCCCCCCAAAAAAACAGGGCTGCTTCTTCTCAGAAACAGCCCCTTTCATCATTTCAAAAATTCAATCTTACTTCTTCGAATTCACTTTCTTCATAATGAACAAGAAACCAACGACCAAAGCAACACCGATTGCCAAGCAGATCCAAGCATTCTGGATATAACCTGCCAATACGTAACAGATCAAGCTGATCACAGCCACGGTAATTGCGTAAGGAAGCTGGGTGGATACGTGGTTAACGTGTACGCAACGTCCACCGGCAGAAGACATAATGGTGGTGTCGCTAATGGGCGAACAGTGATCGCCGCAAACGGCGCCCGCAAGACATGCAGACATGGCAATGTACAACAGCGGGTTATCCACACCAAACATACCGGATACGATAGGAATTAAGATACCGAAAGTACCCCAGCTGGTACCGGTTGCGAATGCAAGCAAGCATGCAACGATAAAGATAACAGCAGGAAGCAGATTCGACAGGCTTTGTGCCGCTTCACTCTTCATCAAACTCTCAACGTAGGTTGCAGAACCCAGCAAGTCGTTGGAAATGTTCTTCAGTGCCGTAGCCATGGTTAAAATGGTCATGGCAGGAACCATAGCGATAAAGCCCTTGGGCACGCTTTCCATAGCCTCTTTGAAAGTAATCAACTTGCGGGCAATCATGTAGATAATCACCACGATCAGCGCCAGCAACGCACCCCAAGGAAGACCTATGGTTGCATCGGTGTTACCGAAAGCACCTACAATATCCCACTTGTAATCCGTACCACCCCAAGCGTCTTTTCCAAAGAAGCCTCCGATATAAACAAGACCCAATACAGAAATAATGACCAATACGATAACCGGTAAGATTAAGTCTACCACGCGGCCCTTCGGATTGCTTTCATATTCCTCGCCTTCCACACGCTCCTCTGTCGAGAACAAGTCTCCATTCTCGATGGCGTTGATTTCGTGGCGACGCATGGGACCGTAGTCCGCCTTCATCACAACCAAAGCAACCACAAATACTAACGTAAGCAACGAATAGAAGTTGTACGGAATCGCTTTAATAAACAGTTCGATACCGGAAAGGCCTGTCCCTTCTGCATAGGAAGAAACGGCTGCCGCCCAAGAACTAATGGGCGCGATCATACAAATCGGTGCTGCCGTGGCATCAATCAGGTAGCTGAGTTTTGCACGGGAAACACGATGGCTGTCCGTTACAGGGAGCATAACAGAACCTACGGTCAAGCAGTTAAAATAGTCGTCAATAAAAATCATAATACCCAAGATAAAGGTGGCAATCTGCGCACCGATTCTGGACTTAATGTGGGTCTTCGCCCAACGACCGAAAGCTGCCGTAGCACCTGCCCGGTTAATCAAGGCAACGATGATGCCCAGGATCACCAAGAACAGGAAGATACCGGCTGTTCCGGAAATAGCACTGATCAAACCGTCGCTGACAACGTGATCGACGGCTTTTGCAAACGAGCCGCCGCTGGCAAAAATGGCGCCGGTGACGATACCGATAAATAAAGAGGAATATACCTCTTTCGTAATCAAGGCAAGGCCAATGGCTACTACCGGGGGAATCAACGCCCAGTACGTAGCAACTGTATCCATGCCACTTACAGCAACGCCGATCGCCAGTGCAAGCACGGCAAGAACTACGATGACTGTAATAATGGATTTTGCTTTCTTCATTTTGTTCTACTCCTTACGTCAAAATCGATTGTAAAAAATAATCTCCCCCATTATAGTGCAAAGCAGGGGGAGATGTCCAGTATTTTTTACAAAATTATGATTTTTCTATGAATTTACGTATTCTTCATAATAACCGTCTCTACGCATTCACTGGCGTGTTCACAAGCATCTGCGCAGGCTTCGAAGCAGTCGTAAATCTTACAAAGAGAAATTGCCGTGTACGCATCTGCCGGATTCTTGGAAATCGCTCTCATAGAATGCAAGAACATCTGATCGCATTCTTCCTCTACGTCGTTCAGGGCAATAATTAAGGACTTGATTTTCTTCGAGCGCTTAAAGTTTTCAAATTCCGCCATCAATTCGCAAAGCAATTCACAGGAATGTACCAATTTACGGGCAAATTCAAGAGAAGAAGGCTCCACGGTCTGAATATTGTAAATGTAGAACTTTTGCAAAACTTCTTCAATGCGGTCCGTCACCTGGTCCAAATTATGGCTGAGCATCGCCAAATCTTCCCGATCTACCGGAGTTACAAACGCCTTTACCAAAGCTTCGCTCATTTCGTGTTTCTTCACATCTGCCCGGTTCTCAATCTCGTGCATATTCTTCAGCATATCTTCAATATCGTCCGGGTTATAATGCTCTAGGCACGTTACTAGATATTCGGCGGCCTCTTTAGAAATCTTCGTTGTTTCCACAAAATTATCAAAATAAAATTTATCACCTTTTGCCATTGCACTCAATCCTTTCTGTTATGCAAATATCCACATAAATAACTTAGTCATCAAAAATCCAACCAGTCCGCATCCGGGGAAGGTTAAGATCCACGTGAAAACCATTTCTTTCACAACGCCGAAGTTAATGGCGGAAAGCCTTTTCACCGCACCTACGCCCATAATCGACGTAGTTTTTGCATGAGTAGTGGAGACCGGTAAGCTAAATACAGAGCAGAACATCAAAGATGCCGCTGCCGCAATATCCGCAGAAAAACCTTGGTATTTCTCCAATTTCACCATGTCCATGCCCACGGATTTTATAATCTTCTTGCCGCCCATAGCCGTGCCCGCCGCCATAACCACAGAGCAGACGATCATCAGCCAAATTGGAATATGAATATCGGAAGGCAGTGCCTCTCCTTTGGACATATAAACACACAAAAGAATAACGCCCATAAATTTCTGTCCGTCCTGAGCGCCGTGCATAAAGGCCATAGACGCCGCGCCCGCAATCTGGGCACCTCGGAAGAAAGGCTCCGTTTTAGGTCGGTTGGCATGGTAAAATAGCAACGTAACCAATTTACAAGTAAGCCATCCAAGGCCAAAGCCTAATACAACGGAGATACCGATCCCGTAGAGCACCTTCACCCACTCTCCCCCGTTTACACCGGAGAAACTGCCGTGAATGGCAATGGCACTACCTGTAAGACCGGCAATCAAAGCATGGCTTTCACTGGTAGGAATTCCGAACACCCACGCCAGTACGGCCCAAAGCACGATTGCAAACAAAGCCGCACTCAGCGCAATAATAGCCTTATCCGGATCGTCCCCGAAATCCACCATCTTGGTAATGGTTTCCGCCACGGTGGCATTTAGGAGCGTCATTACGAAAACGCCCAGGAATTTAAATACCGCCGCCATCAGAATGGCGGCTCTTGCCGACATACACCGCGTTACAACGCAGGTAGCAATAGCATTGGGAGCATCCGTCCAACCGTTCACCAAAATAACCCCCAACGTCATTACAACTGCAATGAACAATAGGGGGTTAGCTGTCATTTGATTCCAAAACGCAATAATTCCCATCGATTTCTTTCCTCTCTCTTAACTCTCACTCATCGAAGGCACGCTTTATTGTATTTCAAAATCCGTTTTCTGTCAATCGGCAGCGCTGAAATTCTCTTTCCCCACGCCGCACAAAGGACAAGTAAAATCATCGGGAAGATCCGCAAACTTGGTGCCTGCTGCAATTCCGTTATCCGGATCGCCGATTTCTTCATCATATTCATAACCGCAAACGTCACAAACGTATTTCATCTTTCAATTCCTCCTTATAATAATTACAGTACCAAAGACGGTGCCGAATAAATTCGGCCAGCCAATTCTTGATTCAACATATACAAACTCTTGGGATCCGAGCCAAACAACTCCATCTTAGAAATTAAGTCATTGGCGTTGGTCTCTTCCTCGCCTTGTTCCTTTACAAACCAATCCAAGAACTGCATGGTGCGGAAATCCCGTACGTCGTAAGCAGCGCCGTAGATATCGTTGATCAAAGACGTTACGTATTCTTCGTGTTCAAGGCCGGCCTTCAAAACGTCCATGTGGCAAGAGAAAGTCTTGTCCGGTTTGGCAATGGCATCCAAAGTTACGGGCATATTCTCATTTTGCAAATAGGTGTAGAAAAGCATAGCATGATCCCGTTCTTCTTGAGCTTGAATCATATACCAGTTTGCAAAACCATCTAAACCCTGCGCCTTGAAATAATTGGAAAAATCCAAGTAAAGATACGCAGAATAAAATTCCTTGTTAATTTGCTGATTTAACAGCTGGTGTACTTTCGCATTTAACATAAGTGTCATCCTCCTTAATAATCTTAATAATGATTTACTGAATCGGTTCAAAATCAGCGGCGCCGTGCTTGCACAAAGGACAGATGAAATCATCCGGCAAAGTATCCCCTTCATGCACGTAACCGCAAATCTTACAAACGTAACCCTTCTTCCCTTCCGTTTGAGGCTTGGGCTTTACGTGATTTTGGTAGTAGGTGTAGGTCATCGTTTCCTTATCGGAAAGTACCCGTGCCTCGGTCACGGAACAGATAAACAATCCGTGGGTATCCAAATCCACGTATTCTTCCACCTTTAAAGACATAAAGGAGTTGATGTTTCTAGGCAGAAACACAAGACCGTTATCCGAGCGAAGGGGCGTACAATCCTTAAACTTGTCAACATTCCTTCCGGACACGAATCCAAACTTCTCGAAGACTTCAAAAGGCGCTTCCGTGGTTAAGCAGTTCACGTTCATCTTGCCCGTCTGCTTAATCACGTGGTGCGAATAGTTCTCCTTGTTAATGGCCACCGCAATCCGGTTGGGCGTATTCGTTACCTGTGTAACCGTGTTTACAATTAAACCGTTGTCTTTCTTTCCGTCATTGGAAGTTACCACGTACAGACCGTAACCGATATTAAACAAAGCTGTCAGGTCATTCTTATTGGCTGTAGCATCTTGCTGTGCCAGATAATCTTTGCAAAGATCTTGAACCAAAGCATCCAATTGTTTGCTGCTATCTTCATTTAATGCAGATTGAATAGATACCACCGGTTCCGCAACAGTCAAATTCTTAGAAGATTCCAACATGCCCCGCATCACTTTTGCTGCCATAGGCGCCCAGCTACCGTTTTCAATTAAGCCCACGGTTCGGTTTGCAAAATTTCGCTCCGTCAGATGTTCAACAAAGGCACGCATATACGGGAAAATATCTGCATTGTACGTAGTGGTTGCCAGTACCAATTTGCTGTATCGGAACGCATCGGAAACCGCTTGTGCTAAATCGCACCGCGCCAAATCGTAGGTAACCACAGTCGGCGCACCGCTGGCCTTCAGCTTGTCCACCAAACTCAAAACTGCCTTCTTGGTATTGCCGTATACAGAAGTGTAGGCAACTACAACGCCCTCTTCCTCCGGTTGATAAGAAGACCACGTGTTGTACAAGTCTAAATAGTACCCTAAATTCTCTTTCAGCACAGGGCCGTGCAGAGGGCAAATCATTTGAATATCCAGACCTGCCGCTTTCTTCAAAAGGCTTTGCACTTGCGCGCCGTATTTTCCCACGATGCCGATGAAATACCGTCTGGCTTCATCCGCCCAAGGTTCGTCCGTATCCGGTGTGCCGAACTTGCCAAAACCGTCTGCTGAGAACAAAACCTTGTCCGTGCTGTCGTAGGTCACCATAACCTCCGGCCAGTGAACCATGGGAGCTGTCACAAAGGTCAGTTGGTGCAAGCCCAAGGGTAAAACATCACCTTCGCCCACAACGATTCTCCGGTCTTCGAATTCCGTACCAAAGAATTGCTTCATCATCCGGAACGCCTTAGCAGAAGAAACAATTTTAGCATCCGGATATGTCTTGGAGAATTGTAAAATATTTCCCGCATGATCCGGCTCCATGTGTTGCACAATCAAGTACGTGGGTTTTTCTCCCCGAAGTACCCGTTGCAAATTATCTAACCACTCATGGGTGTAATTGGCATCTACCGTATCCATCACCGCAATCTGGGCATCCATAATTACGTAGGAATTATAAGAAATTCCGTTTGGAACCTTATACTGACCTTCGAACAAATCGATCTTCCGGTCATTTACGCCGATATATTGAATATCTTTTGTTATCGTCATATCGTTCACCTCTCCTAAGAGTATACCACATTGGAAAAATTATTCAAGAATTCTTCCGTCGGTTGTAAGGGTAATCACCTGCCACGGAATAAACTTTCCGCTGGCCATCAAAGCACGCTTCACTGCGTTTTCAATGCCGCCGCAGCAAGGCACTTCCATTCGCACGATCTTCACACTTTTAATATTATTATTGGCAATAATTTGCGTTAATTTCTCTGCGTAATCCCCTTCATCCAATTTCGGGCAACCGATCAAGGTAATATGACCCCGAATAAAGTCCTGATGAAAGTTGCCGTAGGCAAATGCCGTACAGTCTGCCGCGATTAACAAGTTGGCATCCTCAAAGTAGGGCGCGTTTACGGGAACCAATTTAATCTGGCAGGGCCACTGAGACAGCCAGCTGGAAACCGGGCTGTTTCTCACGGGGGCTGCCGATGCATCCCGTTTGATTGCTTTTGACTGCGTACCGGGGCAACCGCAAGGAAGTTTTACACCGAATTTTGCCATTTTCGCCTTGCGGACGGCTTCTTCGTCGTACGCCGGGGCTTCCCGCTCTTCAAACGTAATGGCGTTTGTGGGGCACGCCGGCAGGCAGTCCCCGAGCCCGTCGCAGTAGTCTTCCCGGGTCAGTTTTGCTTTGCCGCCCACCATCTCTATAGCGCCTTCGTGGCAAGCACGCGCGCAGGCACCGCAACCATTGCATTTTTCTTCATCAATTTTAATCATCTTACGAAGCATATCCATCTACCTCCTTGCTTTCGTGGCTTGATTATAGTATACTCTTTCCGTAAATTCTGTTGAAATTTCAACAAAAAGAGGATTTTATGGAAAAATATTTGAACATTTTACGCACCTGCCCCTTATTCGCCCAAATCCGAGAGGACCACCTGCTGCGTATGTTGGGGTGTCTGGGGGCGAAAGTGGTACAATTTGATAAGAAGTACACCATCTTGGCGGAGGGCAAACCTGCCAAATATATCGGGATCGTGCTTTCCGGTTCTGCCCAGATTATGCAGATGGATTACTACGGAAATCGAAGCTTGCTTGCGGTCAGCGGTCCCGGCGAAATGTTTGGCGAGGCTTTCGCTTGCGCGGAAACGAAAGCACTTCCGGTGTCCGTTATTGCGGAAGAGCCCAGCGACATTATGCTCATTGATTGCAGCCATATTCTCCACACTTGCAGTAACAACTGCGGATTTCACCAGCAATTGATTTATAATTTAATGAAGAGTTTAGCGGTGAAGAATATTCTTTTCCACCAAAAAATTGAAATTACCGCCAAGCGCTCCACCCGAGAGAAGCTTATGGCGTATTTATTGTTGCAAGCCAAGAAGGCAGGAAGCGACCGGTTTGACATTCCTTTTGATCGGCAGGAATTGGCGGACTATTTGGAGGTGGACCGCAGCGGATTGTCAGCCGAAATAAGTAAACTCCGAAGAGAGGGAATTCTTCGGAGTCGTAAAAAGCATTTTGAGTTGTTATAATGGATTACTGTTTGCCGCCGGACATCGCTTCAGAAATAACTGCCAGTACTTTCTCGTAGCAGCCGCCGCAACCGGTAGAACATTTGGTCGTATTCTTCACGTCTTCAAACATATCCAAAAGTGCCCCCACGTCGCTGTGCTTCTGCACTTCATCTAAAATATCAAAATAACTTACGTTGTTACACTTACATACGGTGTAGTCCCCTGCCGCTTGGTGATCCAAAGGCTTTAAGTCGCAAACTTTGGGTTCTTCCACTTCTGCCATCCAAAGGCCGTGGAGATTACAATAAGCGTAAGCCGCTACTGCCTTGTCATCTTTCAGCACAAAAGAAACTTCCGGCGCCTCGCCAACTTTCAGGCACTTTCTCTGGCCGCCTTTCTCCGTTCTCAAATATACCCACAGAATGCTGTGTTCTGCCTGCATAGGATGATCCACCGCTCCAATGCGCACCGTAACGGTATCGCCATCTACGGTTACAACGGGAATATGCTTTTCATGACTGGCCTCCACTGTGCCCGGCTCTAACTTGGTCATCTTCTGACCGCAGCACATCATAGGAACACCTGCATCATGAATCATACCAATGATATTTCCGCAATGCTCACAAATATAAAACTTATTCTCACACATTCTGCATTCCTCCAAGGTGTTTATTTCGTACGCTTATTATAGGCTTTTTGCATAAAAATAGCAAGAGGGTTCACGCCTGTTCAAACACATAATTCTGTGCTATACTGTAAAAAACAAATTTAGGAGGATGTGGAATGAATCCGATTGTAAGCGCATTGCAAAGTTCCCTTTTTCTGGTAATTTGTATTCTTACCAGCGCGGGTTGTGGCATAGAAATTCTAAATGAGCAAGTATCCATTATACACGTACTGCTGACCATATTCTTATGGCTCGTTTATGCAGATGGCCGTCGGGGCATTGTAAACACCAAGAATTTACGTTGTATCAGCGGCACGGTGTTTGCTTCTTACGTGGTGAATTATATCCGTTTTGCCTTGATTGCCGCAGCCGGTGTGTTGATTGGATTGTTCACTTTTTTGAAGGGTTCAAGCGATATTTGGTCCCTTCTTTTGGACAAATTGGAGATTGATTTCATCCCCAAAATCCTGATTACCGCATCGAATTTACTGATTACCATATTGGGTGTCTTTATAGCCGTAGTTTGTGTGGGCGTCGCCATCGTAGGGATCGTACTAAACCGGATCGGCTATCGCAAATTGCACAAATTCGCACAAATGATCTATTTAAGTGCAGATAGCGAAGAACCGATTTTCTACCATGCCTTTAAGGTGCGCATTTGGACCATGGTTTTTGCGGTTTTGTACTATATCAGCGCCGCTTTTTCCTTCGTGCGCTTGGACCTTGCACAATCCGCCGGCAACGTTATTTTTGCCACCGTGTTTTTAATCAGCAGTATGTGGATTGGAAAATTTTTCACAAAAAAAGAGGGAAGCAAATGATATCATTTAAGGATTCAAACAAAAAGAAAGCGATTACGTTCAGCTACGACGACGGCGTGACACAGGACATCCGTCTAATTGAATTATTGAATAAATATAATTTAAAATGTACGTTTAATCTGAACTCTGAATTATTGGGTTTAGGCGGCATTTTACCCATCCCCCCGGGTCGCATCGCCCACTACAAAATCCGCCCCGAAGACGTAGTTTCCGTGTACGAAGGCCACGAAGTTGCGGTGCACACCCTCACCCACCCCAGACTGCCTGAACATCCCGACGAAGAAGTGATCCGCCAAGTAGAGCAGGACCGACTAAATTTATCAGAACTTGTAGGATATGAAGTAATTGGTATGGCCTACCCTTGCGGCGGCGTGAACAATGACGACCGGGTGGCAGACGTGATTCGCCGGGAAACCGGCGTGCAATATGCCCGGACGATCACCAGTACGTGGAGTTTTGAGCCCCAGGAGAATTTGTACCGTTTGAACCCCAGTGTACACGATATGGAATGGGACAAAATGATGGATTTGGGTAAAAAGTTTGTGGAACTGACTACCGACACGCCGAAAGTTTTCTACGTATGGGGGCATTCCTATGAAATGGACATGGAACCGGATTATTGGATCCGATTGGAAGAATTTTTCAAACTGATTGCCGGTCGAGACGATATTTTCTACGGCACCAACAAAGAAGTGTTGCTGTAAGTACATATTTTCAGAAAGAGGTTGACTGCCCTATGGAACAGAATTGGAATGTGAAGAAGAATTTTGGTTTTGGTTGTATGCGCCTGCCCATGATTGACGGCGAAGCGGACGTTCCCAAGACCAATCAAATGTTTGATACGTTTATGCAGGCGGGTTTTAATTATTTTGATACGGCCCACGGATATATGGGCGGCAAAAGCGAAACCATTCTGCGAGAATGCCTGACTTCCCGCTACCCAAGAGAAAGTTACGTGCTGACCAACAAACTATCCACTAATTTCTTTACGAAGCAAGAGGAGATCAGACCTCTTTTTCAAAGTCAGTTGGAAGCCTGCGGGGTGGATTATTTTGATTTTTACTTGATGCACGCCCAAGATGCAGAACTTTTTGCCAAATACAAAGCGTGCCGGGCGTATGAAACGGCGCTGGAACTGCAAGCAGAAGGAAAGTTTAAGCATTTTGGCATTTCATTTCACGACAAAGCAACCGTATTAGAGCAAATTCTTACAGAATATTCCCAAATTGAAGTGGTGCAAATTCAGTTTAATTACGCGGACTACGAAGACCCTTCCGTGGAATCCCGGAAAGTGTACGAAGTGTGTCGGAAGTTTGGGAAACCGGTCATTGTGATGGAACCTGTAAAGGGCGGATGTTTGGTAAATTTACCGGAAGATGCCCAAAAAGTTTTCGACCGGGTCGGCACAGGCAGTTACGCCAGTTATGCCCTTCGTTTCGCCGCCGGTTTTGAAGGCGTGATGATGGTGCTGTCCGGTATGGGCACCCAAGAAATGGTGGAAGATAACGTTCGTTTTATGAAGGATTTCAAACCCCTCAATGCAACCGAACAAGAGGCGGTTTGGGAAGTGTGCCGCATTTTGAAGGCACAGCATTTAATTCCGTGTACCGCCTGCAAATATTGTGTAGACAGTTGTCCCAAGGAAATTCCCATTCCCGACGTATTTGCTTGCCTAAACGGCAAGCAAACTTTCAAAAGTTGGAATCCGGCTTATTATTACAGTGTACATACCCACAATCGGGGAAAAGCCGGCGACTGCATTGCCTGCGGCAAATGCGAAAAACTCTGTCCCCAGCATTTACCCATTCGGGAACTGCTGAAGACGGTGGCGGCAGAATTTGAAAAGCCCAAGGCGTAGGTTACATTAAAAAATTCAGAATATCTCGGATCACTTCTTCCCGGCACGTATCATTCAGCACTTCGTGTCGGCAATTCTCGTACAACTTCACGGTTGCCAAGGCGCCTACAGCGTGCAGCCTTTGATATACCTTCTCCACGCCTTTTCCGTAATCTCCCACAGGATCCTCTTTGCCGGAAACCAGCAGAATAGGCAGGTCTTTTGGAATTGTGCGAAACCAACTTGGGGTGTTGGCTTTTTTATTCAGACGCACTAAATCTTGCAAGGCACTGACAGTAAAATGGAACATACATAACGGATCATTTCTGTATCGTTCCCGCACCGCGGTATCCTTGGTGAGCCATCCCTTTGGATCGTCTTGTTCAAAGCGTTTATTATAACCGCCAAAGATTATTTTCTCCATAAAAGGCGAGATATGTTTTTCCCCGTAAATACCGCGAATAAGGCGCAACAGTACCAGCCCTGCGCCGGCTGCCGGGTTGGGCCCGCCGGTCCCCATGACAATCAGTTTGTCCGGCTTCACAATTTGTTTAGCGACCGCAAAGCGTACAATAAAAGAGCCCATACTGTGACCTAATAAGAAATAAGGCAGGTCGCTTCCATATTCTTCCCGAACCGCCTCGGCAAATCGGCCCACATCTTCGCATAGGCGTTGATCCCCCTCGCTGCCGGCAATAAATCCCCGTTCTTCCTCCAGGGCCGTCCTGCCGTGACCCAAATGGTCATAGCCAAAGCAAAGATAGCCGGATGCCGCCATTTGTACCATAAAATCGTGATAACGCCCGATATACTCCGTCATACCGTGAACAATATGAAGCATACCTTTGGGTTTCTCCTCAGGCAGATACAAGCGCCCTTGTAATTGGTGGATGCCGTCAGAGGACAGCACTTGTTTATCAAGAATTGTAATTTCCATATCGCATTGCTCCTGTTCCTTAGATGACAGGTCATAAAAGTGTCAAAACATACGTTTCACGACCTATTAGCATCGCCGTCAGGTCATGAAACATATCAAAAGCAGTTTCTGCGACCTGGCGGCTCGCTTTTTAAATATTTAGTTTTCTTCCGCTTCACGCTTCTTCTTGTTGTAAACCGTCACTGCCGCCAAGCAGCCACCGCTTACAAACAAGAGCGTAAGCCAAAGTTGTAAATCCGATTCCTCACCGGTAACGGGAATTTCTTCCGGCTTGGTGTAAACGTTGGCAAAAGCCACGCCGTCCACTTCATCCGTACCTTTCAAATAGGTGTAATCCACTTTGAACGTGCCGTCTTGTTGATCCGTGAGCGTAACCTTTACAACGTAAACCGTGGTATCGTAGGTCACGTGCTCCGCATCTCCCTGAACTTCGCGAACCGTGTAAACGTATTCGCCTGCTGCATCTTTGGAAATCGCTTCAAATACAAACTTGCCGTCTGCATCGTGAGATACAGTTTCCAGTTTCTTGCCGTCTTCATAAAGTTCAAAGAAGAACTCACCTGCTTGCAACGGACGACCGGTCAACGTCTTAACACCTTCAAGAACAACCATCGCAGCATCCGCCGCATACGTATTCACAAACCGGATAACACCGCCATCCGTAATATTCACATATTTCGTCACTTCCGTAGGCACACCGGAAACATCTTCAACCGCCACAGTACCTTTGTGCAGTTGTGCATCCCGAACAGAAAGGACACCGCTATCGCTTTGTACAACTTCCAAACGAATGTGGAAAGAAGTATTGTCGTAGGTAACGCCTTTCTCATCCCCGGATACTTCCACAATCTTGAAGTGGTGAATACCGGCGGTGGCCAGGGTCACTTTGGGGAATGCAAACTTGCCGTCCGCTCCGTTAAACACGGTTTCACCAATGGTTTCGCCCGTTCTGGCATTCATCAAAGCAAATTCGAATTCGCCTTCTTCCAAGGGACGACCTTCCAACACTTTCTCACCGCCAAAGTCCGCATGGAGATCGTAAGAAATCGCAGTGGGGGTAAAACCGTTCCGGAAAACAATTTCCGTGGAATCAATGCCGTTCTTGCTAAGGGCAACTTTTGCAAACAGCACACCTTGGGAGTTGTCGGTTACGGTCACCGTCACGGTGTAAACCGATTCATCGTAATCGTAATTGTCAACACCGCCGTCTTTCTCCGTAAGTCGGTATACGTAAGTGCCGGCTTTGGAGAACGTAATCTTACCAAGGGTAATATTGCCTTTGCCATCGTTCTTCACGGTAGCTTCAGTGGGCATCGGCGCACCTTGAGTGATTGCCTCTAATACGAATTCAAACTCTTGATCCGTCAGTTTCTTCCCTTCCAAAATCTTGGTACCGGTCAAGATCACTTCTGCATCCTTTGCATCATAAGTGTTGGTAAATACCATATTGTCAACGTTAGACGTACCGTTGTGGATCACTGCGGTTGCAGTAATATTTTCTCCGTTATCGACCACAGTCACAGTCACAGTGTACACGGTCTTATCGTATTGGAAACCGCCAATCTTATTAGCAGCATCTTCTACTTCATAAATCTTATACACGTAGGTGTTCCCCTTGTGACTGTCACCAAATTCGATTGCCGGGAAGGAGAAAAATCCATCTGCTCGGTTCTTCACCGTGGTAACCGCCGGCATAGGCGCACCCACCGTTTCCGCTTCAATCACAAAAGCAAACTCATTCAAATTCAGCACACGGTCACCGTCAATCTCTTTCTTGCCGGAAAGGGTTATATAGTCAGAAGTAGAGGGCACGTAGGTGTTGGTAAAAGTTGGCGCCGTACTACCTGCTGTCAAACCTTGAATTTCCACAATTGCCGAAATAGTGCCGTCTAAATCATCTTTCACCGTTACAACCACGGTGTATACTTGATCAGAATACTGAATATTATTCAATTTCAAACCGTGGTTCACTTCCGCCAAATAATAGGTGTAGGTATTGCCTACGTCGTTTGCGGTGTAATACAGTTCAATCACTGCCCTACCGGTAGCATCCGTCAAACCGGAGCGCACAATTTCGCTGTATTCACTGCTGTTTCTCGGATCCTGATCATAAAGCACAAATTGGTAACCGTTGAGACCGTGGTTGCCGGTCATTTCCTTTTGAATATGCACTACGGCAGATGCCGTACCTGTGGGCATATAAACGTTGCTGAACTGCGCCGCCACGTTCCACGCACCGGTAACGGTAGTATTCATTTCGTTGCTGACCAAAATAACTTCCAGATCGCCGTCCATATCTTCATCTTGAACCACTACGCGAAAGCGTCTCGTCGCCGTATCGTAGGTGATACCGCCTTGGTTTCCGACAACTTCCTTGACCTCATAGTAGTAATTGCCGGCAGTAGCATAGGGCTCACCGGAAAGCGTCCAGGTATGACTCTTTACCACATCACTTGCTGCAATGGTTTTGGTGCCAATGACGGCGCCATCGCTTACGCGCACAAGGTTAAATGTGTAAGTCTCTCCGGGAAGCCAGTCGGTGCGGTTACCGGTAATCACTTTGGTGATATTAACGGAAATGTCTTGGCCATCCGCCGCCGTGGGTGTGTACGTATTCACAATCAGCGCTTGTGCGCTACCGTCTATAACACCGGAAAGGTTGGAACGCACGCGGTCTAAAGCAAAGCCGGCAGGGATATTGGTTTCCGTCACCGTATACGCGGTTTCTTCCGGAATACCTCGAATTACGAAGGACTCCCCTTCTGCAAGCGTCACAGTGTACGTACCGTTCACCAGTGTAATTTCGCCTTTAGAAGACTGGAACGTGCCGGAAAGTGCTTGATTTTGACTGTCTTTCAATTCAATTTCGGCGGTAAAAAGCACGTTGTTGTTTACATCCACCAGATTGCCCCGGCTGTCTACCACTTGCTTGGTAATCACCAAATCTCCTTCGCCAACAGCCGTATTCACAAAGCGAACGTCGTCCACTAAATACTGTGCCACAATGCCCGTAGCCACTTTGCCGGTAGACACGTTGTTCACGTGCACAGACTTAATCTTATAATCACGGTTATCCGAAATTTCTTCAACCGTATAAGTCGTACCTGCCGGCAAGCCGGAAATCCAAACGGTCTGGTCTTTCTTCAAAGTCACCTCATACACACCATTTGAGAAGGTGGCCGTTCCGGGATCCCCGGAGGGCGTCTCGTCAATGGCCGTAATCCACGTATCATAACTTCCGGAAACGGACGCAGTCACGCGGAACTTAAACGTATCCGAAGTGCCGGTTTCAAAAATATCTACCGTCTTAGAAATTTTAATACCGGTCGCCGGTGTTACTAACAGTAAACCGTTGTTTCCCAAGTTCATATCCACTGCCACAATATTATTCTGTTCAGAAACATAGGGATGGAATACCATCTTTGCAGATTGGGTCGGATTGGTCTTATCCGCCTTCTCCTCGTCGTACATTTGAAGTTCTCTGGCAGGCGTTCCTTTGGGCACTACCCATGCGCCGGTTTTGTTGTGATCCAGAGTTTCGAAATCAGACTGATAACCGTGGTCAATGGCGGCCTGAATAGACGCCTTTGACATCTTCTCATAGAAGAATACCGGCGTAGCCTTGCCCTCTTCAAAGATATAACGGCGGTGATAATAGGTGCCATTTACGTCCAAACTTTCGTTCCCTACAATTTCATATCCGTTGGCACCTTCTTTGAACACCGCAGAATCAAAGGTGAAATAGAATCGTTCGTTCTCCTTGTTGGGTTTGAATTCTGCCATCGCCGTAATATGATCATCGTGGGATTCAGAATTCAAATTCGCAAAGTAGTTATTCCAGAACATACGGGTGTGACCGTCTGCTGCAATATGGTTTTGATCGGTGATCCGAGTAATATTAAATTCATTCAAATCAGCGCGAAGTCCGGTTTCGTAGACCAGACGAATGGGCTGAACATTCTTATCCTCCACCGTCAAGGTAACGTCCGTAGCGTTATCTACGCTGGTACCGCTTAACGTAACCAGGTAGGTAACCATAGGCACCAAGGCCGCCGGAATCTTCCAGATGACCGTCTGCTCACCGGTTTCAATATTCGTTCTAACTTGTACGGACATATACATCATGTCGCTATTCTTAATGCTGCCGGTGGTTTCTCCCAGGAAACCGTAAGATTGATTGATATAGACAGCGCCTTCCGGCACAGCAGAAGTTCCGTCTTTGTCGCAGAATCCGGCAAAGGTACCGTCAGCTTTTGCGTACCACATAATATAGTTGGACCAATCGGTAGGACCATTATAACGAAGCTGACCGTCCGCATAAGCCATTGCTACTAAATTACGGGCTTCTTCTGTTGTGGCGATCCCCAAACGAGTCTTTACAGCGCCGATAAAAGCATCTCCTAAAGCCGTAGGCGATTCCGGCGTTCCCAAACCGTTTTCGCCGGTTTCAGCCAGTTTAGAAGCCATCATGTGTCCGTCATACAAAGTATTGCCCAGAAGAATACCATTGATGTGTTTGACTTCCATATAGGCGCCTAAAATATCCGTAAATTCCACGTAGCCCGCAAAATCCGGGTTTCCACCTTCTAAATGAGTGGGGTAATAGCGAGATTGAATCAAAATTTCATCCACAATATCCCCAAAAGCCCGTTGCAAACCATCGGTGGTTGCCGGAAAATATCCGTCCACGTAGTGTTTATCCGTTACGTAAGAGTCTTTTTGAATTGCTACCGTAGTACGATTTCCGTTACGTCCTTTCACCGTCACGTTAAGCGATCCGGTGGTAAGCGCTGCATAATCTTTCCACAATTCATCCGTAATGGTGGAGCCGTCCGGATTCAAAACACTCTGGGCAACAGAATAACCGGAAACCTCAAAGCCTAAGGTGTAGAATAAACTTCTGCCGGCACCGTTCTCCCCATGTACGTTGTATTTGTTCTCAATTCTGCTCTTAATATAAGAAGCAGTCAGTTGCACCAAGAAACCTTGGCCCGCAGGCATGTTGGAACTGGAGCCGTTGCCCACGTTGGATTTATTTACGGTAGCGCCCCAAGAGGTATACCGGGAATTCTCCACGTCGTTGTAATAACTGGTAGCCTGAGAAGGATCGCCGTCTGTCATCAGAACGACGATCGGCATTCTCGCCTCTCCGGACTGCCAGTTGTTGGGGCCGATGACGGTGTCGGAATCCGGAATTTCCTCAAACATCTTCCATGCTTCCCAAAGGCCTGCCTGCATATAGGTAGCACCGTAGAAACTCTTGGTCTTATTCAAATTATTGCCGCCGGTGACGTTGTCGTTCACCGAAACCGTTCCGCCGGAAGAAAGATTCAAATACCGACCATTCCGATCTGTTGTGGCATACCGGGCAATATCCATAATGCGCGTCACCGCACCGGAATAAGTAGAAGTATCATCATTATCTCCGGAATACAGCACAACGCCCACTCGATTGTTATTATTATTGTCAAGAAGGGTTTGAATGGCTTCATTGGCGGCATCAATCAAGTCTTGCTCCGCATCGTGATTGCGCATCGAGTTAGAAAGATCCAGAATCAATACTGTATCCGTAGGCACCGTGTGATAGCCGACCACTTCTTTGTTGGCGGCAATGGCGGACAGAGCGGTTAAAAAGTTTTTTTGACCATCCTGCATCGCAATGCCGGTACCTTCGAAAGCAGAGGCATCGGCAAAAACAGATTTGTCGGTCCACACGCCGCCCGCATTCTTGGTGGTAAGATTGGTCAAGTCAAAATATTTCGTCCAGTTGTTCATCGTACCGGCATCTACAATGCGTTTGTACGGATTATTTCCGCTTTCGGCGCCAAATACCGTTACGGGAATGTACGTTATCAAGATCGCAGTGCAAAGAAGCAGGCTCACCAATCTCTTACTGAATTTCAATGTTCTCATTTACAAAACCTCCTTAGAATAGGCGCAAATTCCAATTAACTCTTCCCCCGGTTCAAAGTAGATACACTCACCGCATTCGTTGGTGTCATACATCGTTCCTCGATACACCGCGCAAGCATCTTGCATTTTAGTAACGAAGGGCTTGCCTTCTTGCGTGTATTGGGGTTCTTTCAAAAAATCCGGATAGATGGGAATCGGCTCTGCCGATGGACTGTTTCGTTCAAATTCCTCATAATATCCGTAATATAGCGGAAATTCCGTACCGCCCACGGTCAGAACTTTATATAATTCCCCTTCCACTCGTTTTGGGTCATTGTGATCAAATAACGTTTGCATCCTCCGCGTCCTTTCATCTACAATATTTTACACCCATACTATACCAAACGCAGGGTATTAGAAGTATTACCCTGCGCAAACAAATTCAGCCATATTTAGGAAAATAAATATATCTTTTTACCGTAAAAGTGGATAGCAATTTCTTACAAAAATGCCGCGAACTGATCTCTTCCCACACCGGTCTTCTCAGAAACCACCCGAACCGCCTGCTTGACACCGGAAAGAGACATGTGTAACTTCTCCCCGATTTCTGCGTTCTGCATACCGAATGCCGCCAACTTTGCCACTTCCCGCTCTCGGTTAGAAAGCGTGGTGATAATGGTTCTTCCCCGAACGCTGCCGCTTAAATGAGACCAACCTTTATTATAAACTTTATAAAGAGCCTGCACCTGCATCCAAACTTCCGGATCTACGCGCCGAATACGGTCTTCTAAAAGAGCACCCAATACCCGACAATATTCTGCCAAGAAACCGTAGAGTTTGTCCGGTAATGCCAACAAAATAGCGCGGTCAATGTGACGAATGGCTTGAGTATCATTACCGGCGGTATAGTAAACTGCCGCGCAGGTCATCCGCAGATACATTTCCGCAATGACGGATTGATCCACAATAGCTTGAGAGATCATAGGCTCTATCGTATTTGGAATCATATTCAGCAGCGCAAGGCCCTGCACACCTTTCAATTCAAACTGTTTAGTCGCCACGCCGTACCCTGCCGCATACAAATATTTGGCGTAAAACACCTTAGCAGCCGGCAGCGCATCTTTATGAAGAGGCTCAAAACACCCGATCTTAAACCACTCGGGGAACGACGACGTATCGTACAGCATCGCGTCGATGGCGGAGATAGAAAGCAATACAATATCACGATCCCGATCATTCTGAATAGGCGCTTCCGCAATATGGACTTTGGCCTTCCGCCACATAGTTAAGTCGCCTTTCCAAATGGCACACAGGGCCAGAAGCATACCTGCCGAAATCATAGCGTAGAAGCCGGATTGGCGGTTAAGCAAATAATTGGCGTGTTGATAAACTGCATCAATCTGCCCTCTGGAATAAGCAATTTCCGCTTCCAGCAACATTTGAGCTTCCCTGTGGTACGCAAGGTTCGCAATACTGGTTTCCGCGCTGCCGGGTTGGCTATACAGGTCGCTCATATAAAGGAACGGTGTTTTTCTGGGAAGCGGCATTACGGTTTGAGAATCAAATCCTTGCCGTCCGGCTTTAGTGCGTCCGTCCACCGGTTTTTGCGCATTACGGGGAATCATCCAGTCCCGTCCGAAGCGAATGGCGCCGATAATCTTTCCATGGGCGCACAGGGTCTGGATACGTCGTGGGGAAATCCCCCACTGTTTGGATAGTTCTTCGATGGTAAAATAGTCCATATCCGCACCGCCTTTGTATTGTTCGTCATAACGCCGAAATATCGTTCGTCATAACGCTGTTTACAGTATGACGGATTGGGTGGAATTTGTCAACAAATAAATTCTATAATATCCTTTGTCGCAGCTTCTTTACAGTGGTCATTCAGGATTTTCCAGAGAGCGTTTTCGCAGAGTTTCGTCGTTACGGGAACGCCGGCGCACTTCAACTGCGTTTCATAAGCCCACTTCCTTAAATCCTTCCCCGGTCAAAATCCATTTTGTGCAAAAGCCGGCGGCTTTGAGCAATGCTTCTGCTTGCGTATACGAACAGTCAATATCATTTCGGTCGTGGCAATCCGAAGTAATAATCGCCCCGAATCCGCACCGTTTAAATTCCTTCAAGAATTCCAGTTGCGGGTAAGGTGTCTTTCGGTAGCCTCTGGAAATAGCGCCCGTATTGACTTCAAACAAAGGAATCTTCCCTTTCAAAGCATGAATAGCTTCATACCCTGCTTGCAGATATTCGGGTGTCATTGTGTCTACAAACCCGGCAGTTTCGTTGTGCTTCGTGTGAATATCAAAATGACCCACAATATCAAAGTTTCCCTTCTTGGGAAGCTGCGCAATGGTTTCAAAATATTTCTTGGAGAAAGCCATCCCGTCCCCGCCAAAGTATTTTTCAATATAGGTTAAGGTTTCCGGAAGTCCTCGGTCAAAGCCCACAATTTGTCCGTTTATATCTAAATAGTGTACGGAGCCGATCAGGTAGTCCATGCCGTCCGTGGGCACGTTCGAGTACATTTCGTATTCCAGACCGCAGAAAATATCAATTTGGTCTGCGTATTTGGTTTGTAACGCCCGAATTTCCCGAACGTAATCTGCCATTTTGGCCACCGTCATTTGATGAGGATAATCCGAAAATTCCATATAAGAATGTTCGGAAAAACCAATGGAATCAAATCCTCTTTCCATGGCTGTTTGAATCATGGCCTCCGGCTGATCTTTCCCGTCTGCATAGGTGGAATGGATATGTAAATTTTGTTTATTCTTCATTATAAGCACCTCATTTTACCGCCATAACACGTTACTCCACCCATACCGACCTTCCCGGTCCACCACTTCAACACGCACCCACTGTTCGAAATCCTTCAAAGGATATTCCCCGTAGGTCAGATCCTCTCCTCGCAGAATCTTGTCCGGCGCCCACACCGCATTGGACAAGAACATAATCTTGGTGCAAGAGCTGCACCGCACGATGATGCGGTCTTCTTCTCGAGATACGTACAGTTCAGGGCCTTGGGTGGCGTAAAATGCACCTTCGCGCACCGCCTGTAAAATGGCATCCGCATCCAACGACGATGCCGCCACCATAATATAGGATTTAGCTTCATCGTTACCATCATAATAATGGACATCATCCGTAGCCAGCAGCGGATAGGCAATGCCGTGATTGGCCAGAAGGTCTACAAAATACCCGGAATAAGGGCGACTGCTTTGATTAACATCGGAAACCGTATTGTAAATTTCCGTGGCACCGAATCCGGTCAGTGCCTGTGCATCTTGGGTTGTATTCAAAGACCATGCAGGATGGGCTAATATTGCAAGACCCCCGGCGCCATTGATGCCGTCAATGATTTCTTGGCGCGTGGCAGTGGGAAGGATACAAGGATCCTGCTTCATTCCCACACCTACAATATGCATCACACCGGCTACCGAGTCCGTAGTACCTAAATTGTACTCGCAGCCGGAAATAATTTTCAATCCGGCAATTTCATCGGGGCCATGATATTTCCAGTGATCCGTAAGGGCAATGGCGTCAAAACCAGCTTCTTTGTATACCCGGGCAGCCGCCTCCGGCGAAAGTGCGCCGTCAGACAAAGTCGTATGAATATGAAGACCGACTTTATACCACTTTTGCCCAAAATCATCTGTATACATAACACGTATCCTCCTATAAAATAAGTTGTTGGAAGTCAATGTGCTATCAACTCCCAACAACGTACGTCCATTAATCTAATGCTTTACTTCGTACCGAACAATCGGTCTCCGGCATCCCCAAGACCGGGTAAGATATAACCGTTCTCATTTAAGCAACGATCCAAAGTCGATACGAAAATCTCAACGTCCGGATGCGCTTCTGCTACGCGGGCGACACCTTCCGGGGCACCGATGACAGCCATAAACTTAATATGGTTGCAGCCTTTCTCTTTGAGTTTAGTAATCGCATCACAGGCACTGCCGCCGGTTGCAAGCATGGGGTCTACCACCAACACCAATTTATCTTCAATGTCTTCCGGCAGTTTACAGTAATACTCGCAAGGCTCCAAGGTTTCTTCATTTCGGTACATACCGATGTGACCTACTCTGGCAGATGGGAACAACACGTGAATACCGTTTACCATGCCAAGACCGGCGCGAAGAATGGGCACGATCACAATGGCGTTATCCTTGATCATTTGCTGGGTGCAAACTTCCAAAGGCGTCTTCACTTCCCGCTCTTCCGTAGGCACACCTGTCTTCAAACACTCAAAAGTCATCAGCGTAGTAATCTCTTCAATCAACTCGCGAAACTCTTTCATACTGGTCCGCTCGTCCCGAAGAATCGCCACTTTGTGGCGTACAAGGGGATGATTAAAAATCGTTACGTTTGCGTATTCTTTCATACCTCATCGTCCTTCTTTCCGGATTTCTCTACTTTCGACAGTATCGCATTGGTGACAATACCGAGAATCAAAGCCGTTGCAATAGAAGTTACCTTGATGACGTCTGCAACGGAACCGTCCGCTGCAAAACCGTAAGGAATCTGGATCGAAAGACCACCAATTCCGGAGATCAAAATAGCGGCGACTACAAACAGATTCTTATTGTCGTTCAAATCCAAATCCTTAAACATCTTAAGACCGGACACAGCGATGAAACCATACAAGGTCAAACAAACGCCGCCCATGACACAAGACGGAATCGTCTGCAAAACGACCATAATCGGTTTGATAAAGGAAAGTACCATACACATCACAGCGGCGGTCGTAATGGTCGCAATCGAAGCATTTCGTGTAATTGCAACGCATCCTACAGATTCGCCGTACGTTGTATTGGGGCAGATACCAAAAACAGTGCCGGCAATCGAACCAACGCCGTCACCTAACAAGGTTCTCTTAAGACCGGGTTCTTGAATCAAATCCCGATCAATAATGGAAGAAAGATTCTTGTGATCCGCAATGTGTTCTGCAAATACAACCAATGCTACAGGCAAGAATGCCACAATGACTTCCACAATACCGCCGGCATTGAGGAGACCGGCGTTCTCATTCGCTGCCAGAACTTCCGGGGAAACGTTACCGGAAATCAATTCCTTCACGGCTCCGATCAAAGCAAATCTAGGATAATCAATAATAGAAGAAATACCGCGGAACGCACCGTCTGCATCTACAAAATTATCTACAACCGGTTGGAAATTGATAATCATCAAATAATCCAAATCCGCAATATGACCGATCAACGTGAAAATTGCAGCGACTGCGTAGCCTGCCACAATACCTAAAATAAAGGGGATTAAACGGGGCATTTGCTTTTTCTTCTGCGTAGAGCAAATCACAATCACAAAGAAAGCCACCAAACCGCAAAGCAAAGCCACCAAATTGTAACCGCCAAACTTCTCGGACGAATTGGACTTCACAAGATCCCCCATAGCGTTTACAGCCAAAGAAAGACCAATCAAAGCAACGGTAGGTCCGATGATGACCGGCGGCATCAACTTGTCCACCCATGCGGTGCCGGTAAAATGGATCACAAGTGCAATAATTACGTACACAAGTCCTGCCACGATGGAACCCAATATAATTCCACAATAACCGTAGGCAAGGGCTACACCCAAAGAGCTTAAGAAAGCAAAGGAGCTTCCCAAGAACACAGGGCTCTTAAACCGTGTAAACAACTGATAAACCAACGTTCCGATACCGGCGCCTAAGATAGCAGCCGGAATTTGTGTAGGCAGTTTGATAATCGTAGGTACTGCGATGGTAGCGGCGAGGATTGCAAGCAACTGTTGCAAGGCAAATATTAACATTTGCCCAAACTTAGGTCTGTCCCCAATGTCATAGATTAACTTCTTCTCCATATGGACCCTCCCAAAAATATTCTACTTTTTCTTTTGTACAAGCTTTGAAAATTGTAACATATTTTCAGAAAGATTTCAATGGATTTTATCCAATTGTGAAACGAATATTTCCCGTACTGGTGGTAAGTTCACACAGTCCGCCTTTTGTGCCTTTTGGCACTTTCACGTCCCCCGTGTTGGACTTTGCCGCAAATTGTTTTTCCGTCAGGAAATTGCCCGTAATATTGCCGGTGCTGTTCTTCACAAGAACCGACGCTGCATCACAGTCTTTGAATTTCACGTTTCCGGTACTGTTTTTCACAGAAATCTGCCCTTCAACCACCATATTCTGCAAAGTTATGTTGCCCGTGGAATTCTTCACCGTAATATCTTTCAGTTGTGTTTTCGGCACGTAAACCGTCACTTTGGTAAAAGCAAAATTCAAAATATAATCCGTCCATTCCCGCGTGTTCGTAAGCCGGATCACCAACGTGCCGTCTTCCACGGTCACGGAATGTTTCAAACGTTCCTGTTCTTTACAAACCACTTTGGTTTCATCCGTTTCAGAAGGCCGAATCACCACGTCAGCCGTGTCGGTCTGAATCGATATATTTTGGTAGGATTCCGAAAAGATATATTCGTTGGTTTCAGTTTGGTTCATAGACAGTTTGGTAAAATCCCATTTTACCCGACTCATGGCGCCGACAAAAACCACGCCCCCCAGCACCACCAAAGAAGCCGCAATAATCAGTGCAGTAATCGTCCTTTTACGCATTACACTTCCTCCTTTCTAATCCCGTGCCCAAATCTTTGTCAGCCACGCAGCACCTTTCGTGGCCGCCTTGCACCCAAAGAAGAAGAAAATCGATAGCCCCGCGAGAACCAAACCGGCTCCAATCATGGCCAATCCGGCAATTTCCTTGCCCATACAAAATACGCCGATACCGCCCAAAGTAACGCTGAAGCCGCTCACAACAAGGGCACCGAAGACTGCCCACAAAGCGAGAATGACGGACCACAGCGCCGCATAAAGGGAAAGGGCAACTGCAAAGGCTGCAATCAGCAAAGACAACCAAAGGGGAGATCCTACAATTAAAAGAACGATGGCCCAAGTGGGCATCTTACGTTTTGAAGATTTTGGCTCCTTCGCCGTTTTGGGAGAAGGCGTATCCGCCCCGAGCTGCGCCCCGATTTCTTCCACAGAACCTACGGCCGCCACCGCTTCCTCCTCCGAAAGACCTTCTTCCATGCGATCTTCGATCATTTCGCTGTAGAACCGCAAACGTTCTTCCATCTCCTCTTTAGGTAAACCGGATAACCGCTCACCCAGTGCCAACAAAAACTGTATCTTAGTCATGGGATGCATCCTCCTTGGTGACAAATTGATAAATGTCCAGCATTTCCTGCCATTCTGCTTTAAATTCTTCAATACGGGAAAGGCCCGCCGCTGTAATGTGATAATATTTCCGAAGCCGTCCCCCGTGTTCCACCGTGCGCACCGTGAGCATATTCGCCGCTTCCAGCCGTTTTAATATGGTATACAGCGTAGATTCGGACAAGGCAAGACAGGGCTGCAGATCTTTAATAATCTTGTAGCCGTAAGAGTCTTCATTCTTAATGGCCGCCAGCACGCATACGTCCAAAAGACCGCGTTTGAGTTGAATATCCATAGCATACCTCCCGTTACGGTATACATCGTATCACGAAGTATACTCAAAAGTCAATCCCCTTGCGGGTTTTCGTCAAAAAATTTATTGACAGCGCCGCAAAAAAAGAGTATCTTATATTTCGCAGTATTTTTTAATGCGAGCACATATATTTAATAGGAGGTTCTTATATGGCAAATCAAAATTACAATCCGTATGACAACGCAAAGACCCAGTTTGACCGTGTAGCTGAGATGTTGGATTTAGATCAGGCTACCCGCGATTTGCTCCGTCAACACCGCCAGGAAGTTCACTTCACCATTCCCGTAAAGATGGATGATGGTTCTACGAAGATTTTCAAGGCATTCCGTATGATTCATAACGACGCAAGAGGTCCCGGAAAGGGCGGCCTTCGTTTCCACCCCCACGAGACTGCAGACACCGTTCGTGCACTTTCTATGTGGATGACCTGGAAGTGCGCCGTTGTAGATATTCCTTTGGGTGGTGCTAAAGGTGGCGTTATCTGCGATCCCCGTACCATGTCCCAGGGCGAGCAAGAGCGTCTGTGCCGCGGCTTTATTCGTCGCCTGCACAGCCAAGTAGGTTACAACATCGACGTTCCCGCTCCCGACGTAATGACCAACGGTCAGCACATGATGTGGATGCTGGATGAGTACGAGTCCATCACCGGCAAACGCTTCCCCGGTATGATCACCGGTAAACCCGTAGGTATGGGCGGTTCTTTAGGCCGTACAGAAGCTACCGGTTACGGTGTTGTTTACTGCTTGCGCGAGTGCTTGAAGAACATGAAGATCGATATTACTAAGACCACTGCAAGTATGCAAGGTTTCGGTAACGTTGGTGAGTACGCTGCTCGTATGTACGTAGATTTAGGCGGTAAGCTCATCGCAATTTCCAGCTGGGACGCTACAGATAAGGTTTCCTACACGTTCCGCAAGATGGAAGGTTGCAACCCCGCAGAACTTGCTGATATCAAGGATACCTTCGGTAGCATTGACAAGAACAAAGCACAGGCTTTGGGATACGAAGTACTTCCCGGCAGCGACTGGCTCTGCCAAGACGTAGATATTTTGATTCCTGCTGCACTTGAGAATCAGATTACACCTGAAGTATTCCCCAACATTTCCAAGAAAGTTAAGATTTTGTGCGAAGCTGCCAACGGTCCTACGACTCCGGACTGCGACCAGTTAATTCAGGATGCAGGCATTATGTTGATTCCTGACTTCTTGAGCAACGCAGGCGGCGTAACCTGCAGCTACTTCGAGCAGGTTCAGGGTAATATGAACTACTACTGGTCCAAGGAAGAAGTTTTGGAGAAACTCGAGAGTGCAATGACCAAGGCGTTCCATAACGTTTACAATTTGGCACAAGAGAAGAATCTGTATATGCGCGATGCTGCTTACGTAGTTGCTATCAACCGCGTTGCAAACGCTGCAAAGATCAGAGGATGGGTTTAATACCACAACTTGTCTTACAAATAGACGATGAAATGACTGCCGGCAGAAATTCTGTCGGCAGTTTTTTTATGAGTTGGTATAGTTTTGTGTGGTTGTGTATGGGTTTGGGCAATACAGATCATTTTGTGTGTTTATTGCCCAAAAATCCAAATGAATTTGCGGCAAGAAGAGCTTTTCTGCGCGTTTCTCCACGCTTTTTGGGCAAATGGTACAGCAAATCGCATATTTTACCCAACCCTTGGGCAGTAGTACCCAAAATCCTGCCTTATTGCCCAATCGGTCCTTTCGAACCGATTTCTTCCGCGTCCAACACCAAATATCCGGCATCCATTAACGCTCGGGCAAATATCCCGGCACCTTCTACTAATTTTCCGGAGAAAGTGCCGTCATAAACTTGCTTTACGCCGCAAGTGGGGCTTCGAGACTGTAAAATGGCGCATTTGATGTCTTCCTGAAGCACAAGGTCCATCGCCCGTGCCACCCCTTGTCGCAAAATAGCATCCACATTATTTCCATCTCGGTCCATCACCACACCATCCACAATTTCAACCGGCGTCCTGGGGCATCCCATACCGGCAAGCATTTCAGGGCAAATTGCCAGCACTTCCTGACCCTGCACGTAAGAAACCACATTAGGATGATAATTATTTCCGCCGTTATATTTACAATTCTCGCCTAAAAGACACGCGCTGACGATAATCATTTTACCACCACTTCATTCCCCGGTTCCGCAGAATAACCGGTTCCGCCCAGCCACGTACAACCTTGAAATACAATATTCTTACATTTATATTGTGCCGGTTCCGTGGGATTATTTTGGTATCGTGTTCCAATTTGTACAATATTTTTGTTTCTCCCGGATAGAGATTGGAAAGAACAATCCTTAAAAGTAATATCCTTTGGAACGGGACCTTCAAAGAAAGTTTCATTTTCAATTTTCAGCCAAAAGACGTTGAATTTGCAATTTTCAAAAATGCCGGGACAGCGAACCCGCACCGTTCCCTCAATGGTGGAATTGCGCACCACGTAATTGGGATTTGCATACCGGTAGAAACAAAAATACGTTTCTTTGTCCGCATTCGGAAGCGGAGCATCACTTTTGAAGCGAACCGGGCTGGTATCTATAATTTCGGCGATTGTGCCCGTCCCAATCAATTCTCCCGTAAAATTATTATACGCCACAAATTCATCCCCCACTTGGAGGGCAGGGCGTGCCGCCGTACCTTCCATAGGAAGCAACCGAAACGTGTCTTGGGTTTCAGAGATTTTGACAACCTTCATACAAACCGATGAAAGATTGAAGGCGTCATCCCCAAGAGGACCCATATCACATTTATCCCAAATAATCTGGCCGCTATTATCTTTCACGTGAAATCCATCCCGCCAACAAACCAAGTGAATATCAGAATCCGGTTCCGGTCGAAAGGAAATATTTTCAAAAAACAAATCGCCGTCATTACAACGAATATTAAATCCAAAGTTGGGCAAGCTGTAAATCCGAATATCAGACATTTGAAGTCCACTGCTGGTCCCGATGGTAAAAGCGCTACCGCCTCCGTCCGAATGGGAAGCGCCGGGCACAGGCAATATAAATTCTTCCCCGATCGCTGCCTGATTCGGTTTTCCGGTACTGTCCGATTTTATATGCAAACGATACTTCTTCTCCCCCAGTTTGGTGTAACCTGTGGAGAAAAAGTGCAGACGTTCATTTTCTTTGTTACGAAACGCAAAGAAAGTAGAGGGGGCTTTCCAATCTGTAGGAATCGCCAGTTCCTCCGAGGTGGCAAAGTCGATATAATCGGCCCCTTTTTGGATTACTTTTCCAACGACAAAGGGTTTCGGTGCGTAATCAAAGATAAAGCCCGACATACTGCATTGATTGGTATCGGAAATCATACCAATGCGCACCGGTGCCTTTAGTAGAATTTTTGTGTTACTCCCTTGAATATGGACGTTCTTGGCAGCCTTCAAGTCAAAAAGGCAGTTATTCCGATTCTGTGTAGGTACTGCGGTTACCCGGTACGTCTTGCCGGCTTGAAACTGTACAATTTTCTTAGGAGCAGCATCGGCAACAGCGGCTGCGATAGCTTTAGAAATCGCCTTACCGTCATTGGTCGTGCCGTCGCCTTTGGCACCGTAGTTCTCGACGCAAAAAACTTTTGTCAAATCCGGTGTTTCAGTGGGTTGCAAAGAGGGCGAAACAGACGCTTCCGGAACTTTTCTTGCACCCGTACATGAAAAGCCGGATAAAAACAGCGCCAAGATCAGTAAAGAAAAAATGATCCATTTTACACCCTTCACTGTTCCGCTATCCTCCTTACGGAAGCAACCGCTCCGGCACGTTGCGGTGGCCGGTTCTGCACACACGAAAGCCTTCTGCGTACTTGCGGTCACATTGAATGCCGCGAAGGCGGGCGAAGGTTTTCAGGTCGTCCAGCACGTCAATGCCGTCATGGTCAAATAACCATTTTACCTGACTTTTGTGGCAAGCCAGCATTTGAAGTTTCTGCTCGAACGCCGAGGTAATATCCACGTACTCCTCCGGCTCGCAACGCAAAAGACAATTATTATCACAGTAGTAGATTGGCGTCAATTGGACCGCCGCCCCCAAATCCGTCCTATAATGGGGCACCGTAGCGGAGAAAGAAGCCTGGAATACCAATTCCGATACAGCGGAATGATCCACCATATAGTCGTCCGGCCCGTGGGTAATAATGAAATCCGGTTTTGCTGCCCGAATGACCTGTACCAGTTGGTCGTGAATGGCGGTATCTCCCGGGTTGATCTTCAAATCCCCTACGTCGCAGGTGCAAATTTGAAAACCTGCCATTGCCGCCGATTGCTTGGCTTCTTCAATGCGGATTTCCCGCAGTTCTTCCGGTTCAATCACCATGTGGCCCATATTGCCGTTGGCTACGTGGCACACGGTAACCGTATCGCCCCGCATTTTACATTTAAGGAGCGTTCCCCCACAATAAACTTCCATATCATCCGGATGACAAGTAATCGCCAAAACGTTCATCAATGCATCTTCTCCTTTTCACTCTTTGCCGTAGTATGCTGCCAGCGCTGCAATCTCGCCTTCACTCAATGCGCCGCCGAAAATCATCAATTCATCTACCGTAGCGGGAAGATCACAACTGTACGTACCCGTACCGTCCTGACCTAAATGAAGACTGCCAATGCCGTCAAAGGAAGAATTTTTCAGCGCCTCCGGAATTTCCGCCGTGATAAAATCACCGAAATCGTAACTCAAATGCACTTTCCCGGAATCTCGGTCCACAATCAAAAGCAGATGCATCCATCCTTCGTTGAAATCAAAAGGAAGAGGCGCACTGATATCCATGCGGGCCGCACCGTTTCCGGCATTAAACTTAATATCGTTCTTGTTTTGCAGCGACAGTATGAAGCCTATATGCTGTCCGCTGTTCCAATCTTTGTTGGAAAGAATGGCAGGATCGCCGGCGGCACCTTCCGTCTTGATCCACATAGAAACCGTGAAACTGTCTCTGCCCGGCTTAAATCCTTCCAAAGAAACGGCGCCGTCATCTAAGGATACGCCTTGTCCGTAAAAACCTTTCACAAAATAGAGTTTGCCGATCTGGGCAGTGGCACCGCCTTGTTTGTCCGTTATGGTTCCGTCTAAAGGCAGATACACTTTCAAGGGCGTTTGAATCGATTTAGAAATATCTTCCTCCGGCGTAGGTTTGTTTACGTGGTTTCGATCGGAATTATTATTTGTGTAAACCGGACGTTCCTTTGCCGTCACACCTTTAAACAATCCGGAAGGCACGCGGGCCGTCCATCCGGCGGGACAATCGTAGCCAAGGGCATGGAGCACGATTGCGGCCGTATCCCGAATTTCAACATCTTGAATTTCACCTTTTTGTACGGATTTACCGCAGGCTGCAAACATTACGTATTTCTCCGCGTCCGTAAGGCCGCCGTGGCTGTTGCCGTTTCCGCCGTGGTCTGCCGTGACGATGAAAAGGGTATCTTGAAGCAAACCTTTATCCTTGTAAGCCTGATAAATCTGTCCGATATAGCCGTCCAATTCCGTAATTTTGTCCAAATGTTTTTTGGTGCCGTACAAGAATGCATGGCCGGCTTCGTCGGCTTCATCAAATTGCACGAACAATGCGGTGGGATCATGGGATTCCACGTACGTGCAAATGGCTTGTGTCAAATCCCGATCGCTCATATTTCCTTCTTTGTGCACGCCGATATTCTCTTCCACAATACCTACGTTAATGGGATTCCAGTGAGTGAAGGACGCAAGCACGGCGTCTTTATTATGTTCCCGAATCACCTTAAAGAAGCTTGGAAACGGAGAATTTGCAGGATAAGCCTGGGTTTCCACAATGCCGTTGGTCAGTCTGTGATATTCAGGGGTTACACCGTGCAAAAGAGAACCCCAGCACTGGGCACTGACGGTAGGATCTGCCGTCAGCATTTTGTAGGTAACGGCACCCTTGGCAAATATTTTATCCAAGTTCGGGGTGTGGGCTTCTTTAAAGAAGGCACCGGCACCGTCCACACCGATGACCACCACGTGCTTGTAAGGGGTAGTATCGCTTTCGTCCTGCTTCTTCTCCGAGCATGCGGGTAAAATGGCGGACAATAAAGGTAAACATAACAGCATAGACAAAAACTTAACGTTCGATTTCATAAGCATTCCTCTGTTTTAAAATTTATGGGCTTATTGTATAGCAAAACGTTTCGTTTGTAAATCTCATTTTTGAAAACGTAAAGCAGACGTATAGTTTTCCATTTTACCCGCTCTATGCCGAAAGTCCCGCCCGGAACGTATCCAGGATGCGCGCCACCAATTCTTGATTGACGGCACTGTATCGGCGGTGATCAACGCCTGCATAGAACGCTTTCTTCTCCGCGTTCGTCAGCGCCGCCCCTTTGCGGGCTTCCATGGCATCCAGCGTGTCGCTTACCAGTTCCCGGTACGTGAGTGCATCGGCATCCTGTAAAATGCCGGTGTGCGTGCCCTGCGATCCGTCTGTGTAATATACGGAAACGTTGGGGTTGGTAATTTTTTCTAATTCTGCCGTCACAGCGATGGAATCGTGGGGAATCACGTCGTCTTGAAGTCCCTGGGCAAGTAAAATGGGGATTTGGCTGTCATTGATGCCCCGTACTGCGTTGAGCTCCGTGTAATCGTCAAATAAATACTTTTGATAAACGTCAAAAACAGGTTTAACCGTATACGCAATATCATGCACGTACATACGCGCCGTTTCCACCATCAGCGTAGACGCATCCGTCATGGCCGCAATACACACCGCCGCTTTAATTTCTTGATGAAGGGATAGCACCGATGCAACCGCATTGCCCCCTAAACTGTGACCGATTAACACGCGGGGAATAGCCCCGTAAACGTCGCTCTCCGCCAAATAATTCAGCACGGCATCTAAATCCCGTATGAACTGGCACATTCCAATACCGTCCTCTCCCGAAGAAGAATAGGTGGCCGTGGCATCATAAGACAGTACGGCGTAACCTTCCGCCACCAATCGGTCAATCAGCGGCAGCAGATCGTCGCCCCCGGCGTGCATACCGTGCACCGCTACTGCAAGGGCTTTGGGTTGTGTTACGGGATAATAGTATGCACAAAGTTGATTATTTCCGGAGGGAATGAAAAAGCTTTCGCGCTTCAGGCGACCTTCATAGCGCGCATAAACGTACATACCGGGCGTCAAGGACGGATCCGACCGTTCATAGCGCGGAAAAAACGAATCGTAAACTGCAATGGCTTGTGCAATGGAAAGGGCACTGACACCAACCAATACGGCGGTTACAACCGCAACCGCTTTAGCGGTATTCTTCTTGGGGTGCATCGTTTTTCCTTGCCTCGGCATATTCTCCCTCCCTGCTTACAATCGGATATTTTCATAGAAGCGGATGCGATCCGGTGTTTGAGTGGCTACAGACAAATAGAAAGTTTGGCCACCGATAGACGTTTCATAGTTTTTCACGTTTTCCCGGAAAGTATTCTGCTCTTTCGGGATAAATACGTCTTTTTGTGCCGCTTTGAACAATGCTTCTTTCGAGGACCAGGTGCGGTAGAAGAAGTGCGTTTTTTCATCTTCCGAGAGCTGTGTGTAAAATGCCAGTTCTTCCCCATTCAAAGTGCGCTCTGCCAAGGAATCCGTATGACGATGCGCAATTCGCTGCACGTCTACACCTACCGGGGCTCGGCTTACAGCCACCGCCAAGGCATCTCCGTCGTGGGATAAAGAAAAATAAGCGCGATCACAGACAAAGCGATCCCCCTCTTTGCGAAACGTCAAATCCCGGTTTTTGAACCCAAAGCTTCGCTCCAATGCGTATTCCAACAATTTCCATACAAAGTATTTTTGGCGGCGCAATTCCGGCGAAGACACACGTTCCACGTCTTCTTGGCGCAAAGTGCAGGAAAGAGGCGGCATTTTCGCGTCACCCGGCATTTCTGCCACGTAAACGTCCACCACCGGTAAATTTCGAAACATAGCCCGAACGTCGTCTGCCTGGTGACAAATATGTTCACCGGATAAACATTCATTGGCAAAATGCTCGCAATTATTATAGAGAATATGATAGCCGCGCTCCCCGATGCGCTGACGGGCACAGGCGATAACCGCCTGGGGCGTGCGATGTTTTTGCCGTTCCTGTGGTTCAAATACGCAGACTTCCAAAATGCCGCCTGCCAAAAAGGTACGCAAATCGGACGCCAGAACCTCCACTTCGCAGTCCGGCAGCAATCCGCGAACCCCCGGTGCTAATCCGAACTGGATAATTTCTGTTTCCGACACAAAAATACCAAAGTGATAGATGGTGCCTAATTTGACCCGCACCATATCGCCCGATTCCGGCGTTTTCGATACCCATTTCATACGTTGATTTTTTTCTCTATGTAATCGACGACCTCGCCCACCGTTTTCAGATCCGCAAAACCAATGTCATCGAAACGGATGTTGAAAAATTCCTCAATGGCGATGACATTATACAGCACGCCCACAGAAGAAAGGCCCAAATCGCCTACCAACGTCATATCTTCCCGCAAGTTTGCAAGATCAAGGTTTGTATCCGGCATGGTCATTGCCATTACTTCTACTAATTTTTGAATAATTTCATTTCTTGACATTGCCATTTAAGTTCCTCGCAATCTTCATCGCCGGGGTCCGGACAAAATCCGTATCCCGAATCACAATTTTTGTAATCTGTTCAAAAGGCGGCAACGTGCTGTTGATTTTATCGACTTCCGCCTTGACGTAACCGTATAAATCCTCGATTCCTAACTCTTTCACCCGGGTCATACGGGGCAAAATTTCCAGTACCAATCGTTTCCCGTCCTCGTCGTACACCAAACAGTCGGAAATGACGTCAATTCCGCAGAACTTAACTTCTAATTCTGCCGGAGATACGTTCTCACCGCTGGCAAGTACGATAATTTCTTTTAGACGGCCGGTAATGTACAAGAATCCCTCGTCGTCGATCCGTACTAAATCGCCGGTTTTGAAATAGCCGTCTTCGTAGGCAACGGCATTGTCCTCCGGCGTTACGTAGCCATCCATCATATTGATGCCCTTCAGCCACAACTCGCCGTCTACGATTTTGTATTCCATACCGTCATACATCAGTCCCACGGATTCCGGTTTTGCAAGGGCTTCCGGATTTCCGCTGACTAAGTTGGCAGATTCCGTAAGTCCGTAACCGGGAAGCAGCGTTACGCCGATTTTATGATATTCCTGCACCAAATACGGTGCCACAGGTGCCGCACCGCAAATAATCGTCTTCAAGTCCGGTCCCCACATGTTGCGACCAAACTGGCGAGATAAATTCAGCGCCATTTCCGCAAGTGCCGGAACCAATACCATAATGGTGGGTTTGAACACGGCGGTATCCCGGAACATATCTTTGTTGTTTCGGCAAATATATAGGGCGCTTCCGGTGTAAAGGGACGTCATCAAATTTCGAATCAATCCAAATACGTGAGTCAGGGGCAACACCAACAAATACCGTTGACAGAAGATTTCACGGATACCGTAGCAACCGTTCATCGTGCCGGCAAGAATGGCTTTGTGACTTAATTTTGCGCCTTTGCTCTTTCCTGTTGTACCGCCGGTAAATAAGATCGCCGCAGGGAATTCTTCTCCAATGTGCACGGCAGGCATCGTTTTCTCTGTAGTTTCAGAAGAAGGAATCAGTGCTACAGCAGGATTCTTTTCGCGTAGCAGGGCGACTTTCGCTTCCAAGGACATGTCGTATACCACTGCTTTCATTCCAAATTTGGAGGCAATGCCAAACACAGTCATTTCATCTAAATGGGTGGGCATCAAAACCGCCGGCACACCCATCGTGGTGGCAGCCAGATACGCTTTCACAAATCCGTATGAGTTGGGACAGAAAATACCGATTAAGGAGCCGGGTTGAACGCCTTTTTCCGCAAGCACACCGCGAAAAGCGGACACATCTGCATCCAGTTGCGCATAGGTGTACGTCTCACCGTCTACAATCGCCACCCTATCCCCATAGGTGGCAACACGGTCTTCCCACATCGCCGCAATACAGGGGAAACTGACAATTTTTGAAAAAGTTTCTTCATCGGTATACTTTCTAAATTTCTCATTCATAAGTAGTTTTCCTTTCCAATATTTTCATAATACGTACGAAGTTCTATTTCCTTTTCTCGTAATACGTCACTAACGGAAGCAATGGTGTCTACCGTAGGGATTTTCCCCAGCATTGCCTTTACGTCAATGGCTTGCCCCATAACCATTTGCTGACGTTTCCACCATTTCTGCCTTTGTACCACGTATAGGGGAATCACCGGTGCCCCGGAACGATGGGCCATGAGTACCACGCCGGATTTAAACGTATGAATTTCATTTCCTTGATGGGCGTGCACGCCTCCTTCAGGGAATATCAGCACCAATTTCTTTTCCTCCAACCTTTGCACGATTTCGTGAAAGGAAGAAAGGGCAAAATTATCTTTATCAATCTTAATACAATGCATCAAGTCAAAAAACCATGCTTTAAGCGGCGTGTCAAACAAGTCTTTCGAAGCAATGCTATTCATTCTTCGAAACGGAAAAGCTATCTGAATCAAAATAGGATCAATCATCGTATGATGATTTGCCAGTACCAACAGCCCACCCCTTTTGTTGGGTTTCCCAAAGGGATAATGAATCTTGGGCCGCAACCAAAGCAGCGCAGGGAGCACGCCTGTTATATACACAAAATCATAGCAAAAATTGTAAAATGGCCGAAATTTGCCCCGTTTCTTTGGCTGCATGAATATCTTTCCTTTGATGTTCTGGTTCATTGTTGATTGCAATGCGATTTTGTCTGTTTCAGACTAAATTATATATACCACATCGAGCTGTTTTTTTCAATATCTTTTGGACGGCGGCGGGGCGTATGTAAACATCCATTTTGCGGTATGTTACATACTTCAAAACGCCTTTTTACATACCGCAATCCGGCAACATCATAAAAATAAAAGGGCCGCGTGCGACCCTTTTACTTTTGAGGAGTGTATTTTAGAATAGAAAAGAGTTTCCTCTATTATTTCTTCTTAGTGAAAATAATGCCGGCTGCAATACCGCCACCGATGACCAATACGGCTGCAATAATGGCAATAACTACAACTGTGTTGGAGCCGCCGTCTTTTTTGGGCGCAGCGGTAGGATCCGCAGGTTCTGCACTCTCCGTAATAGACTCCGTAGCATCCGGCGCTTCTGTGGCGCTTTCCGTAGGAATTTCCGTAGGCACTTCCGTGGGGGCTTCCGTGGGCGCCTGCGTCGGTTTAGCAGTTGGCGTGGATACCGGTTTGTCAATCATACCCCATTGTACCGCTGCGCTTTCGTAAATTTCCAGTACGTCAGTCTCCGGTACAATTTGAGAATAAATGTTGCAAATTGCAATATCCTGAGAAAGATCTACACGCTTGTACTCGATATTACTGCCGCCAATTTGTAAACCGTGATGCCACAAATAGGACAATCTGAAAGGATTTACCGAAACATAATCATTATTACTGTCTTTTGCTTTGATTCGAGCGCCATTTACATACGCGTAAAATTGTTGTTCAAAATCATCATAAATCAAAAAACAGTGATACCATTTATTGGCTTCCATAGGAAACTGTAAATAAAGATTTTGAGCATCGGCATCACTGGTCGCAGATTGAACCAAAAAATAACCATAATTTGCATCCGCACAGAAGGTAAATCCACCGGAAGCAAAATAGCCACTGCCAAACGTCATAGTTTCCGGCATTTCAGGAAGACGCACCATAAATTCCCATGCAAAACTTAAATCCAAATCCGGTTCTTGAAGTTTTTGCACCAAAATCATTCTGGCAAGTGCATCTGTTGCTTCCTTCGAAACCAAATAATTGGTAGGATCCGCTTTAGACGTACGCAAGAAATAGGCTTGTGCCGTTTCATCCCATACTGTAACAATATCCTTCTCCGGTTCAATATCCGAACCCGTTGTAAAATTGTATGCTGTACCGTCCTCAAAAACGGTTTCCAACAAATCCGGATAATACTCCGTTGCCGCTACAGGCAATGCGGACATTTCCATCATCAAAACAATTATAAGGGATAATATAACTGAAATTGTTTTTTTCATATCCATAGCTCCTTTTATGTTACTATAAACAAACTATCACTCTGTAATCTTACGTTTGCGAACGAACATTACGACGCCGACGCCAACCAAAAGAACGAGACCGGCAATCACAATGCCTGCGTCACCCGTAGGCGGCTGAGGTACAACCGGAGTCTGGGTAGCACTAGGCGTTGCACTGGGTGTTGTGCTAGGTGTAGCGCTGGGCGTTGCACTGGGTGTAGGTTGAGCAGGTGTCAATTTCCATTGATTGTCTGCCTTTGCCCAAAGCTGTGCAGCTTCGTTTGCATCTACACTGTATTCCGAGAAGTTGTACATACCGATATCGCTATCGAAAACAACAGCGGAATGTTCAGGCGCAATTCCGATTCCCATTTCAGCAGAACTCCAGTTGTACGGTGCAGCAACAAACCAATCTACAGCAATATCGGTTGCATTGTTTCCATCTTTAAGAGCTTCGCCATTTACGTATGCATTCATAATCTTATTGGTATAATCATAAGTCAAAACGCAATGATACCACTCATTTGCTTCCATAGGGAAGCTAAGTGCAATAAGCTGAGATCCTATGAATGCATTACCGGTCTTTCCACTACCAAAAACAAGCTGACCCTGTGTATTTCCAATACGGAAACCAAATCCACCCTCCCCGGCACGATAGCCAAACACATTTGCAAAATCGTTAGGTGTAGAATTCATAGCAGGCATCCGTACAAGAAATTCCCAAGTGAAACTAGTATCGTTATTGGCACTGTTTTGGAAGTTCCAAAAATACTTCCAGAATAAGCCTGCTTGATTACCTGCGCCGGCGCTATACATAGAATAAGTAAGCGCCTTATTCTCCGTCTTGGTGATTTTCAAATACTTATTGCCGCTTTCTGCATCGGTACCAACAGTCGGAACACCATTCTTCTCAGAAAGAAGATAAACATTGGAACCAACGCCATTGGACACTTGGTTGTTGTCATCAATCTTCAACGCAAACCCATTGGGCGTAAGTGCAGTTGAAGATGCCGCAACAGGAATCGTAAACAAGCCACAAGCAAGTACGACCAATGCAAGCATGAAACATAAACTTTTTCTCATAAAATTTACCTCCTAAAATAATTTTGTAGTTTGTACCAGCCACCCACATATAAACAACGTTCAATTTTTTGATAAGCTAATTCATATAATTTGTTCATACGTTATACATATTTTATGAACCTTTTACTGATATGTAAATACCAAAAAAGCCGATAAATGTATAATTTTAGACATTTTTTCTTGGAGAAAATTCACCATTTTCCATAAAAAAAATCATAAAAAATAAAAGGGCCGCGTGCGACCCTTTTACTTTTGAGGAGTGTATTTTAAGAATAGAAAAGAGTTGTATACTGCGTTAAATATCTAACGGAAACTCTAATTTCAGTACGCTTCCTTCACTGGCCTTGTAGTGCTTAATATTCTTATTAAGCGTCTGCAAATAATTGTAAGTCTTAATAATGGTAAAATTACCGGCGTTATTCCGATCCTCATCCCACATAAACTCAACGTCAGGCCATAAACAAACTTTCGGATTGATGTAGCGGTAAATAACGTCCGTTACACCGTACGACCCGTGGTGGGCCATTTGTACAACGTCACTTTGCAATTTATTTCGGTGCTCGCGATACAATCGAGTGCCGCTGGCTGTTCCCAGATCTCCCAAAAACAGTACCGTCTGCTGGCCGATGGCAGCACGGAAAACAACACTGCTTTCATTTACACCATTAGACGTAATGGTAGGATCCGGAACCAACATAACCTCCATAGACACATTTCCTACCGGGATTACGTCGCCTAATTGAACAACAACCTCGTTGTCGCAGTTCTTTAATGCGGACATAAAGTTCTCGTAGGTTTCCAAAACATTTTGTTGCAGCATCCAATCTCTGGACGGGAAATTATAATAAACGTTCTTCACCTTGCATTGAGGTTCATTCCCCTTCATCAACTCGTTAAACACACCGATGTGATCCCGATGACAATGGGTAATAAACCATGCGTCAATGGTAGGAACCTGCTCACCGGTAAGCGTTCTAACCAATTGCAGGAAATCTTCCCGCGTGTCATTGTACTTGTCTGCATTTGCTTCCCCGCCATCTACCACGATGATTTTGTGATCGCTGGTTTGAATCACGTACGCCATAGATACGTCGTATTTTCCGGGAATTTGGTAAAGTACGGCGCTCCCGTCCGTCGCAGGACTTTGTGTAGGCGCATTCGTAGGTTTTTGTGTCGCAGGCGTCTGCGTAGAAGGTATCTGCGTAGCCAGAGCGCTTTCCGTCGTCGGTGCTGCGGTGGGTACAACCGTGGGCGTAGCCGCATCGGGAAAATGGGATACTTGTTCACCTTCTCCCGGTTGCGGTTCGCCGCAGGCAAACAGCCCCACACTGAGCAACATCATCAGACTTAAAGATAGCAAACGTTTCAATCGTTTCATAGAATAACTCCTATTTTTTCTTTTTGGTTAAAATAATGCCGGCTGCAATACCGCCACCGATTACCACTACGGCTGCAACAATGGCAACAACGACAACCGTATTGGAGCCGCCGTCTTTTTTGGGTGCAGCGGTAGGATCCGCGGGTTCTGCACTCTCAGTGATAGACTCCGTAGCATCCGGCGCCTGTGTAGCTGCTTCTGTGGCGCTTTCCGTAGGAATCTCCGTAGGCACTTCCGTGGGGACTTCCGTGGGTGCTTGCGTCGGTTTAGCTGTTGGCGTGGATACCGGTTTGTCAATCATGCCCCATTGTACCGCTGCACTTTCGTAAATTTCCAGTACGTCGGTTTCCGGTATGATTTGGGAATAAATATTGTAAATTGCAATATCCTGGGACAAATCGGTGCGCTTGAGCTCAACGTTGCCGCCGCCAATATTCAG
>JAGBGO010000075.1 GCA_017935905.1 Clostridia bacterium | reverse complement strand
ATTCCCAAGTGCTGTTTAAAGTACAAAAGTCCGTTGGCGGTTTTGACAGATTATTTGGCCGTAATGTAGGTCATAACAACCAATTCTTACTTCATCATATTTTTTTGAGTAAAGTGTTACCTATCATTGACGACTGCACATCGCAAATTCAGCGGGAAATAATTTTACACTTGAAATATTGGGTGGGATGTGGTATTGTATTACAGACTTCCGTGTTCCGGTGGTCTAATGGATACGATAGTAGACTCCGACTCTGCTGATATGGGTTCGATCCCCGTCCGGAACGCCAGTTGAGCGCAGGTTTTGATATAGTAATACATATATCAAAATCTGCGTTTTTTATAGACTTTTGTCGTTCATTGGATTATAATTAAAAAAATAACAATGCAATACAATTGTGAAATAATATTTGGAGGACAATAATGGGCGTTTTTGGTGTAATAGGTAAAATAGCAAGTTCAAATGTCATTGAAAGAGTAGAATATGAGCTTACTAAGAAACAAAATCGTGAGCAGACAAGTAAATATTGCACATACATAGAAAATAACGTAGACCGGATTCATAATTTTCTTACTGATTTATGTTCTGAAACACAAAATATCATTGAAGGAAATTTATCAAAAAAAGGTTCAAAGTTATTTTTCTTTGGAAAAGGTGAAGTGAAGAAAAATAAGGAACAAGTGAAGAAAAACTTGCAATATTTATATTTGTCCAGAGATTATTTTACAATTCTATCTAAAAACGCAAGTGGCATTGCACTGAAAAACGAGGAACTTATTTTGGTTTTGAAATTTTCCCCTTACTTTGATGGTGTGCCTGTTCTTGATATTGATGATGAAGATTGTGATGATTCTTTGATTGGGTCATTTAAGGAAATTGGACAAGAACTAATGTCGGCTCTGGTTTCTTCAAAATTCAAGTCGAAACATTTTGATTTTGCCGAATATCTAAGCCGATATGACGAACAAATTGAGAAATACGAGATGCCTAACATTGATGCGGCAATAGGAAATTTTAAGAACACAATGACTACATTGAAAGAATCTACTGTTGTCGATGAACCTATGCTTGAAGTGATTTCCAAACAAAAGAAATGCCCAAACTGCCAAAAGTTATTAGACGTAAATTCTAAATTTTGTCCGGAGTGTGGTACTAAAATTGAAATTGAAAAAATGACGTTCTGTACTCAGTGTGGAGAACCATTAACGGACAATCCAAAGTTTTGCGGTAATTGTGGTTTTAAGTTATAACTCAAAATTTCATTTACATCAAATATTCATGCACGTCTGTGGTATCAAAACCTTTGTGCAGTGCCATATTGAGCCCGTTTGAAATAGCGATGCACATGCGTTCAATCGCCACGTCAATATTTTTAGGGGTTACAATCATTTCGGAACCGTAGGTATCGGAAAGTCGCTCTAACATATCTTCATCCGGCTCTTTCCCCGTAGCTTTCTCCAATAAATCACAGGTCATGGTAAGGGCGTCTACCACCGTAGGAACGCCGATGGCAATGACGGGAATCCCTAAAGTCTTTTGGGATAAAGCCATGCGTCGGTTGCCTACGCCGGAACCGGGGACAATGCCTGTATCGGAGATCTGGATTGTGGTGTTTACGCGGGACGTTTTACGGGAAGCCAGTGCATCTACGGCAATCACCATATCCGGATGGGCTACATCAATGAGTCCTTGTAAAATTGCGCCGGTTTCGATGCCTGTAATGCCCATAACCCCGGGGGCTACGGCGCAGACAGTTCCCATACGCCTGTCTAGATGGGCCCGCAATTGTTCGTTTCCCTTTAGATGCCGCGTCACCACCATTCGATCTACCACCCGAGGGCCCAGGGAATCGGGAGTGATGCTGCGGTTTCCAAGGCCTACGATCATCACACAAGGGTCCTCTTTCGTAAGCTTTTCGGTAAAAAGGTTCATTTCAGCCGACAGCGTATGGGCAATTTGTTTTTGTAAATCCAAACTGGAAATCTCTTCTGTTTTCAGTTCTATGGTAATATAGGTGCCCGGTTCTTTTTCCAGTTGTGCCGCGGCTTCCGGACTTTCAATGCGAATGCGGGTCACCCGGTATTCTTCTTTTTCCTCGGTGTCTGCAAAAACGCCTTCCGGCAATTGATCCGCGGCCTCCATTTGGCTGGCCCGCTTCTCGTCAATCAATTCCTTTGCTTCTAACACTAAATCTGAACGAAATTTCATACAAAACCTCCCGGAACTTTTGCGCTACAACGCTATTGTGTCCGGGAGGTCGGTAAAATATTAGATGATAATACAAATCAAGCCGCTTCCGCCTTCATTGATGACCCGCTCAATGGTTTCTTTCAGTTTAACCCGTTCTTCGTCGGGGAGACGATTGAGCTTGCTCTGGAGACCTTCGCCCATAAGTTCGTTCAAGGGTTTTCCAAACAGGTTCGACGTCCAAATATCGCCGGGGTTAGCTTCAAACTCGCTTAAAATATAGCTGACCAGCTCCTCAGATTGTTTTTCCGTACCTACGAAAGGCGCAATTTCGGTTTCGATGTCGGCGCGAATCATGTGAATGGAAGGGGCTTGTGCCCGAAGGCGCACACCGAATTTGTTGCCTTGTTTCACGATTTCCGGTTCTTCCAACTTCATTTCATCCATAGTGGGCATTACGATGCCGTAGCCTTTCATAGCAACATCGTTTAACGCCTGAGAAAGCCGTTCGTGTTCCCGTTTGATTCTGCCCAAGTCTCGAATCACGGCCATTAAAGCTTTTTCGTCTTGAATATCCAGTCCGGAGCGGTCGGAAAGAATTTTATAGAACAATTCTTCCGGCACCATCATTTCAACAGCGGCGGTGCCGTGACCCGCATCTAATTCAGACAAACGAGCACCGGTAATATAGGGACATGCATTTAGTCTGCCGGCGCAAGTTTCGACGTGTCGGAACTTCTGGGCGTCGATAAAAGCGTCTCTGATGGAATCAACCAAAGCGCATTTTACCGCATCATCCTGCTCTAAACTTTCCACCCAGGAAGGAATCTTGAACACAACCTCCATAATGGGGAATTCATAGAGAATGGCCTGCATAATTTCGTCAATGGTTTCCGGCGTCATCTCTAAGCAGTTTACGGGAATCACCGGCGCACCGTATTTTGCGGACAATTCTCCGCAAAGCAGCAAGGTTTCTTCCTCTTGGGGCGTTCGGGTATTGAGTAAAATGGTATACGGTTTCCCCGTTGCCTGTAATTCTGCGATGACCCGTTCTTCTGCGTCTGCGTATCCGCTTCTGGGAATGTCCGTAACGGTGCCGTCTGTGGTGATCACCAGCCCGATGGTGGAATGGTCCGTAATCACTTTCTTGGTACCCAATTCCGCTGCCTCTCCGAAGGGAATCTTCTCTTCATACCAAGGCGTAGACACCATTCTGGGTGCGTCGTCTTCCATGTGCCCCATGGCGCCGTCTACTAAATAGCCGACGCAGTCCACTAAACGTACTCGCATGTGAATGCGGTCTTCAATGGTAATGTTGGCGGCTTCGTTGGGAATGAACTTCGGCTCCGTCGTCATAATGGTCTTGCCGGAGGCACTTTGCGGAAGTTCGTCAATAGCCCGCTCTCGCTCAAAATTGTTTTCAATATTGGGAATGACCAAGAGATCCATAAAACGTTTGATGAACGTGGATTTTCCCGTTCGCACAGGTCCTACTACACCAATATAAATGTCACCCTTTGTTCTTTCCGCGATCTGTTGATAAATATCATACTGATCCACCCGATATACCTCCCTTATTTTCGGTAAAATGTTCTTCTATACGTGGAATTTATATGTGAAAATAGAAGAAATATGACAAGGATTTATTGTATAAATATACATTTTGTGCTATAATGCACCCGTCTTAGGACACAGGAATGAGGTTTAAGGTAGTATGGCAACACAAGATACAATCCAAATTCGTCCGTCTCGGCTTTCCGGAACGGTTCAAATTGTTCCTTCTAAATCCCACTTGCACCGCATTTTAATCTGCGCTGCACAGGGTATTTTGAAAGGTGATTTGAAAGAATTACTGGTGTCTTATTCTCGCACGGCATCTGAAGACGTGGACGTAACGTTTGATTGTATTGAAGCATTGGGAATCCAGGTATCTCGCAATCCATTTGGTATTTTGCTGCGAGCAGGCGGCGCGTGCGCCGAAACACCGATTCTCCATTGTCGAGAAAGCGGGTCCAGTCTTCGTTTCTTGCTTCCTGTTGCCGCTACACAAACGCAATCTTTTCGCATGACCGGTAAAGGTCGTTTGCCCAAACGCCCTATGGGCTTATTTGCCCAGGTGTTAGGGGAGAAGGGACTTACTTTCACAAAAGAGGGAGCGGATTTCCTGCCTGTACACGTACAAGGCACGCTCAAGCCCGGCTTGTATACCCTTCCGGGGGATATCAGCTCTCAATATATATCCGGCCTTTTAATGGCCCTTCCGGCTCTTTCGGGACGGTCTGAAATTCGATTGACCACCCGGGTACAGTCTGCTCCTTATATTGAAATGACGCTGGAAACGCTTAAACGGTTCGGTGTGCATTGGAAGGGCAGTGTGGAAGAAGGCTATTTTACCATTGACGGTCCCGTATCTTTCTCCTCGCCGGGGGAGATGAAGCCGGAAGGGGATTGGTCCTCCGGTGCTTTTTGGGTCGGTGCCCGGTCGTTAGGGGCAGCGATTCAGGTGGACGGCTTGGACGGGGAAAGTACCCAAGGGGACAAAGCCATTGTAGATCTTTGCGCCCGGGTTGGAAACGGTGCCATATTAGACGTGCAGCACGTGCCGGATTTAGTGCCCATTTTAGCGGTTGTGTGCGCTTTCTCTAAAGGGAAAACGACGCTTACCGGAACGGCCCGCCTTCGCCTGAAAGAAAGCGATCGGGTGCAGTCGGTGAAAGAGATGATTGAAAATATGGGCGGCGTGGTAACTGCGTCTGAAGACAGTATGGTAATAGAAGGACAGGGAACCCTTCGGGGCGGCACCGTGGATTCTTACGGCGACCACCGGATTGCTATGGCAGCGGCCATTGCGGGGTGTTTCTCAAAAGAGGGTGTTACGATTGTAAACCCTTACGTTACAGATAAATCCTATCCCGGTTTCTACCAGGATTTACAGAATGTAGGAGGGGAAATTTATGGCAGCAACCTTCGGTGAAAAAGTAAAAGTTACCGTATTCGGCCAATCTCATTCGGAAGCCATTGGGTGTGTAGTAGACGGTATTCCTGCAGGGTTATCTTTGGATATGGACGCCATTGAAACGCTGATGAATCGCCGCCGCCCGGGCAGTGCAAACAGCCAGGCAGACAGCAGAACCATTACGGCCCGGCGGGAAACGGATCAGTCCCATATTGTGTCCGGCGTGGTGGAAGGCGTTACTTGCGGTGCGCCCATTTGTGCCATCATTGAGAACAAAGACCAGCGTTCCAAGGATTACAGCCAATTCAAAGCTTGCCCCAGACCTTCTCATTCCGATTACCCCGCATTTCTCAAATACGGCAGAGACTACCACGATATTCGGGGTGGCGGTCAGTTTAGCGGTCGTATGACGGCGCCTCTTTGTTTTGCAGGGGCTGTGTGTATGCAGTATTTAGCCCAATTTGGCGTTTCGGTTCAGGCAAAACTGGTACGGGTAGGTGGTGAAACGGACCCGGAGAAATTTAATTCCGTGATTCGGGAAGCTGCTTCTCGGGGCGATTCCGTTGGCGGCGTGATTGCCTGCACCGTAGAAGGTTTTCCCGGCGGTATCGGCGACCCCATTTACGGCGCTTTGGAAAGTCGGCTGTCTGCGGTACTGTTTGCAGTGCCGGCGGTAAAAGGCGTTGAATTTGGCGACGGTTTTTCTCTGTCTGATGCTTACGGAAGCCAAGTAAATGATTTATATACAATGGACGAAGCCGGACGGGTGGTTACCAAAACCAATCATAACGGCGGCATTTTAGGCGGTATTTCTACCGGAATGCCCATTACCTTGCGGGTGGCATTTAAGCCTACGCCCTCCATCGCTATGCCCCAGACGACACTGGATTTGGACAAACAATGCGAAGTGGAGCAAGTCATCGGCGGTCGCCACGATCCCTGTGTAGCAGTTCGGGCGGTTCCCGTGGTGGAAAGTGCTGTTTCCTGTGTGCTTGCAGATTATATGGTACAGTATAAAGGTGGTAAATAAAGATTATGGATTTAGGGAATATTCGAAACGAAATTGACCGCATTGACACGGAAATGGTCCGTTTGTTTGAAGATCGGATGAAGCTGGCGTGCGGTGTGGCGGAATACAAGAAAGCTAACCAAATGCCGGTATACGACTCCGGCAGAGAACGTCAGGTGGTCAATCGCCTGGCAGAGAAAATTGATCCGGAATTTGAGCGGTATATGCGTATGCTGTATACCACCATGTTTGCGGTGAGCCGTTCATATCAGCACCAGAAGATTCAGTCGGAAGGCGAACTGACAAAAAAGCTTACGGAGATTATCAATCTTCCGCCCAGACCTTTTCCCACAAAAGCGATCGTGGCGTGTCAGGGTGTAGAGGGTGCTTATTCCCAAAGTGCTTGCGAAAAAATGTTCCAATTCCCGGATATTCATTATTACGGCACTTTCGAAGACGTATGCAAGGCTGTGGATCAGGGAGAATGTGAATACGGCATTTTACCCTTGGAGAACAGCCATGCCGGCTCCGTAAACCAAGTTTATGATTTGCTCAGCCAATACCATTTCTATATCGTGCGCAGTGCCCGTGTACACGTGGACCACGCTTTGATGGGAGTCAATGGTGCCAGAGTTGAAGACCTTACCCGGATTTATTCCCACGAACAAGCCATTTCTCAGTGTTCCAAATATTTACAATCTTTGGAAGACGTACGGATTACTCCTTGTTTGAATACGGCTTTGGCTGCGAAAACGGTAGCAGAGGCGGGACGCACAGATTGGGCTGCTATCGCTTCCGAGCGGTGCGGCGAATTGTACAATTTGCAGATTTTGAAGCGTCATATTCAAAACGGCCAGAATAATCACACTCGGTTTATTTGTATCAGCAAGCATCTGGATATTTTCCCCGGTGCTTCCAAAACCAGCCTTTTGCTGACGCTTCCTCACAGACCCGGTGCCCTTTACTCCGTGATGTCCAAGTTCCAAGCTTTGGGCTTGAATTTAACTAAGTTGGAGAGCCGCACCATTCCCGGTAGCGATTTTGAGTTTATGTTCTATTTCGACGTGGATGCTTCTGTGTATTCACCGGAGTTTATTCAGCTTCTGGATGAACTGGAGCAGGAGGCGGGCTCCTTCCAGTATTTGGGTAGTTACATTGAACTTCCTTGATATTTCCCGGGAAATAATTGACCAAACTTAATGCTTTTTGTAGAATACACCCTCAAAGAAATTTGGGGGTGTTTTTATGTTTGCTGTGTGTATGCTTTTGCTGATGATGGTAGCGGGTGCTTGGGATGCAATTACGCGGCGCGTGCCGGATTTAATTAGTTACAGCATTGTTGCACTTGGATTTGTGTGTGGCTTGCTGTCGGATATTCCTTGGCTTTTGTGGATTGGTGGCGGTGTGGCCGCTTTTTTGCTTCTGGGCATTCCGGCGATCTTAGGGAAGGGTATAGGTGGCGCCGACGTAAAAATCGGCGTTGGATTAGGATTTTTCTTTGGCTTTCCCGATGTGCTGGGGGTGCTGCTGCTCTCTTTTTTGCTCGGGCTATTTGTTTGGCTGCTGCGCCGGCAAAATTCGGAAATCCCCTTGGTGCCGTATATGCTGATTGCGGGGGTAGTGTATGCGTGCGGTATGTAAAACGGGTAAAAAAGGGTATTAAAATACCGCAAACAACGATTTTACATACAAATTAAAACTAAAAGTATGTGAAAACACGATTTGCGGTAGTCAAGTCCTAAATTGTGTGTAAATTCAAATCTGTCAAAATATCACCGACATAGTATGTGTAGAATCAAGCAACAAGTAGTTTTATGTGTTTCTTGATGGCCACCTCCCGTTCTAAGTATTCGTCCATGGCAAATATTCT
>JAGBGO010000074.1 GCA_017935905.1 Clostridia bacterium | reverse complement strand
GCACCGTACAGCTCCATCGCCGTTAACCGCTTCACGTCGTCCATTGAGGACACACCGCCCGAGGCTACAATGTTCATGCAAAATCGCTGCGACAACTCACGATACAGCTCCACGTTGGTGCCTTGCATCGCTCCATCGCGCGAAATATCCGTACAAATTAACGTTTTTACGCCGATTTTTTGCATTTTTTCGCAAAAATCAAGCGCTTTCATGGCGGATTTTTCCGTCCAACCCTTCACGGCTACGTAGCCGTCGCGGATATCCACGCCCACGGCGATCTTATCACCATGCTCGCGCACCGCCGTTTCCACAAAGCCCGGCTCGGTCACCGCCGCCGTGCCCAAGATCACACGGTCGATTCCCGCGTCCAAATACCGACGGATCACCTCGTGGCTGCGCACGCCGCCGCCGATCTCGCAAAACAAGCCGCTTTCCTGCTTGATTTTGCGTACCGTTTCAAAGTTGGGGGTATCCCCCGTGCGCGCACCCTCCAGGTCAACCAAATGAACGTGGGTGGCACCCGCCGCGGCAAAATCCTGTACCACGCTGACCGGATCGTCGTTATACACTGTCATTTGTGCATAATCGCCCTTAAACAGCCGCACAGCTTTACCCTCGTATAAGTCAATGGCCGGGAAAATCAACATACCGTCACCCCACTTCACAAAACGCTTTTAAAATGCGGAGTCCCACCGTGCCGCTCTTTTCGGGGTGGAACTGGCAACCGAACACGTTATCGCGCGCTACGGCTGCCGTTAACGGTGCACCGTATTCCGCGGTGGCGATAATGTGCTCATCGCACTTTGCCGCGTGGAACGAGTGCACAAAATACACGAAATCGCCGTTCTGCAAATACTTGAACAACGGACTCTTAGGTTCGCGAAGCTGCAAGGCATTCCAGCCGATATGCGGGATCTTGAGCTCGGCAGGGATCACCTCTTGAATGGAGCGGATCTCACCCGGAATGAGCCCCAATCCCTGATGCTCGCCGTATTCCAAGCCGCGGTCGAACAACAGCTGCATACCCAAGCAAATGCCAAGCAACGGCTTGCCGCGCTCTGCTTCTTCTACCACCACGGCATCCAATCCCGTGGCGCGCAGCTTTTCGGCAGCATCGCCAAACGCGCCGACACCCGGCAGCAAAATACGCTCGCTCTCCCGCAGCACCTGTGGGTCGGCGGTTACCACCGCCTCGGCACCGATGGCCGCAAAGGAGCTTTTCAGCGAGAACAGGTTGCCCACGCCGTAATCCACAATGGCAATCATTGGAGAACCCCTTTCGTCGACGGGATCTCACCCCGCAGGGCAGGGTCGATGCTTACCGCTTGGCGCAAACTGCGCGCCACCGACTTGAACGCACCCTCCAGAATGTGATGCGAATTGCTGCCCGCCAGCTGCTTTATGTGCAGCGTGCACGCCGCATTGCGCACGAACGCCAGCCAAAACTCCTCGCCCAGCTCGGTATCAAACGTGCCCACCTTTTGCGCAGGAATGGCCATGTCGTACACCAGGCAGCCACGGCCCGATAGATCCACCGCCGACAAGATCAGCGCTTCATCCATCGGCAACAGCATATTGCCGTAGCGGCAAATGCCGCCCTTATTGCCCAGAGCCTCCGCAAACGCCTGCCCCAAGCAAATGCCCACGTCCTCTACGGTGTGGTGATCATCCACCTGCGTGTCGCCCTTGCAGGTCAACGTGAGATCAAAACGGCCGTGCTTGGCAAACAGCGTGAGCATGTGATCCAGAAAGCCGCAACCGGTATCAATGGTAGAGGCTCCCGTGCCGTCCAGATTGAGCGTGAGCGAGATCGCCGTTTCCGCAGTTTTGCGGTCGATAGTTGCCGTACGCATATCAACATTCCTCCAATATGGTGCGCAGGGTATTTACAAACACCTGCATTTCTTGGCTGCTGCCAATGGTAATACGAATATAGTCCTGAATACGCGGCTGATTAAAATGCCGCACCAAAATGCCGTTTTCCTTCAGCTTCGCATACAGCTCGGCGCCACCGAAGCCCCTGTGCCGTGCAAACAAAAAGTTGGTTTTGGATTCTGCCACCTCAAAACCCAGCTGCAGCAGCGCTTCGCGGGTTTGCGTGCGCGTGGCACACACCGCTCGGCAGTTAGCCTGTGTGTAGGCTTCGTCGGCCAGCACACCCAAGCCTGCTGCCATGGTCATGCGGTTAATATTGTAGGGGTTTGTGGAGTATTTGACCGTATTGAGATCCTGAATCAGGGCCTTGCATCCCACACCGAAGCCCAAACGCGCCCCCGCCATAGAACGGGATTTAGAGAAGGTTTGGGTGACCAGCAAGTTGTCATACTTGCGAATCAAAGGCACGCAGCTTTCTGTGCCGAAATCCACGTAAGCTTCGTCAATCACCACCACGTGGCCCGGATTGGCTTTCAGAATTTCCTCGATTTCCGCCACCGTCAAAGCAATGCCCGTAGGTGCGTTGGGGTTGGCGATAAAGATGGTGCCATGGTTGTCCATATACGCCTTCGTATCAATGGTAAAATCTTTCTCCAAAGGAATTTCCTCATAAGGCACGTTATTTAACTGGGCAAACACTTTGTAGAACCCGTACGTAATATCCGGGAAGATGGCCGGGCTGTGATCGTCACAAAATGCCATAAAAGCAAAGTTCAGGATTTCATCAGAGCCGTTGGTGAGCAGCACTTCTTCCGGATCTACCCCAAGCATCGATGCCACTTTCTCCGTAAGGACTTTGCAATCCGGATCCGGATAAAGCTGAAGGTGACCTGCCGCTTCACTTGCATAAGCGATTGCCTTGGCAGACGGCGGAAAAGGCGACTCGTTAGTGTTGAGTTTCACGTATTTTCGCGCTTTGGGTTGTTCGCCCGGCACGTAAGGCACTAATTGATTATATTTTGAACTAAAGAATCGACTCATTGGTTTGGATCCTCCGTGCGAATAATGGCGCTTCTTGCGTGGGCGGTAAGACCTTCCTGGGTTGCAAAATAAGCAATGTCCCCGGCAACTTCATCCAAAGCTTCTTTGGTGTAGTAAATATACTGGGTTTTCTTAATAAAATCATCCACAGACAAGGGGCTGGAGAACTTCGCCGTACCGCTTGTGGGAAGGGTGTGGTTGGGGCCTGCAAAATAGTCTCCCAGCGCTTCGGGACAGTTTCTGCCTAAGAACACAGATCCTGCGTGGCGAATTTTCTCTAAATAAGTAAAAGGCTCGTCTACGCACAATTCCAAGTGTTCCGGTGCAATTTCGTTGGCAATTTCAATAACTTCTTCTAAGGTGTCTGCTATGATTATTTTACCGTTATTGTCAATGGAAGCGCGTGCGATTTCAGCTCGCTCTAAAGCCGGAATCTGCCGTTCCAATTCTTCCGCTACCTTTTGGGCAAGGTCCATGGAGTTGGTAACCAGTACACTGCTGGCCATCTTGTCATGTTCTGCTTGAGACAGCAAATCTGCGGCAACGTGGGCCGGATTGGATTTCCCGTCTGCAATGACCATAATTTCGCTGGGGCCGGCAATCATATCAATGGAAACCACACCAAAGACTTGCTTCTTGGCTTCTGCTACAAAAGCATTGCCGGGGCCTACAATCTTATCCACTTTGGGAATGCTTTCCGTACCGTAAGCAAGAGCTGCAACGGCTTGGGCGCCGCCCACTTTAAAGATTTGGTCCACGCCGGCAATCTTGGCTGCGGCTAAAATGACGGGATTGACTTTACCATCTTTTCCCGGAGGCGTTACCATAATCACGTCTTTGCACCCTGCGATTTTGGCAGGAATGGCATCCATGAGCACCGTGGAAGGATAGGCCGCCGTGCCCCCGGGCACGTACAAGCCCGCCCGGTCTACAGGAATAATCTTCTGTCCTACAACGACGCCGTTTGCTTCTTCAATCTGAAAGCCTTGGCGCTTTTGCTGCGCATGAAATTTACGGATATTTTCCGCCGCTTTTTGGAGAATTTCTATGAATTTAGGAGAAACGGTTTGGAAAGCCTCGTCAATTTCTTGTTGAGAGACTTTTAATTCCGTAAGGGTCACTTTATCAAATTGGGCACAGTAGTCAAGAAGGGCTTTGTCTCCCTCTTTGCGTACCCGTGCGATGATTGCGGAAACAATTTCGCCTACGGGCACTACGGTTTCCGTACGGGCAAAAATTTCTTCTTTACTGACGCTGTTACAAGGAAGAATCTTAATCATTTTTACCCTCCATCTGTTTTGCAATATCCGACACGATCTTGTCAATCTGCTGATTTTTGAATTTGTAGCTGGATTTATTGGCGATCAATCGGGCGCTGATGGGCACGATGGTGTCGATTACTTCCAGATTATTCTCTTTCAGCGTGGTTCCGGTCTCTACAATGTCCACGATTACGTCTGTAAGGCCCAGAATGGGGGCTATTTCAATAGATCCGTTTAAGTGAATGATATCAATATCACGACCCATGGAGGCGTAAAAACGCTGCGCTATATTGGTAAATTTCGTTGCTACTTTCAAGGTCTTTTGCTGATCATCCCGGAAGTCCTTCTTGGCTGCCACCGCCATACGGCATTTACCAATATCCAAGTCCAATAATTCATATACGTCCGGATTGTATTCAAGGAGAATGTCTTTGCCGGCAACGCCTACGTCCGCAGCACCCCGCTCTACGTAAATGGCTACGTCAGAGGGTTTGACCCAGAAGTACCGCACACCGCATTCCTCGTTCTCAAAAATCAGCTTCCGGCTGTTCTCTAAAATAGACGGACAGGGAAAACCGGCCTGATCAAACATATTATATACTTTCTCCCCTAATCTTCCTTTCGGAAGGGCTACGTTAAGCATTGTCTTCAAGAAGTTCAACCTCCCCGTTTGTTAATTTCATCACTTGACGGGCACGAAGTTTCTCCGGTACCGCCCGCTGTACCATCACCCGATCCCCTCTTGCGGAGAGTCTGGCTACCGCGTCTCTTAGGTTGGATAGCGTGGTGCCTTCTGTATAGAGAAGCAGAATGTCTACGTCAAAGTCTTTGGAAGATTCTTCCATACGCTCCAATAAATCCAAATAAACGGCAAAACCGATAGCACCGGATTTCCGGTTCATCTTCTGCAAAAGTTTATCGTACTGACCACCGGAGAGTACGCTGTCCGGAATGCCTTTCACAAAGCCCTTAAAGACGATTCCATTATAATAGTGCATATCGCTCACTACAGAGAAGTCGATGCGCAGCATACTTTGCAACGGGCTTCCCTGGAAGGCTTCCAAAATTTCGGTAAAATTCTTTAAAAGCGCTTCGTCGATCTTTCCTTGGAGAAGCGCCGCGAGTTTGGGCAGTACCTCTTTGGGCGTACCGTACAGGCTGATTAAAGCCTTTAACAGATCGATATCTTCGTCTTGGATGGCATTGGCTTTACAAATCGCCGTAAGTTCGTGGGGATTCTTCTCTCCCATGCAGCGAAGCAAGTCATTTTGCACGTCTTCCGAAACGCCAAGGCTTTCCAGTACACCGGACAAAATACCCAAATGAGATATATCCAACACGCATTCGCCGGAAATGCTTTGCAAACTTTCAGCGGCTAACATCAGTACTTCATACAGGCTGTATGCATCTAAATCGCCGATACACTCCAAGCCAACTTGTTTGATTTCTTTGAAAGAGTGGGTGCCTTTGGAGACGCGGTATACGTTCTCATCATAATACACTTTAGAAAGGGTGCCGGCTGCGTCTTTGGTGTTCTTTACAATAGACAAAGTCATATCCGGCTTTAAGGCCATGAGTTTGCCGTTTGTGTCGGTAAAAGTAATGACGCTGTCTGAAATGAGAAAATCCTTATTGGATACGTACAAGTCATATTCTTCAAATTTGCTCATTTTATATTGAGCATAGCCGTATTGCTCATAAAGGGCACGAAGCAATAAAGAAATGCGTTCTTCGCTCTTCATCGGGACGTTACCGGTATTCATGCCTGTCCCTCCTCTTGTTTCATTTTGTCCAGGGCAAGGCGATATCCGCCACTTCCGTATCGCAAGCATTTGCTGACGCGGCTGATGGTGGCGGTGCTGACGCTGACGTCTTGGGAAATCTTCTGGTAGTTCTCCCCTTTGTCTAAAAGCACGGCTACTGCCAAACGCTGCGCCATATCCTGCATTTCTTTAATGGTGCAAATATCTTCAAAGAAGCTGTAACATTCTTCAATGCTGTCTAATTTAAGAATAGTTTCAAACAGTTTATTCATTTCATCTGTGCGTGTATAACCCATTGATTGTATCCCTCCAGAATTTTTACTACGCCATAGTATCACTTTATCACGATAAAGTCAATAGGGAAATTCTAAAGTTTTTATAGCACCGTATGCAAAAACTTAATTTAAAGGTATTTACATACCGCAAATGATAAAGTCTATATAATGGTGTAAATTCAAAAAAAGAGCACACAGCTCTACTTTCTGTTAAAATGTTAATCACGACAAAAACACGAAAGGAGAAAGTAAAGCTGTGGCACAAATTAATTTTACACTAAATTACGAATTTT
>JAGBGO010000073.1 GCA_017935905.1 Clostridia bacterium | reverse complement strand
CCTTTAATATCCACTTCGTACATGCCGAAACCTCCCTAAAATAATTTTCAAAAAACACTTGACACAATCCCTTTGATGCTGTATATTATACACGTTCTGGCTCATTGGTCAAGCGGCTAAGACGCCGCCCTCTCACGGCGGAAACAGGAGTTCGATTCTCCTATGAGTCACCAGCAAACAGAGGCGTCAGCGTAAAGCAGACGCCTTTTTTGTTTCTACAAACAAAGGGGGCAACCACGTGCAACTTCCGCAGGAATTCAAAGAGAAAATCGTGAAGCTTTTAGGCGAAACAGAATTCGCCCAATATGAACGCACCTTGGAAGAAGAACGGGCCTACGGCCTTCGCCCCAACGAACTCAAAATTGACAAAGAAACGTTGCGCCCGATCTTAGCGCCCATTATCACTATGAAAGAAGACGTGGCGTGGAGTCACAACGGGATGTACTTTGACCCTTCTTCCGGTCGTATGCCGGGACGGCTTCCATATTACTTGGCGGGCCTTTATTATATCCAGGAGCCCAGCGCCATGTATCCCGCAGAAGTCTTAGAAGCGAAGCCCGGAGACAAGGTCCTGGACCTGTGCGCAGCACCGGGGGGCAAGAGTACAGAAATTGCTGCTTGCCTTCAAGGACAAGGCGTCCTTGTATCCAATGACATCAGCGCCCCCAGAGCCAACACCTTATTATATAACTTAGAACTTGCCGGTGTTCCCAATGCAGTAGTCACCAATGAAAGCCCGGAAAGACTGGCGAATTATTTTCCCCATTGGTTTGACAAAATCTTAATTGATGCACCCTGCTCCGGAGAAGGTATGTTCCGGAAAGACGAAGAAGCTATCAAGAGTTGGGGAAACTTTAAGAATGAAACCTGCGTAGAAATGCAGCGGGAAATCCTTGCGCATGCGGATGCGCTGCTCAAGCCCGGCGGTCGCATCGTCTATTCCACTTGCACCTTTGACGTTCGGGAGAACGAGGGTATGATTCAAGAATTCATGACCGCCCACCCGGATTACACTTTGGTTGAACCCAAGAAGCCCGGGGGGATCGCAGACGGTTTCGGCCTTACCCAGACGGCCCGGCTGTGGCCTCACAAATTAAGAGGAGAAGGGCATTTTACAGCGGTTTTGGAAAAGGGCGCAGGGGAAACGGATGCCGGTAAAATGGCCAAACCTTCCAAAAGTTACAAGCGCCTCAAAGAAACTCCACAAGAGTTAAAAGCATTCTACAAAGAAAATTTAACCATTCCGCTCCAGGAAGATCTATATTACTATACCATTGGAGAACAACTTTTCTCCTGTCCCTTTGAGCCGCTTTCCATTGACGGTCTCAAAGTACTTCGCATGGGCGTTCACGTAGGCACCATTGCCTACGGCAAATTAAAGCCTGCCCAGTCCTTTATTATGAGCCTGCCCAAAGACGCTTTTAAACGAAACGTAGACTTATCCTGGGACAGCGACGAAGTTCGAAGATACGTGCGGGGTGAATCCTTAAACCTTTCCGGGGAAGACGGCCTTAACGCCGTCCGGGTGGAAGGATATATCTTAGGCGTGGGTGACCTTCGCGGCGGCGTGCTCAAAAACGCATATCCTAAAGGATGGAGGCGCATGCTGTGAGATTAGACAAGTATTTATCCAATATGGGACTTGGCTCTCGAAAAGACGCGCGGGGGATCATCGGAAGCGGCGTTGTCACCGTAGATGGGCATGTGGTGCGAGCTGCGGACGCCAAAATCCAAGAGGGCGTATCCAACGTTCAAGTAAATGGACAAAACATCGCCTACAAACCCTTTGTATACTTAATGTTATACAAGCCCGCCGGCTATTTATCCGCCACGGAAGACGGGCGAGGCGGACCGGTAGCCACAGACTTAATCGGCGACGACTTTAACTTCTATAACTTGGGCCCCGCGGGAAGACTGGATAAGGACGCAGAAGGCTTTTTACTCCTCACCAACGATGGTCCTTTTGTCCATCGAATTATTACACCGGAACAGCACGTGGAGAAACAATACTTTGTGCGGCTTCGCACAAGCATCACGTCGGAAGACCAAGAAGCATTCCAAGCGGGGATACAGTTCAAAGACGGAACCCTGTGCAGACCGGCAAAATTAGAAGCGGGTGCAGAACCCAACACGGCATTTGTCACCATTCACGAGGGAAAATTTCACCAAGTGAAGAAGATGTTCTTAGCCAGAAACAATGAAGTGGTATACTTAAAGAGAATCTCCATCGGCGGCGTTCCATTAGATGAAACCCTGCAGCCGGGAGCATACCGGGAATTGACACAAGAAGAAATGGAGCGGTTGTTATGAAGAAACAAATAGCAGATCAAGTAGCCTTTTTCCTGATGGGCCTGCAGGGAAGATTTGAAGAAAGTGATGAAATCAGCCGCATTCGCGTGACGTTTACGTCGGGGCTTAAGAAGTATGCCTTAGAAGCTACGCGAGAAGGGGAACAATTAAAGTTCCATTTTACCGGTAATAGCTATACCATGAATTTCCCGGAGTTCAGCAATTTTCTTGTACAAAGGATTCCGGAATTTGACAGTGCGGAAATTGTGATGGAAGAGCGCACCCGGGAAACGGTCATTTTAGCAGATGAAAAACGGGCGGTGACTCAGTCGAAAGCCCGGACAGAGGCGAAAGAAGACGAAGTACGGGCAACCTCTATGAGCAACCGTGCCTACTTCATTAAACCGGAGCGGGCAGGCGCCCTTTTGAAGGCAATCGGTATGCTGGGGGGCAATGGGAAAGTCCGGAACGATAAGATTCGCAAATACAACCAAATCGACCATTTTATCGAGCTGATGGATCCCATGCTGCGGAAACTTTGTGACGAGCGGACCGTCAAAGGGAAGAAAGAGCCTATTTATGTGGTGGACTGCGCTTGCGGGAAATCCTATCTGTCTTTTGCACTGAACTACTATATTCGAGAAGTACTGAATCATCCTTGTTCTTTTACGGGGCTGGACTACAATGAAATCGTCATTGAAGACTCCAAGAAGATTGCCCAAGAACTGGACTATCGGAATATGCAATTTGTGCAGACAGATATTATGAAGTACGTGCCTGATCGCCATTATGACTTAATGATTACCTTGCACGCCTGTGACACGGCAACGGACAAGGCGCTGCGTTTTGCCATCAACCGGGGTGTAAAATCGGTGGTGTGTGTGCCGTGCTGCCACAAGGAGATGAATAAGCAGGGGTATACCATTGAAGGCTTGGAATCCATTTTACGCCACGGTATCCTGAACGCCCGGATTGCAGACAGCCTGACGGACGGCCTGCGGGCGCTTTACTTAGAGGCTATGGGCTACGAGGTTTCTATGCTGGAGTACATTTCTCCCTTGGATACGCCCAAGAATCTCATGATGCGGTGCGTGAAGACCAAAGGGTACGATGCGGGTAAAATGGCGGAGTTTGATGCTATTTGCAGCCGCCTTGGGGTGTCTTTATCCATCTCCAAAGACTAGAATACGTTGTACCAGGAGAGGCGGTCATTCTCTTCTGCGGCTCTTAATAAACTATCAATGCGGGCGGCTTCGGAAAGAGCCGCCTTTACGTTTTGGTTTCGGCTTTCCGCAAGATAGGCGGAAAACAGCATGTCTAAGTTATCTACGATGTTGTGATGCACGTAGAAGCTCCAGTGGCGGCGATGGGAATGCCACAGGCGCTCTAAATCGTCGCAGGCTTCTCCCGGATTTTGTCCTTCCACCAACTGCTGATTGATCCGGTTCATCCCGTCTTCAAACTTCTCAATGTCTTTCCGAAGCATGCGGGTAAAAAGGGTGGTGGGTAGGATCACCAAACTGACCAGTATGATTAAAGCCAATATAAAAATCCAGGTAATTCTGTATAATCTCATCGCGCTTGCTCCTTTAGTTGAGTATAGAAAACGCCTTCGCTATCCACGTAGCAGTAGAAAACGTCGTCAAAGGATTTACCGCCGCATTTTACGATCTCGCCCTTGAGCATCTCCTTGGAAATGCCGCACAGTGCCAGATTGTCCCGCAGCAGGTAGCCCCCTACGATTAAGTCCGTAATGAGGTTCTCCGGGGATTGCATGCCAAAATCGCTGCGCTGAGGCGCTTCCGTCCGGCTGTAGGGAAGGACGCTGAGCTCCCCGTTATTTTCTAACACCGCCATCAGCACGTCGTCCACTTTTGGGAAGCCTTTTACACGAAGGGCCTCTAATAAATCGTCTAAATTGTACATTTGGTTTCGCAGGGCACTTTCCACAATGGTGCCACGGCGTATGAGGACGCAGGGGCGGCCGCAGATAATGTTTCGGATGCTTTTGTGCTTCATAATGAGGAAGGAGAGGATGAGCTGGAGGAAAAGCAGGGACAGAATGGGAATGATGCCGTTCCAAAGCGGTACTGCAATGTCCTGCATGGGAATGGAGGCTACGTCGGAAATCATCAAGGCTATCACAAATTCGTAGGGTTGGAGCTGCCCGATTTGCCTTTTGCCCATGCAACGCAGGATAATAATCACTAAAGTGTACATGAAAATTGTGCGCACAAAGCCGACCATTGATAACCTCCTTTACAGAATTATTTTGGCTTTCCGGGTATAAAGTATGCGTTTCTTGCAGAAAATACCGGTAAAATTTCTGAAAGGATTTGATTGTATGGTTCAGACTTCACCTAATACCACCCAACAGCCTCCTCAGCCCTGTAAGCCGGAGGATTCTGCAATGCCCGCTAAGGAACTTGGCTTTGCTTCGGAACTGATTGATTATGAGAAATTGATGGTTAAGAAGTACAAAGCTTACGGTATGGCGGCGTCGGATCCCAATTTGAAGGCATTATTTGAGCGTGCGGAGCTGATGCACCACCGTCACCAAGATATTTTAACCGGCTGCTTAGTAGCCGGAAACAAGCCTGCACCGTCTGCAGGCGGCATGTGCTAAGGAGGGCTGTAAAATGGATCAATCACAACTTACTGAACAGGATATGACCAAAGATTGTTTGTATGACGAGAAACAGATGCTGTCTTTATATACGACTTTCTTAATTGAAGCGGCGTGCCCCAATACCCGAGGCGAGATTATGCGCATTATTACAGAGAGCCAGCAGGTACAGTTTGAGGTATTTAATGCTATGAAGGCCCGTGGCTGGTATCCGGTTAAGAATGCACCGATGCCGGAAGTTGCCCAGGCACTTCAAAAGGCACATGAGAATAACTGAGTAAAATGTGATCTGTGATTTTGGGTCAAAATGGCTGTAAAATAGGGGGAGTATACCCCAAAAAAATAGCGGTTTTGGCCCAAATTCAATGCATTTTATCGTTCCAACAACAAAGCTACCAACGTGATATAATTCTCCGGATCCTTATGCTGGGGAGGTCCTTCTAAATAAATATATCGGCACGTGCCGCACAGCTGAAGCTTGTGATCTCCGGCGTAGGTAAGGAGTTCTTGCCGTACCTCGGGTAAATGGGTATAACTGCCGTAGTGATATTTAACAATGGCCTTGGTCTCGGGCCGTTCAACGATTTCGTCGCCTTTTGAACTTTTTGGTACGGCAGCGCAATACGTGATTGTATCGGGATCGTTTAGACTTGATTCTGTAAAATACATACGTTTGGACGTATCGGTACCGTGTTTTGTAACGGCCGCATAGGCGGTGTCTCTCAGCCGATTGATTTTGCGTTCTAAGGTTTCATCCTTTGCACGTTGGGCATACACCGTATAGGCGGGAAACGTCGTGAAGAAAATTTCACTTTGCTTATGTTGCTTCGTTCGTTCCCTAAGTTGTGCAATATTTACTTCAAGTTCGTCCCGCAATGCTTCTAAACGTTTTAACATAGGAGTTAAATCGGCGCTGTCATCTAAATAATTCTTAATTTCATCTAAAGACAATCCTAACTTTTGGTACGTACGAATGGTGCGAATCCGGGCTAATGTGTCCATGGAATAGTAGCGATACCCGGTGTTGGAGTCGCCCCTTGTGTCTGCATGAATCAAACCGTGGGATTCATAATTTAAAATAATTCTGCGGGTAAGTCCCATTGTTCTGGCGATTTCGCCTACAGAAAGTAAATCTTGTTTGGAATTCATAAAATATTTCACCTCAAACGCTTGCAATGAACATCGATGTTCATTGTATACTTATTTTACCGAAATAAATTCAGGAAAACAAGAGAGGTAGGCGTAATAGTATGAAGAAAATTTTGTCGATTTTATTGGTTCTGGTTATGGTGTTCTCCTTTGCTGCTTGTGGCGATGGTGAGGAAACTGCCGGTAGTGGCGGAAATGGTGGCTCCGGTGGAAATAGTGGCAATAACTACAAGGCTGCTGTTGAGTTATTTGCAGATGCGATGTACCGTGGCAACAAAGATGTGATTGAATCCCTTGCACCGAAAGCATTATGGGATTACTATCAGCAAAACGGTATGACGAAAGATTCTTTGATTGAAACTGCTGAATACGTTGTTGGTGCATACAATGAGAATTACAAGGCACAGTTTGGTGACGATTATACAGTTACCCTTGAAATTACAGAAAGCGCCATCGGTGCTGCTGACGTTACGCGCATTGGTGAGACTCTTTCTCAGCGGTATGGAATCAATAAGAACAAGGTTACGGCAGCGTATTCACTGCAAGTGAAGGTTGTCTTCCACGGAACGGAACCCGGTGAAGATGCGATGGATATCGGTGTCGTGAAGATTGACGGTGCTTGGTATTGTGTTGATCTTCAAATCTATGATGAGGGCGTTTCCGCCGGCTTCTGCTTAGAAGAAATGGCATTTGGAGGATAAGGTGTAGTTTCGTGGATAATATAACTACAGGCGTTTCTCAGCCTTGAGTGAGAGAGTTACAAAGTGCGTGATTCGCCACGCCAAGTGCGAAAGAATAGAGGTCTTCTGCCAGATGGCTGGAGACCTCTTTGTGCTAAAAAATATTTTTAAATTATGCTCTGTGCACAGTACTTTTGAAAACCCATATAGTATAATTACTTAATGAATCATTCATAATCAATGGACAACGGAGTTGATCTTATGGCAAAAATCGCAGAAATTCTTATGTATGAAGGGGACAACAGTACCTTTATTTGGAAACATCCATCGGAAGACTTTAACAGTCTTACCCAGTTAATTGTACACGAAAGTCAAGAAGCTATTTTCTTTATGAACGGGCAGGCGCTGGACTTGTTTGGTCCCGGGCGCTATACCTTGGAAACACAGAATATTCCGAAAATTGGAAAGATCTTAAACCGCACTACGGGCGGCGATACACCTTTCCACTGCGAAGTATACTTTATCAACAAGACCGAGCAGATGGCAATCAAATGGGGCACAGACAGCAAAGTGCAGTACATAGAGCCCACCTACGGCTTTCCCATCTCCATCGGCGCCTCCGGTGAGATGAGCCTGCGGGCAGAAGACAGCCGGAAATTGCTCCTTAAATTAGTTGGCACAGAGAATTATCTCAGTCAGCAAAAATTAGTGGGTTTCTTCCGCTCTATCTTGATGACCCGTGTGAAGACCTATATTGCTCAATATATGAAGAACAATGCCGTAAGCATTTTTGAAATTGACGAGCATTTAACCGCATTCTCGGATGCATTGCTTGCACAATTGGCACCGGACTTTGCAGACTACGGTATTGCACTGGAGCGTTTCTTTGTTGCAAACGTAGTCAAACCGGACGGCGAACGCCAATTCGAGAAATTCAAAGAACTTCATTTCCGCCAGTACGCAGACATTGCGGAAGCTAAACTTCGTCAGCAAACGGATTTGATTTACGCCCAAACCGAAGCACAAAAGACCATTATCGAGTCCCAAGCTATGGCTACCAAACGGGCACAGGAAGGCTACACGTATCAGCAAGAGCGGGGATTTGATGTAGCTCACGACGTAGCCAGAAATGAAGCCGTTGGCCAATTTACCAATATGGGTGTAGGCCTTGGCACCATGGTCGGCGTAGGCGGCGCGGTAGGCGGTATGGTAGGCGGCGCAGTAGGAAATGCCATGAATCAAGCTATGCCCGGAGGCGCCAACTTTACGCAGAACAATACGGTTACTTGCAGTTGTGGCGCAATTCTGCCGGCAAGCGCTAAATTCTGTTTCTCCTGCGGAAACCCGATTGCCGGAGCACCTGCTGAAGAAACGATAATTTGTCCCGGCTGCGGTAAAACGGTTGCAAAAGGGAAATTCTGCTTAGAATGCGGACAAAAATTGTGATGGAGGCGTATACGATGAAGAATACATTTGGATATTATACAATTGGTTGGTTTATTAGCGTTCTGTTATTTCATTTAATAACATTCCTTGTAGGCGGAAATCTGCGTCCGACGTTGGACGCGGGCTTTTTTGTGGGATACGTGTTCATCCTGATTGCGTTCTTTGGTTTAATCCTGATTGCGCACCGCGTATTTAACTCTGAAAATGCACAGAAATTATTTTACCGGATTCCTTTAATGCGCATTGCTAAAGTGGGCTTAGTGCTTACGCTTCTTGTAGGCAGCGTATTTATGGCAGTTCCAGGCCTTCCTGCTTGGATTGGTGCCGTTATTTGCTTGCTCATTCTGGGCTTTAATGGCATTTCTCTTTTGAAAGCGTCTGCAGCTGCAGATATTGTAGAAGATATTGACGATAAAATTGCAACGGATACAGCCTTTATTCGTGCCCTTACTGCGGATGCCCAATGCCTTTACACAAAAACGACGAACCCCAATCTTCGTAAAATGTGTAAAGACGTATACGAAGCTGTTCGCTACACGGATCCTATGGGTCATCCGTCTTTGAATTTTATTGAAAACCAAATTAGCCGCAGCTTTGATGCCTTCGCAGAAGCGGTCTCTCAAGAAAAAGAGGAAGCTGCCGGCGCTCTTGCAAACGAAATCAAAGGGTATATTACGGACCGCAGTGAAAACTGTAAAATCTTGAAAGCGGAAAGATAAGTATCGTGTTAGTTTTTGAGTTTTATAAGGAGTACAAAATGAAAGAAAAATCAGGTTTCTTACTTTATATTGATTTATTGGGTTACAAAGATATATTAAATAAGAATAATAGTGAAGAAGATGAAAGATTGAAAAGCGTACTTAAACATATTACTGAAGTATATTTAAATCTAAATTTTACATTAGCTTTTGGACAGTGTTATAACAAGAAGAAAATGTTTCAAAGATTTTTCTCGGACAATTTTCTTTTTGTATATGAGTCTGATAGGGAAAACATTAGTGATTTGAGAAATCTTATGTTTGTTGCATCGTATATTCAATATCAATTTTTGCTTACTGGTATATTAACAAGAGGCGCTATAACATATGGCACGATATATTATACTGACAACCTTGTATATGGTTTGGATTTGATCAAAGTTGTTGAAATGGAGCAATCACACAAAGAGCCAAGCGTGGTTGTTGATGATCAATTCAGAACGTTATTTGAAAATGATAAAATGATATTTACTAATACCGTGGATTTATTTATGGTACAACCAAGTAGTGCGCCAGATTTGAATGGATGTATTGAAGGTATTAAAAAATACATCAATAATCTCAATAAATCATATGTTGATGGCCCTGTTTTGGATAAAATCAACTGGGTGATTGAAAAGGTAAATGATTATTTTGGGAAAAAACAAAAAGTACAATACGAATTGAAAAGCGAAACTAAATACTTTCTTGTTGAAAAAGAATGATGAAATGCTCAATGTAAAATAGAAGTTTTTTTTATAGGAGGAATCTATGTCCATCTTCAAATGTAAAATGTGCGGTGGCACATTAGAAATTCAAAATAACGAAACGGTCGCAACCTGTGAATATTGCGGTACTAAACAAACCTTGCCTCGTTTGGGCGACGAGAAACGGGCAAATTTATATGACCGCGCCAACCATTTTCGCCGGAACAACGAATTTGATAAAGCTGCTGCGATCTATGAACAAATCCTAAGCGAAGACGGAAAGGACGCCGAAGCCTATTGGTCTTTAGTACTTTGCCGCTACGGCATTGAATACGTAGAAGACCCTGCAACCCGTAAGCGGGTGCCTACGGTAAACCGTGCCCAGTTTACGTCTATTTATGCGGATGCAGACTACCAGGCAGCCTTAGAACACGCAGACGGCTACCAAAGAACGGTTTACGAAGAAGAAGCCAAAGCTATTGATGAAATTCAAAAAGGCATCTTGGCGATTTCTCAAAAAGAAGAGCCTTTCGACGTGTTTATCTGCTACAAAGAAACGGACAACAACGGCCGCAGAACACCGGACTCGGTGCTCGCCAATGATCTCTACCACCAACTCACCCAAGAAGGGTTTAAAGTATTCTTCGCCCGTATTACGTTGGAAGACAAGTTAGGTTCTGCCTATGAACCTTACATATTTGCCGCCTTAAACTCTGCCAAGGTTATGGTGGTACTGGGCACAAAGCAGGAATACTTCAATGCGGTATGGGTCAAGAACGAATGGAGCCGTTTCTTAGCATTAACAAAAGACGGTAAGAAGACGTTGATCCCTGCGTACAAAGATATGGATCCCTACTATTTACCCCCGGAATTTGCCAACTTACAAGCCCAGGATATGAGCAAACTTGGATTTATGCAGGATTTGATACGGGGGATTAAGAAAATACTTCAGCGGGAAAGTGCCGAAAAAACAGTAGTGAACCCTATGGTGGAAAGGAATGATTCTACAGAATTATTATTGAAACGTACTATACGTTTTTTGAAAGTTGGAGATTGGGCTAATGCAGATGAATATTGTGAGAAAGTTCTAGATATTAATCCGGACTGTGCGGATGCCTATATTGGAAAATTGATGGCTGAACTTCACGTACATAATTTTGAGGACTTGGCTAAGTGTACACAGTCTTTAGAGAAGAAGAGTAATTACCAGAATGCATTTCAATGTGCAGATGATTCTTTGCGCCAGACATTAGTAGAATATGCTAGTATCACTGAAGAAAATAGTAGAAAAAAAGCAATACTTACAGTTTTCTTAGTTGTTGGCTTCGTTAGCTTATGTGTATGCGCGTGTATGATTATACCTTTTATTTCTGGAAATAATTCGGAAGAAGTTTTGGTATCAGCTCCAACAGCCTCTGTTGTTATAAAATCGACAAATCCCCCTCTTTATGCCTCACCAACGCCTGCTATGAAAACGTGGGTACCAACCAGCACACCGGCACCAACCAGAACACCGGTACCAACCAAAACACCGGTACCAACCAAAACACCGGCACCAACCAGAACACCGGTACCAACCAGAACACCGGTACCAACCAGAACACCGGCACCAACCAGAACACCGGAACCAACCAGAACACCGGAACCTACACCGACCGTATGGAATGATATAAATGCAAATATGCAAGTAGGCGAATCTGTTTTGTTTGGTACATATGAGCAAGATAATAACTTTACGAATGGTAAAGAGAAGATTGAATGGATTGTATTAGATAAGAAGGATGGGAAAGCGTTGTTAATTAGTAAATACGCATTAGATTGTCAGCTGTATAATACAAGTTACACGTCTGTAACTTGGGAAACTTGCACATTGCGTTCTTGGTTAAATTCCACTTTCTATACCACTGCATTTAATGTTAATCAGCAATCTATGATTGCATCCACTAAGTTAACAAATCCGGATAATTCGTTCTATCGCATAGACGGTGGTAATAATACAACGGATAAAGTTTTCTTGTTATCCATCCGTGAAGCAGAAAAATATTTTTCTACCAATAGTGCAAGAGGATGTACGGCTACGGCATATGCGCAAGCACAAGGTGCATCTGTGAATGTGAATAGCGGCAATTCAGTTTGGTGGCTCCGGTCGCCCGGTGCCGCTAGTACTTCCGCTGCAAAGGTCGTTCCCGATGGGGGGGTCGACGACAATGGCATCAGTGTCAGCTACAGCGGTGGTAGTATAGCCGTGCGTCCTGCTTTATGGATCAATCTTGAATCTTAAATCTTTAAATCAATCATCAATCCACCCGCCGCGGCCCTTGTAGGGGCGCGGCGGCGAAGAAAATTAGCTAGGTGAATTGTATGACAAAAAACAAAATATGGAGAATTAATACGCATTTAATTGTTTACGTTGGTACGTAATTTTATTGGATGAGATACGAATAGAACATTGCGTATACACGGGTGTTTATTATGGAGGTATGAAATGAATTTAAACTATACGTTGGAATTTAGAAGTATTGATCCTGCCAGAAGATTTTGCGAATCAAATTCCTGTGAGCAGAAACTTGTCCGTGGTTTTAACGCGATTGGACTCGCCAATGCGGGTCAAAATATTTCTGAAGACGAACGAAAATTTCTGCTGCAAGATTTAGAAAATGAAGGTTCTAAATTGAATTTTATTATTGAACCGTATCAAAGAGGATTTCGCTGGGATGCAAAAGATAATGTAAGGAAACTTTTGGAAGATTTATTTGCATATTCTGAAAGTAAAGGCAAAGACTTTTTCTCAAAAACAAGTCTTAATTCCTCGAAATCTTTTGATGATAAATTTGATTTTTATTGTTTACAAACGCTTACCGTGAAAGATTTAGGTTCAAAGTCTTGGGAGGTAATTGATGGACAACAGCGGTTAACCTGTATTTTTTTAATTTACACAGTTTTGTCTTCTTTTTGTGGTCCTGTGACATATCCGTATGACATTACATATCGACGGGAAGAAATTGAGCTTTCTTTATCGAACCGAATATATAATTATATAAAATCTGTTTCTGGTGGAGAAATTCCGACTCGAGACATATTGCTGACTTCGGAACTTACGGAAGAAAGTAAGAAACAGTGGTTTGAACAGTTTGCTGCAGATGTAAAGGATAAGTTTGTTAATGAAGATAATTTTGGTGGTTCGTATGTGATTGACTCTTACTATATACGGACTGCAATCGAAGAAATACTTGACTTTGTTTGTGATGGGAAAGAGATTGATCAAATTAACTGCCTTTTAAACTGCATCAAAAGGAATGTTTATTTCTTATGGTATGTTGTGCCGGAGTCTAATGAACTTTCGAGTGTGGACGTGTTTATGAAAATTAATTCGGGCGCAATTCCGTTGACAAATGCTGAGTTAATTAAATCTCTTGTACTTCGAAGCGATAATCAAAATATACAACAAAAAAGCTATCAATGGGAAGAAATAGAACGTGGTCTTGGTGAAAATGAGCTATGGGCTTTTATTTCTGGTGAATACAAAACGGATACAAGAATTGATCTTTTACTGGATGTTTATGCAAGAAAAGAGAAAGGTGATGATGCTACTTGTAAAGATACATCTTCAAACAACCCATATGCGTTGTTTGATTGGTATAATGCGTATAGCAAGAAAACTCCGGATTTTTCAGATCGTATATTAAAGGGAATACGTGATATTTTCGATAGAACAAAAGAATGGTATGATGATGTGGAAATTTACCATTATATTGGTTTGCTTACGTTATATCAAAAGCTTGGTTTTAGATACAATCGCAATTATAAATCGCAACAGCAAATGTTATCCGATTTATTACTGGAGGCGGAAAAAGTACCTTCCAAAAAAGATTTTGTTCAAAAATTGAAAAACTATGTTCTGTTATGCCTGAAAGATGACTTGAAAAATAAACCACAGCCGGAACATATATATTTGCTGATTGAGGATTCGGATAAATATAATAATGATTTCCTAACTTATAGTGATGAAAAGAAACGAATAGAAGCGATTCTGTGGTTATTTAATGTTTATGAAACGATTGAATCCGCTGATAATAAAAAACAATCAAAATATAAAAAATATATTTGCAGAAGATTTCCTTTTTCGGAGGCATTAAGTGGCTCTTGGTCGCTGGAACACATATTTCCTCAGCATCCAGACGAAGCGGATGAAAAGGAGAAAAAACAATATGAGCAGTATGTTGAAAAACTTGCTGATAATTGCCTGCTTGAGGACGATATTCATTATATCAAGAACCTTGCCCTGTTAAAAAAAGATTTGAACACGTCTCTCCAAAATGATACGTTGTACAAAAAAAGGGAACGGTTGATTCAGGAAATTGGAAATGGTGCGTTTGTGCCGTGTGCAACGGTTAATGCGTTTATGTTATATTACAATATAAAATATTTACCGGATGCTCAAAATTCATCTGAAATAGATCATAATTGGCGTTATTGGACTGTTAAAGATGCGGATGCTTACCAACGTGCTATTGTTGCGTGCTTGAAAGATATGGAAGGAGTATAGTCATAATGGGAAATGGATTGTTGAATATTTCACAACTTCTCGAAGATTACATAGTATGGATTCCAGAAATACAAAGAGATTATGCCCAGGGAAGGGCGAATGCAGAGGCTGTTAGAAATAAATTATTGGATGATGTTTTTGAAGTGTTAACCGGCGAGAAAGAACAGCACGTCTTTAATTATATTTATGGTGTTCCTACAGACAAAGGCAGAATTGTGCTTATTGATGGGCAACAAAGAGTCACGACGTTATTCCTTTTGAAATGGTATTTCGCAAAGAAAGCAAATGTTAAGGTTGATTTTTTAGAACGGTTGGAGTATGCAACAAGAGATTCATCTCGAGATTTTTGCGCTTTTTTAAAAGAGGAAGGCGCACATCTTTTGGATGATGCTGGTGTACCTTCGGAGGTTATAACCAATCACACAAAGTTTAAAAAAAGGTGGTTGAATGATCCTACTATTGTCAATATGCTTAATATGCTTGATGCTATAGATCAAAAAGCAAACGCGTTACCGTGTGAGAAGACACCGATGTACGAAAAAGTAAACAATATGTATTTTTCTTTTATTTCTTTAGATGGATTTCAAAGAACGGATGAATTGTATGCTGCCATGAATTCCAGGGGGAAACAACTTACTCCTTTTGAGCTGATTAAGGGCGATTTATTAAAAGCAGCGCCGGATCTTGCTGCTATTATTAATGGTGAATGGTTACCTACGTTTTGGGCGTTGGCAAAGCAATATGGTGGAGAAAATGGAGATCTTGACGCAGAAGCATATGCTGCAATCAATCACGATCCTTTTCTTTATCGATATTTCGCTTTCCTCGTTCAAATGATATGGTGGGAAACGTCAGATATGGCTAAACAAATCAAAAAAGGCGATCATTTGCCTGCTATAGCAGAAATGACAAGACAAATCCTGGATAAGAAAGAGAATATAAATTTAATTAAGTTTTCTATGGACCTGGTATCAAGTAATTTTGTAAAAGGGGATTGTTTTGATGAATTGGTACGTTATGATCATGATAAACCCATAGAAAGTAATCATATTGTTATATTCGAAGGACGACCGAGTGACGATGTTGATTTCTTTAAATTGTGCTGCTGCGGCGAGAAAGATTTTACACAGGCAAGCCGATGCTATCTTTGGGCATATATACGTTATCAATATGATGTTGCATGTGGCCAAGTGATTAATGGTCGCTCGTTGTATGATTATTATTTATTGATGCGGGCGTTGTATATGTGGCGTGCATCAAATAACACGCCAACAAGTGTAGACAAACTCAGTTTAAACGAAGAGTTAATGGGCGACGTTGTTGAATCGTTTGCGGGTATTATTTGTGATGACCCAAATTACAAAGAATGGAGTCAATATAAAGCGTTTTATTCTAACAACAGTAAAAAATACGAACTGCTGAATAATCCTCTTGTACGAGGCGCAACCGACAATATCAAAGATATTCAAGATGATTATTTGAATGACAATCTTAAGTGGCTTGCTCTTACAGATAAAGCGATTTGTTTTCGTCGTCTACTTTCGTGCGGTTTTGGCTATTTTAAGTGCGGAATCAATGGCTACTCAGATAGAGTCTTTCTTCCGTGTACTGAGAAAATGTTGCAATCGCTGTTCTCTTTACGAGGCTGGAACAATTCTGATGATTATGTCCGGTTCCTTGAATATTTACGAAAAAACAAACTTGAAGATCAATCGGACGTTTCATATTCGGCTGATCAATGGGAATATTATTTCATTAAATATGAGTCCTTTCAAAGTGGTTCCTATGGACAATTTAAAGTTTCGGACGAAAATGATTTGTTTAGTGCTGTTTTTATTGAAAATGAGCGCGCGACAAAAAATAAAATTCGTAATCCTTTCTTGAATGCTGTGTATCAATTAAAACGCTCGGGTGAAATTTCGTACTATGATTTTGTCAAAAATAATCAATTGGAGTTTGCTAAAACATCAAACGGTTTTGAATGGAAATGGAACGGAGAAACTTATGCTGTGAATTTGAGTGAAGATTGTATTGAGGCATTTGTTAAAGATATAGATAAAACAAGAAGTTCTATGCTCGTGCGCAATTAAAGTGTTGACAATTTTTATGGTTTATGGATAATATAACTACAGGCGTATCTCAGCCTTGAGTGAGAAAGTTATTACGTGCGTGTTTCGCCACGCCAAGTGCGAAAGAATAGAGGTCTTCTGCCGGATGGTGGGAGACCTCTTGCTATATGATATAAAGTCCCCGGCTTTTGAATCGGTAGGGGACTGCATTTAGGTATCGAAAAATTGGCATCTCGCTTGGTCAGTATGTTTCTATGATTCCGCGACGAATTACGACGAAACATTTTTCTTGACAAATTTTTGGATTCGTGGATAATATAACTACAGGCGTTTCTCAGCCTTAAGTGAGAGATTTATTACGTGCGTGTTTCGCCACGCCAAGTGCGAAAGATTGTTGCAAGGACAGGTAGTAAGCTACTTGTCCTTGTTGCTTTTCTGGGGGAGGGAAGCAGAATATGATTCGATTGTACGAGGTGGATCCTCGATATATTCAGTATTTGTCTTATTACGAACCGCGGCTCTTTCATAATAAACAGCCGGAACAAATACATACACGTAAATACATAGGGATTGTGTTACATATTCACGGTCTTGACTATTTTGCGCCGTTATCTTCATACAAAGAGAAACATCGTAAGATGAAAGAAAACATTGACTTTATCAAAATAAAGGAGTATTCCGTTATTAACTTAAATAATATGTTTCCTGTTCCACCGTCTGCGTATCGTTACGTAGATATTCAAAGTGAACAAGATGTTCATTATAAAGCGTTACTATGGGCAGAATATTATTATATTAAATCTATTCAAAAGAAAATCACAAAGAATGCAGCTATACTATACAACCTTAAACTCCGTGACGGCAACACAACTGCACTTACCAGACGGTGCAACGATTTTGCTAAATTAGAAGAAGCTTGTCTTTTGTATGGAATTTAATCCCTTTTTTACCCGTCACCCCTTGATTCCACCGCCTTAAAGTGCTACAATACCCTGTGGACTATGTCCATTTGAAATTATGATTTAGTTACATTTGAAAGGGGCGCTACAAAGTGGATTTTTTGAAGAGCATCAGCGAAAGAGCAAAGAGCGATATGAAGACCATCGTTTTACCCGAGACCGAAGACATCCGTACCATTAAGGCTGCGGCGATGGTTCAGGAGCAGGGACTTGCTAATATCGTATTGGTAGGTGACGAGGCGAAGGTAAAGGAACTTGCAGGAGATTTGGATATCTCCAAATGCAGAATTGTAAATCCCGCAACCTATGAGAAGACCGCTGCTTACGCAGACGCTTTCTATGAGCTTAGAAAAGCAAAAGGGATGACGCCGGAGAAGGCTGCCGAGACCATGCAGGATTACGTTTACTTCGCAACCATGATGGTAAAGATGGGCGAGGCTGACGGTATGGTTTCCGGTGCTTGTCATTCTACTGCAAACACCGTGCGTCCGGCACTTCAAATTTTGAAGACGAAGCCCGGTACCAGCATGGTTTCCTCTTTCTTTATTATGTGCGTACCCAACTGCCAGTTTGGTCACGAAGGAACCTTCGCGTTCTCTGACTGCGGTTTGGTTGAGAATCCAGACGATAAGGGCCTTGCTGATATCGCTATCGAGTCTGCAGCTTCCTTCCGTCAATTGGTTGGCGCAGAGCCTATCGTTTCTATGATGTCTTATTCTACTTACGGCAGCGCCCACAGTGAGCTTACCGAGAAGGTTGTTCGTGCAACGGCCATGGCGAAAGAGAAGGCTCCTGAGCTGTTGCTGGACGGCGAGCTTCAGGCAGATGCTTCCATCGTTCCTTCCGTAGGCCAGTCCAAAGCTCCCGGTAGCCCGGTTGCAGGTCATGCCAACGTATTGGTATTCCCGGATTTGAACGCCGGCAACATTGGTTACAAGCTTGTACAGCGTCTTGCAAAGGCTGAAGCTTACGGCCCGATTTTGCAAGGTATTGCACGTCCTGTAAACGATCTTTCCAGAGGCTGCTCTGCAGAGGATATCGTAGGCGTTGTTGCCATCACCGCTGTTCAGGCACAGGCTCAATAAGATATAGGAGGATTATTCCATGAAGGTATTAGTTATTAACTGCGGTTCCAGCTCTCTCAAATTCCAGCTGATCAATATGGACGACGAGAGCGTAATGTGTAAGGGTATTTGCGACCGTATCGGAAATGCGGCTGCAAGCAGTATTTCTTACAAGACAGGGGACAAGAAGTTCGAAGAGAAAGTTCCGTTCCCCACACACGCAGAAGCTTTTGATAAATTGGTTGACATGATGACCTCCGGTGAGTCTCAGGTTGTTGCAGACAAGAGTGAGATCACAGCCATCGGTCACAGAGTTGTGCAGGGTGCAGAGTTCTTTAAGAAGTCTGAAATTGCAACAGAAGCTATCATCCAAAAGATTGATGAGATTTCTCCTTTGGCACCGGTACACAATCCGGCCCACGTACAGGGACTTCGTTGTGCCCAGAAGACGTTCGGCGCTATTCCTAACGTTGTTGTATTTGATACAACCTTCCACCAAACTATGCCTCCGAAGGCGTATATGTTTGGTATTCCTTATTCATTTTACAAAGACCATGCCATCCGTCGCTATGGCGCACACGGTACCAGCCACAAGTACGTTTCTGAAACGGCTGCACAAGTGCTGGGCAGAAAAGATCTGAAGATCGTAACTTGCCACTTAGGTAACGGTTCTTCTATTTCTGCAGTTAAAGACGGTCAGTGTATCGATACCTCCATGGGTCTTACACCTTTGGGCGGTGTTGTAATGGGTACCCGTTGCGGCGATTTGGATCCCAGTGTTGTTTGCAAGATGGAAGAAATTACCGGTCTTCACGGCCAGGCCATGAGTGAGTACTTAAATAAGAAGTGCGGTTTCTTGGGCTTGACCGACGGTTTCTCCAGCGACAAGCGCGATCTGGAAATTTCTGTTGCAGATCCTTCTTCTGAGAATTACGAACTTTCCAAACTTGCCAGCGATATCTTTGGCTACCAGATTAAGAAATACATCGGTTCTTACGCTGCTGCTATGGGCGGCCTTGACTGTATCGTATTTACAGGCGGTATCGGTGAGAATGACGTATTCGTTCGCCAGGACGCTTGTGAAGGCCTTGAATACATGGGTGTGAAGATTGACCTGGAGAAGAATAACGTGCGTGCTCGCGAGATTATCGAGCTTTCTACGCCGGATTCCAAGGTTAAAGTTCTGATTATCCCCACAAACGAAGAATTGGCCATCGCAAGAGAGACCAAGGCTTTGGTTGAGGCATAAGTTGGCTTGAATTTTTGGATGTATGCGTGAAAATTTTCGTATACATCCATTTTTTGGACGTATGGTGAAAATTTTTCATATACATCCAAAATCTACGAAAAAAGTACTTGACAGTAGCCCGGAGAGTCTGTATAATAAGCAAGTCTGTTTTACAGGCGATAGGCACAGGAGGTGTTACAAAGATGATTTGTCCGAAGAAAAGATGGTCCAAACAGAGAACCCGCACGAGAAGAGCAAACTGGAAGCTTGAAGCTCCCAATATCGTGAAGTGTCCGCACTGCCATGAGTACAAGCTCCCTCATACTGTATGTGGAAACTGCGGTTACTATAAGGGTCGCGAAGTCGTAGCTATGGGTGAGGAGTAATCAAACCAGGCTATGCGAAACGGTTTAATAAGTCATGTAGAACCCGGCAGTGCAGCCTTTGACGGCGGCATCGTGCCGGGTGACTGTTTATTATCAGTCAATGAACAGAAGATTCAGGACATATTTGACTACCGTTTCTTAACCACAGAGGAATACGTTTCTCTGAAATTGGAGGATGCAAACGGGGAAGAATATTACGTCGATATTGAGAAGGACGCAGAGGAGGATCTGGGGCTTGAATTTGTCAATCCTATGATGGCAGAGGACAGGGCTTGCGCGAATCACTGCGTTTTTTGTTTTATCGACCAAATGCCTCCTAATATGCGTGAAACCCTCTATTTTAAAGACGATGATCCTAGACTGTCCTTCTTGACGGGAAATTACGTTACCTTAACCAATATCCCGGAACGGGAGCTTCATCGTATCGTTCAGTACAGAATGTCGCCCATTAACGTTTCCGTCCATACCACCAATCCGGAACTCCGGGTCAAAATGCTTGGGCACAGGAAAGCAGGCGACGTATTAAAGAAAATAGATATTCTTCGGGAAGGCTGCATTGCCGTCAATGCACAAATCGTGCTTTGTCCCGGCTACAATGACGGGGCGGAACTGGATCGAACGTTAGCGGATCTGTCTGCCCGCACAGATTGCATCGCCAGCGTATCCGTTGTGCCTGTGGGGATTACCAAATATCGGGAGGGACTGGCGCCTTTACGAGTTTTTACCAAAGAAGAATGCCGCCAAGTGATCGAACAAGTGGAAGGCTGGCAACAGCGCATTTTTAAGGAGAAAGGCACCCGATTTGTATATGCAGCAGACGAACTGTATTTGAAAGCGGAACTGCCGCTACCTGCATACGAATCCTACGAAGATTTTCCTCAATTGGAAAATGGTGTGGGGATGTGTGCCTTACTTGACTTTGAAGTTTGTGATATAATAGCAAGAGAAGGCAAGCGCCTTGCCAAGCAGTATGCTCAAGCAGTCCCTAGAAAGGTTACATTAGCCACAGGCAAAGCGGCGTATCCGGTGATACGAGGGTTAGCGGAATACGTATCGAAGCATTTTACCCACCTGCATGCAGAAACCGTGGCCATCGAGAACCACTTCTTTGGGGAAGACGTAACTGTGGCCGGCTTGATTACCGGGCAGGATTTGCGTCGGCAATTAGAGGGCAAGGACTTAGGCGACGCCCTTTTGATTACACAGAATATGCTTCGGGCAGGAGAAGACGTTTTCTTAGACGATCTTCACGTGTCCGATATTGAGAAAGAATTGGGCATTCCCGTGATTCCGGTTCCGGACAGCGGAGAAGCCTTTGTGAAAGCAATGATTGGAGGCACGGTATGAGTACACCGGTTGTAGCAATATTAGGAAGACCCAACGTAGGGAAATCCTCTTTCTTTAATTATGTTACCGGCAAGCGAATTGCCATTGTTGAGGATACCCCCGGCGTTACCCGAGATCGGATTTATGAGAAAGTGGAATGGCGAGGAAGAACTTTTACCCTCATAGATACCGGCGGTTTGGAGCCTACCTCTCAAGATACCATTTTGGTGCAGATGAGACGGCAGGCAGAAGCGGCTGCGGACCTTGCTGACGTGGTGCTGTTTATGGTAGATGCCCAGGCCGGTATGACCGCCAGCGACCGGGAAATTGCCACTATGCTTCGGAAGATTCAAAAGAAACTGATCTTGGTTGTAAACAAAGTAGACAACATCGGAGAGCCTCCTGCGGACGTATATGATTTTTATAACTTGGGCCTTGGTGACTTTTTCACCATTTCCTCTACCCACGGCTTAGGTCTTGGTGAAGTGCTGGATGCAGTGTACGATGCCCTGCCGCCTGTTGAGGAAGAAGAGGAAGATGAAGAACTCATCCGCGTTGCCATCGTAGGCAAGCCCAATGCCGGTAAATCGTCTTTGATTAACAAGATTTTGGGCGAAGAACGTGTGATCGTCAGCAATATTGCAGGCACTACAAGAGATGCTATTGATACGTATACGGAGAAAGACGGACAGCGGTTCTGCTTTATTGATACCGCCGGCATGCGCAAGCGTGGCAAGATTACAGACAATATCGAACGGTACAGCACTATGCGAAGCTTGACTGCCATTGACCGCTCCGACGTAGTGGTGATTATGGTGGATGCTCAGGACGGTGTTACGGAGCAGGATACCAAGATTGCCGGATATGCCCACAATCAGGGCAAAGCCATTGTGGTTGCGGTGAATAAATGGGATTTGATCGAGAAAGATACCAAGACCATGGATCAGTTCCGCACGGCGGTGATGGAGAAGTTTAACTTTATGATGTACGCCCCTGTGGTGTTCATTTCCGCCCTTACAGGTCAGCGGGTGGTGAAACTCTATGATACGATTGTAAAAGTCTCCCAAGAGGCTTCTAAACGCGTTTCCACCGGTATGCTTAACGACGTGTTGACAGAAGCGATTACGGCTGTACAGCCGCCTTCTGACAAGGGAAAACGCCTGAAATTGTACTATATGACCCAAATCAAGGTGAAGCCCCCTACGTTTGTGATCAAGTGTAACAAGAAAGACTTGTTCCATTATTCGTATCAGCGTTATATTGAGAATCAATTAAGAAAGAGCTTTGGTTTTGAAGGCACCCCGATTCTTTTCAAACTTCGGGAGAAGGATGAGAACGATACGGAGTAAGGAGGTTGCGCAATGGATATTCTTTGGATTGTACTTTCGGCAATTGTTGGATACTTACTTGGCAGCATTAACGGTGCTGTGTTGATTTCTAAAATATTTTACGGCTCCGACATTCGCACCCACGGCAGCGGTAATGCGGGCACCACCAATATGCTTCGGACTTTCGGGAAGAAGGCGGCTGCAGGCACTTTCTTGGTTGATTTACTGAAAGGTGTTGTGGCGGCGCTCCTTTGCGGCTTCTTTGTGAAGTTTGTGGGCGTTGAAATTGGGTATGATATAGGTGCATGTATTGGCGGCGCCTTTGCCATCTTAGGTCATAACTGGCCTTTGTATTTTGGATTCAAAGGGGGAAAAGGTGTACTGACGTCCTTTGCGGTGTTTGCAGTACTTTCCACCATTCCTGCTTTTTGCGCTTTGGGCGTGTTTATCGTCGTGGTGGCAATTTGCCGTTACGTTTCCCTGGGGTCTATGGTGGCAGCTTTATCGCTGCCTGTATGGATTTGGCTGTTCTACGGTTTTACGCCTATGTTCTATTTGGGCATTTTTGCGGCAGTGTTGCTGATTGCGCGGCACTATGCGAATATCGGTCGTTTGATTCACGGAACAGAATCCAAATTAGGTCAGAAATCAAAGAAGGAGTAATACGGTGATGAGCGAGACTTCTTTAGGATATCAAGAAGCGAAGGCACGGGCAGAAGAACTGCGGGTTCTTCTCAATCAATATGCTTACGAATACTACGTGCTGGACAATCCTACGGTCAGCGACTACGAATATGACGTTGCGTATCGGGAACTGGTATCCATTGAAGAAACGTATCCGGACCTTGTAACGCCGGACTCTCCCACAAAAAGAGTTGGGGGCACGGTTTTGGAAGGTTTCCAAAAGTTTACCCACCGGGTTCCTTTGCAAAGTTTAGATAATTTGTTTTCTGAGCCGGAAGTGTATGCTTTTTGCGAGAAGATTCAAGGGGAATTTCTCGGTGAAGAAACAAAATTTGTGGTGGAGAAGAAGATTGACGGTCTTTCCGTAGCTCTAACCTACGTAAACGGCCTTCTTACCGTAGGCGCTACCCGTGGAGACGGTCTTGTGGGAGAAGAAGTAACGGAGAATTTACGCACCGTTCGGTCCATTCCTTTGTCCTTAAAGCATCCTATTCCGTACTTGGTAGTTCGCGGCGAAGTATTTATGCCCAGAGAACAGTTTGAGAAACTGAACAAAATGGCAGAAGCTAAAGGGGAGCAGACATTTGCCAATCCCAGAAATGCGGCGGCCGGGTCCTTAAGACAGTTGGATTCCAAAATCGCTATGGAGCGGGGATTGGATATCTTTATTTTTAATATTCAGGAGATTGACACCGGAGACGGGCCGGCCATTACTTCCCATTCTCAAGGCCTTGCGTACCTGAAAGAGCAAGGTTTCAAAGTAAGCCCCGGATATCAGGTGTGTGACACGCCCAAAGCCGTTTGGGAGGCCATAGAAGCCATTGGAAACGCCCGAGAAGGACTTTCCTACGATATTGACGGTGCCGTGATTAAAACCGATGATTTTGCCCAAAGAGAGCAACTTGGCGTTACGTCCAAATTTCCCAAGTGGGCAACGGCGTATAAATTCCCGGCGGAGAAGAAGAAAACCCGCTTAAAGAACATTGAAGTGCAAGTGGGCAGAACCGGTGTGCTGACGCCTTTGGCGATTTTAGAGCCGGTATTTCTGGCAGGTTCTACCATTTCCAAGGCCACCCTTCATAATGAAGACTATATCCGGGAGAAAGATATTCAAATCGGGGATATGGTGGAGATTATGAAAGCTGGTGACGTGATCCCGGCTGTATGCAGCGTGGACGTAGAGGCAAGAAAAGATGGGACAGAAAGAATCCATTTTACCATGCCGGAAGAATGCCCTGTGTGCGGCTCGCCCGTGGTGCGCGAACCCGGTGAGGCTGCCTACCGTTGTATCGGAGTGGCTTGCCCGGCTATGCGTCTGCGGGGCCTTACCCATTTTGCTTCTCGGGATGCTATGAACATTGACGGCATGGGCCCCAGCGTGATCGAAATGTTGGTCAATGCCGGTTTGCTGAAAGAAATTCCGGATATTTATACCTTAAAAGATCATCGGGAGGAACTGCTTGGCATCGAGCGTATGGGAGAGAAGTCCGTGGACAATCTCTTGGAGGCCATTGAGAAGACCAAACAAAACGAGCTGTATCGGGTGATTTACGGTCTTGGCATTCGCCAAGTGGGTGTAGGGGCCTCTAAGGACCTTGCCAAAGCGTTTGGCTCTATGGAAGCGCTGATGCAGGCTAGCCGCGAGGAACTTGCTCAGGTCAAAGACATCGGGTTGATTACCGCTACCAGTATTCGCACGTTCTTTAATAATCCCCAGTCCTTGGAAATCATTCGGCGCCTGAAAGAGGCGGGTTTGACGTTGGAGGAAGCGGCGGTGGATACGTCGGAGGGCGTATTTACCGGTAAAACGTTTGTACTCACAGGTACCCTTCCTACCATGAAGCGATCGGAAGTCCAGAAACTCATTGAAGCCCGGGGCGGGCACTGTTCTTCTTCCGTTTCTGCCAAGACAGATTACGTGCTTGCAGGGGAGGAAGCAGGCAGTAAATTAACCAAGGCACAACAACTGGGAATTCCTGTGATTTCAGAGGAAGAATTTGTGAAAATGCTTTGACATTTGCCCCATAATACGCTATGATAATCGAATGAATATTTTACCACCGGAAGGGGAATTTTTTCATGGAGAATGTAAGAACACGTTTTGCACCCAGCCCGACGGGCTATATGCATATCGGAAATCTCCGTACATGTTTATATGAGTATTTAATTGCGCGGGTAAACGACGGTACCTTTGTGCTGCGTATTGAAGATACGGACCAAGAGCGCTACGTAGAGGGCGCTATGGACGCTGTGTTTAACACGCTGGCGCTCACGGGCATCGGTTTTGATGAAGGTCCCGGCAAAGAAGGGGCGTACGGCCCTTATATCCAGAGCCAGCGCCGGAATTTATATAAAGAGTATGCGGTGAAGTTAGTGGAAAGCGGACATGCCTACTACTGCTTCTGCACCAAAGAGCGTTTGGATTCCTTAAAGACAGGGGACAGCCAGTTGGGTACGTCTTTTAACTATGACCGCCATTGCCGGAATTTGTCGAAAGAGGAAATTGAGGCAAATTTGAAGGCCGGTGTGCCTTACGTTATTCGTCAAAAGATGCCGGTAGACGGCACGACCACTTTCAGCGACCTTGTATACGGGGATATTACCGTGGAGAACAAGACTTTGGATGATCAGGTGCTTTTGAAGTCCGATGGCTTGCCTACGTACAATTTTGCAAACGTGGTAGATGACCATTTGATGAAGATTACCCACGTAGTACGTGGAAACGAATATTTGTCTTCGACGCCCAAGTACAATAAACTGTACGAGGCTTTCGGTTGGGAGATTCCCACCTACATCCATTTGCCGCCTATTATGAAAGACGCTCACCAGAAACTTTCTAAGCGAAACGGCGATGCTTCTTTTTTGGACTTAGTGGACAAGGGGTACTTGGTTGAAGCGATTTTGAATTATATTGCCCTTCTTGGATGGAGCCCGGGAGGCAGCGAAGAGTTCTTTACACTGGCAGAACTTGAGAAGGCTTTTACCCTGGACGGTCTTTCCAAATCTCCGGCGATCTTCGATATTGAGAAGTTAAAATGGATGAACGGGGAGTACATCCGCCGTATGAGTCCGAAGGCTTTCTTAGAGGCTGCGAAGCCTTGGCTTACGGAAGGTTTAGGGGAGGAATTGGCAGCCGATGAAGCCGTGCTTACCAAGATTGCCGGCCTTGTACAGCCCAGAACCGTTATTCTGAGTGATATTCCGGAGCGTATTTCTTTCTTTGGCAATTTACCGGATTATGACACGGTGCTGTTCTGCCACAAGAAGATGAAGACGGACGAGGAGAATTCCTTGGTAGCGCTGAAAGAGTTGCTTCGTTTCTTCCAAAATTACAAAGGTGTTTGGGCTTCCAATGACTTGTACGGTGAAATTTGCGGACTTGCCGGCACTATTGAAATGAAGAACAGTCAACTGCTGTGGCCCCTTCGTACGGCGCTTTCCGGCCGTGACGTAAGCCCGGGCGGTGCAACGGAGCTTGCAGAAATTTTAGGACAGACAGAAACCATTCGTCGAATTGAAATCGGTATCGACATGCTGGGAGGCTAACAAAAATGGAGAACAATACGAACTTTATTCATGATATGATTGACGAGGACCTGAAAGAAGGCGGACGTTATTACGGAAAGACCGTACACACCCGTTTTCCACCGGAGCCTAACGGCTATCTTCATATTGGACATGCCAAGGCTTTGTGCATTGACTTCGGTACGGCGGAGAAATACGGCGGTTTGTGTAACCTTCGTTTTGACGATACCAACCCCAGCAAGGAAGACACGGAGTACGTAGATGCCATTAAAGAGGATATTCACTGGCTGGGTTACGACTGGGCGGGAGACGTGTATTATGCTTCCGACTATTTTACCCGTATGTATGAATGTGCCGTATCCTTGATCAAGCGCGGCCTTGCCTACGTGTGCGAACTGAGCCCCGACGAGGTGCGGGAGTACCGCGGAACTTTGACGGAGCCCGGTAAGAACAGCCCGTACAGAGACCGCAGTGTAGAGGAGAACTTAGATTTGTTTGCCCGTATGAAGGCAGGGGAGTTTGAAGACGGTTCTCGGGTACTTCGCGCCAAGATTGATATGGCAAGCCCCAATATGAACATGAGAGATCCTGTTATTTACAGAATCTTGCACGCCCATCACCATAAGACCGGTAACAATTGGTGCATTTATCCTATGTACGATTTTGCCCATCCTTTGGAGGATGCTTTTGAGGGAATCACCCATTCTCTTTGCAGTATTGAGTTTAAGGACCACCGTCCTTTGTATGACTGGGTTGTTGAGAAGTGCGGACCTTTTGATCCGGCGCCCAATCAGACGGAATTTGCCCGTTTAAATTTGACTTACACTATGATGAGTAAGCGTTACCTTCGCCAGATGGTGGAAACCGGCATTGTAAGTGGTTGGGACGATCCCAGAATGCCTACGCTGTGCGGACTTCGCCGTCGCGGCTATACGCCGAACTCCATTAAGAATTTCATTCAGACCGTTGGCGTTTCTACCAGCAATAGCACGGTGGATTATTCCTTGCTTGAATACTGTATTCGCGACGATTTGAATAAAGTGGCGCCCCGTGCTTCCGCAGTTTTGGATCCCATTCGTTTGGTGATCGACAACTATCCGGAAGGACAGGTTGAAGAATTTGAAGCGGACGTGAATCCGGAGAATCCGGAAATGGGCAAGCGAAAAGTTTCTTTCTCCGGCGAGCTTTATATCGAACGGGCAGACTTTATGGCAGAACCTGTGAAAGGGTATTTCCGGTTGTTCCCCGGCAATGAAGTTCGTTTGAAATATGCGTACTACGTTCGCTGTGAGTCCTATGAGACGGACGCAGAGGGCAACGTAACCGTGGTACACGCCACCTACGATCCTGCATCTCGCGGTGGTTGGTTAGAGGGTCGCAAGGTAAAGGGAACCATTCACTGGGTAAGCGCCCACGATGCGGTTCCTGCGGAAATTCGCTTGTACGATCAGTTGTTCAGCGACCCCGCCCCCATGGATGATTCCGACGGACGCTCTTGGGAAGAAAAACTGAATCCGGAGTCCTTAGTTGTTTGTAAAAATGCATTTGTAGAGCCTTATGCAGCGGCTTGTGAGAAGAACGCCCACTTCCAGTTCCTTCGGAATGGCTTCTTCAGCAGTGATGATGATCATACGCAGGAAAAGCCTGTGTTTAACCGCACCGTATCTTTGAAGGATACCTGGGCAAAGAAAGCGTAAGGCGAGAGAGGAGTAGATCGATTATGGCAGAGAAGAATAAGGGGAAGATGGTAGAAGCCATCACGCCTATGAGTGAAGATTTCACACAGTGGTATACAGACGTTGTTTTAAGAGCAGAATTGATTGACTACGCAAGTGTTCGTGGTTGTATGATTCTTCGTCCCTACGGTTACGCTATTTGGGAAAACATTATGCATCTTCTGGATAAGCGTTTTAAGGATTTGGGACACGAGAACGTGGCAATGCCTATGTTCATCCCCGAAAGCCTGCTTCAAAAAGAGAAGGATCACGTTGAAGGTTTTGCACCGGAAGTTGCCTGGGTTACCCATGGCGGCGAAGAGAAACTCACCGAGCGTCTTTGTGTTCGTCCTACCTCTGAAACGTTGTTCTGCGATCACTATTCTCACGTGATTCAATCCTACAGAGATTTGCCGAAATTGTATAATCAATGGGTAAGCGTTTGCCGTTGGGAGAAGACCACCCGTCCTTTCCTTCGTTCCTTGGAATTCTATTGGCAGGAAGGCCATACGGCTCACGCTGACGCACAAGGTGCGGAAGAAGAAACCATTCGTATGTTGGACGTTTATGCGGACTTCTACAAAGAAGCGCTTGCCATTCCCGTTATCAAGGGTCGTAAGACAGATAAAGAGAAGTTTGCCGGTGCAGAAGCGACCTACACCATTGAGTCTATGATGCACGACGGTAAGGCTTTGCAGTCTGCTACCAGCCACAATTTCGGTGACGGTTTTGCAAAAGCGTTTGATATTCAGTATACGGATAAGGATAATACTTTGAAGTACGTACATCAGACATCTTGGGGCCTTAGTACCCGTACCATCGGTGCCATTATTATGGTACACGGCGACGACAACGGCTTGGTATTGCCTCCGGCGGTTGCACCGATTCAAATTGTTATTGTTCCTATTGCAGCTCACAAAGAAGGTGTTTTGGAGCGCGCCCGCGCATTGAAAGACGAACTTTCCAAGAAGTACCGCGTGAAGTTGGATGATTCCGACAAGATGCCCGGCTGGAAGTTTGCGGAGTATGAAATGAAAGGCGTGCCTCTTCGTATTGAAGTGGGTCCCAGAGATTTAGAACAGAATCAGTGTGTGGCAGTTCGCCGTGACAACGGTGAGAAGACCATTGTTTCCTTGGATGAAATCGGCGAGAAGGCAGGAGAACTTTTGAACACCTTGCATGATGCTTTGTACGAGAAGGCTTTGGCAATGCGTGAAAGCCGTATTTATGATGCGGTGGATTATGACACCTTTAAGGAAATCATTGCAGAGAAACCCGGCTTCGTTCGCGCAATGTGGTGCGGCGACAAAGAGTGTGAGCTGAAGATTAAGGAAGATACTCAGGCAACCTCTCGCTGTATGCCTTTCGAACAAGAGGAATTGTCCGACGTGTGCGTTTGCTGCGGCAAACCTGCCAAGAAAATGGTGGTTTGGGGCAAGGCGTACTAAGAATCAGTTGGATGGTAAAATGAAATTGGGCGTATACGTAAATTTTTGCGTATGCGCCCAATTTTTGGTCGTATAGGAAATTTTTTGCGTATGCGCCCAAAATGATCCTTATAACGTGCGTGTGTGTATTATGTTTCCATCCAAATCTTTCCAGGTGAAGGTGCCTTCGGCGTAAATGATGTAACCGTGGTGAGAATTCTCCTTAGGAATAGAAACAGATCCGGGATTAAAACGTCTGTTCTGCCACGTGGGTACGTGAGTGTGACCACTCACCAGTACGTCGCCCTGGTTCATAGGCGGCTCGGCTAAATGACCGTGGGTTGCGTACAAATTGATACCGTCCAAAGAGAGGAGCGCGTAGTCTGCCATAACGGGAAAATCCAACATCATTTGATCCACTTCGGCTTCACAATTGCCCCGAACACATAAAATTTGCTCTTTTATGGCATTTAGCATAGCGGCCACGACTTTCGGATCGTATTCTTCCGGCAGTGCATTTCGGGGACCGTGATAAAGAATATCGCCTAAAAGCAATAATTTATCGGCTTTCTCTTGTTGAAAAGCCTCCAAAAGTTTGCCGCAATAGAGGGCAGAACCGTGAATATCCGATGCAATCATTAATTTCATAGTGGCACACTCCTTTTTAATGCAAAAGACCACCTGATAAGGAGGTGGTCTTTCGAGTTCTGGTGGAAGTAGAGAGATTCGAACTCTAGACCTTTCGCACGTCAAGCGAATGCTCTAACCAGCTGAGCTATACTTCCAAAGCCAATATAATATAACATATTTTAAAAACATCTGCAAGAGCCGGGCATATATCAGTAGCAAGAGGTGTTTTTTATGATCATTTTACCCTACGACCGATCTAAAGCGGTCCAATACGCGCGCACTTGGGCGCTGTCCCGCAATCCCAAATACTATGATTTCAGTAAAATCGGCGGAGATTGCACTAGTTTTGTTTCCCAATGCATTTTTGCCGGCTCAAAAACGATGAATTACACGCCGGTGACCGGATGGTATTATAATAGTTTGCAGTCCAGATCAGCGTCTTGGAGCGGTGTACAGTATTTATATCAATTTCTTACCACCAACAAAGGGGTGGGACCTTTTGGAACGGAGGCGCGGCTATCTGATTTGCAACCGGGCGACGTGGTGCAACTGGGGCGGGAAAATGGACAATTCTACCATTCGCTCCTTATTACGCAAATAAAACCTACGGTCCTGGTATGCGCGCATTCTGATGATGCACAGGATCGAAGGTTGGAAAGCTATGATTTTTACCAACTGAGAGCCCTTCAAATACAAGGAGTGAGAAAAATGAAATGAAAAGTGAGAAACAAAGAGAAAAAGAGAAAAACAAAGAGAAATAGCAAGAAAAAGAGATATATTTTGATTTTACAGCAAAAAGGGCTTGCGCATCCAAAAAATGTGTGGTAATATAGCCATCGTTGCCCCGCAGGGTGGCATATTATCAGTAGGAGGTAAATCAAAGTATGGGAACGTATGTAGCAAAGGCAGCGGATCTTGCCGCTTCCAACAAGAAGTGGTATCTCATAGATGCAAAGGGCAAGACTCTTGGAAGACTTTCCACAGAGGTTGCTAAGATTTTGATGGGTAAGCACAAACCCGAGTATACACCGAACCAGGATATGGGCGATTTCGTTATCGTAATCAATGCGGACAAGGTTGTACTTACCGGTAACAAAGTAAACGAGAAACTGTACCGTCATCACACAGGTTATCCGGGTGGCCTCAAAGAGGTTACTTACAAGGATATGGTGGTTCGTCACCCCATTCTCCCTGTAGAGGAAGCTGTTCGCGGTATGCTTCCGAAGAACGCTTTAGGTCGTCAGATGTTCAGAAAGCTTAAAGTTTATGCAGGCGCAGAGCATGAGCATCAGGCACAAAAGCCGGAAGTTTACGAGATTTGATGAAGGGAGGATACAGAAATGGCAGATCGTTATTTTGCAACAGGTAGAAGAAAGAAGTCGGTCGCAAGAGTTGAACTTGTATCCGGTACCGGCGTAATTACCATTAACGGTAAGAGCATTGATGAGTACTTCGGTTTGGAAACATTGAAACTCATCGTTCGTCAGCCCTTGGAGTTGGTTGGTATGAACGGTAAGTTGGACGTAAACTGCAAGGTAGCAGGCGGTGGTTACACAGGCCAAGCCGGTGCAATCCGTCACGGTATTTCCAGAGCCCTTCTTGAATTGGATTCTGAGATGAGAGCTGACCTGAAGAAGGAAGGTTTCTTGACCAGAGACCCCAGAATGAAGGAGAGAAAGAAGTACGGTTTGAAGAAAGCAAGAAGAGCACCTCAGTTCTCCAAGCGTTAATTCTTCGCCTACAACTTTTATATTTGTTCAGCAAGAACCCCGGAAGGCTTCTTTCGGGGTTCTTATAGCCTAATGACAAAGAAGGAAGACTATGGAAGCATTTACAGTCACTACAACAACGGAAGAAGAAACCATGCAGCTTGGAACGCGTTTGGGCGCAATCTTAGCTTCCGGTGACGTTGTGCTGCTTACCGGTGACTTAGGTGCAGGGAAGACCCATTTTACAGGGGGAATTGCCCGGGCACTGGAAATAGAAGACTACATTACCAGCCCGACTTTTACCGTTGTAAATGAGTACGACGGCGGACGCATACCGCTGATTCATTTTGATATTTACCGATTGGGCTCTTACGACGAGCTGTTTGAAATCGGTTTTGAGGATTATTTAGAGCGGGGCGGGATCTGTGTCATTGAATGGGCGGATTTAATTCCGGAAATCGAAGAACGGGCCGGCCGCATTTTTAAGATTGATATTCGTCGGATGGACCACGTTTCACCGAATCATCGAGAAATTACCATTTGCTTACCGGAGGGGGAACGGTTATGAAGATTTTAGTGATAGACACAGCATGTAATTTAGCAAGAGTTGCACTGACAGAAGACGGTGTGCTTCGAAAGGAAATTACGGTGGATGATAAGCGGAGACATTCCGTGAAGCTTTTACCGGCGATCGAAACGCTTCTTGCGGACTGCGGCATAGCGGCAAAAGAATTAGACTTAATTGGGGTCACAAAAGGCCCCGGCTCGTTTACCGGCCTTCGCATTGGCGTTGTGACGGCAAAGACTATGGCTTATGCGCTTCGCATTCCTTTGGTGGGCGTAAATACGTTAGATGCCATCGCGGCATCTTTCTCTCAGGTAGACGAAATTATTTGCCCTTTGATTGACGCGCGAAATACCAGGGCTTACGGCGCTTTCTACCGCGGCAAGGAAAGAATCGGTGCGAGATTCGTTCGCCCCGTACGAGACACGCTGGAGGCCTTTTTAAGCGAATTTGAAAACGAAACAATGCTTGCGTGCGGAGACGGTACGTTAAATCCCACCATCGTGGAGATATTGATGCAGGGTTTGGGTGCGCGGTGCCGCATTGTGGATGCAGCGGATCATCCCGGAAAAATGGAAGACTTGGCAAATTTAGCCTTTTCGATTTACCGGGATGCACCGGATAAATCTGTCTTTGACTGCAACGCCATTGATATTGATTATATGAAGGACTGGGGCTGATGGACAAAGCACAAGAGATTACAGCAATTGAACAGGCTTGTTTTAACGACCCTTGGTCTGTGGGGGTTGTTCAGTCTTGTTTGGAACAGCCGCATTACGTTTGGGAAACTTTTACCCGGGAAGGGCAACTTGTCGCGTATGCCTGCGCTTCGGTGTCCCTGGATGAAGGGGAACTCCTTCGTATTGCCGTGATGCCGGCATATCGGAGACAGGGGATTGGAGAGCAACTGCTAATGAGCGTGCTCGCCCATTTGCATGACCGGGGTGTAGAGAAGGTTTTTCTGGAAGTGCGGGCGTCCAACGTTGCGGCACAAGCATTGTACGGTAAAATGGGTTTTCAAGTCATCGGAAAAAGAAAAGGGTATTATACCGGCAATGAAGATGCCGTGATTATGGAGAAAATGTGACGT
>JAGBGO010000072.1 GCA_017935905.1 Clostridia bacterium | reverse complement strand
TACTTAAAAATCTATCAACTTGCTTTTGCGTTTTGGCAACTCTGAGTGGCACTACGTCCACTTAGACATTCTTTTCTTTCAACTCGCGCTTTACTTTCTTTATATTCATTCCCACCAATTTGCCATAGCAATCCGTGTACAATTTTTTATACTCCTCAAAAGTCAACGCACAGTCATACCCCATACTTACCAACTCCACGCCAAACACTTTGGCAACAATACCAACTTCACGCATCCCATTCCTCTCATAAAAGGCTTTACGGCCGATGCGTTGTTCCATATTCTTTGCTTTCACATAAACGCTCTCAATCTCCAGAAAGAAACGATAGTCTTTGTACTGCTCCTGTAACCATTTTAAGCAACTGCTGCCGTAGCCCTGACCTCTAGCTTCTTCTGCTACCGCAAAATAATCAAGCATTACCAAATCATGGCTGTTCATGGTAATTGCAAAGCCTTTGAATTCATTTTCTTCTTCAATCAGCCACACATCCGCCTTGTTCTTTTTATGAGTAGAACGAATCAGACTCAAGGGCTTTCGCTCCATAAGCGGAAAGGCTTTTTTATATAGTTTTGAAATATTGCGCCAGTCGGCGTCTGTTTTTACCGCTCTATATTCAATCAATTTGTCATATCCTTTATCTTAAATTATGTGCAACCGCCACCTCATTAATTCCTCGAACACTTCTCTGCATCAATTGCAAGTACCACCATCAATGCACACAATGCATCTTGAGGATTCTCCACAGTAATGGAATAGGTATCTGTCCAATTAAGGAGTTCTTTGCTCACGGTTGCTATGCATGTTCCGGCACGATTTTTAATCTCGTAGTCCCATCCGAAAAAATCGCCTTCTACATGCCAGCCATTGTAATCAATATCATACTTCGCACTAAAAAGGGTAAATTCCCTCGCTATGCTCCCAACACAATTACCGCCCAAATATAGATCAAATTTCGGCATTAATTTAAACAATCTTTCCTGTATCATACCCAATTCATTTCCATTGGCATCATAAATTCTAAGGCAATGCCCCAATGACGGTTCACCTTTTACCGTGAATAGTGTGCGCCCCATTTCGTCGTATATATCATAACTATGAAACCAAGAAAACATTCTTTGTTTAAATAAAAGTTTCATTTCCCACTCTCCTCGCTACATACCCAACCTCATCCTTCTCGATCCGAATGATAAAAGGAAACTTGTTATACTGAATACACATCCAAAAATCCGCCGTCGGAAAAACCTCTTTCTGCGCTTCATCAAAGAAATGCCTGCCGCCTGTAAACTGCAATTCTTCTGTACGCGCTTTCATATCCTGCAATTCATTTCCTTCCAGAATACTTTTGATATACTCGGCGCAAAGTTCATCTTCCAAAGCCTGCGTCACGCCATTGTTACCCATACAAACCAGGGACACCACCTCAGGATTTTTACTTTGGATATACTTAGCAACGGCCCTTGCATTCACAAGGCTCCCTGTGATAATCTCACTTGCACCCGTAGCATTCACAATGCCCTGGGTTCCTGCGCTTGTGGTATGGATAATGGTTTTACCCTCCACTTTCTCCCTGCTTACGGAAGACGGGGAATTTCCATAGTCAAAACCTTCACACATTTTACCGCGACGCTCACCGACTAAAAGACTGTTATCCAAAGTTTCTCTTAACCGGAAGGCCTCTTCAATGGTGCCCATGGGACGAATTTCTTTTACGCCCATATCATATAAATAACACTCTAACGAGAAGGCACGAAATACGTCAATAATGACGGTCAGCCCCTCCGCTTGCTTTGCACCTTCTATGTAATGCAAAATGTTAATCTTGCTCATTTTCAATACTTCCTTTTCACTTTTACAACTCAATCACGTACATCCTTGCCGGCTTTCCTTCTGCCTCAAACTCCCGCTCCGGCACGCCACCATTTTTTACGATGGTTTTCACAGACGCTACGTTATCCT
>JAGBGO010000071.1 GCA_017935905.1 Clostridia bacterium | reverse complement strand
ATGGTACGTCTGGTTGAACAAATGGAGCATCCCCTGAACAAGCCGGTGGTGGACGATACGGGATCGCTTCCCGTGGTGGTTCGCGGTCACGGTTTAATTGCCCCTTCGGCTGCCGTTTTTCGAGCGGATCGGGAAATTACGCCTTTTGCAAAGATTATGGGTGGGGAAAACGGTTTTAGCGGCTACGGGGGACGTACGTCGGAGTATTATTTTGATAAAACCGGTTGCGGTATTTACTCCGGCAAAGGCATTTATATTCCGGATTTGTACCGGCTGTTGGTAGATAGCCCATTTGCACCGGAAACGTTGCTCAGCCACGACTTGATTGAAGGCGCTTTTCTGCGGGCGGGATTCGCTTCGGAAGTGCGGCTTTACGAGTCTTTTCCCAAAGACGTGCCCGGGTATTTGAAAAGAATGCATCGGTGGATTCGAGGGGATTGGCAACTCATTCCTTATATGCGAAAGTTTTTTCCGGATCAAAGGGGCAATTTGCGTAAAAATCCCCTGGGTGCCACCTATTTACGCATTATGCACGGCAATCTGCGAAGCAGTGGGGCGCCGGTGTTTGCAGCGTTGTTGTTCTTCGGCGGTTTGCTGCTCATACCCGGCCTTTGGTATCTTTGGTTCCTGCTTTTTCTCCTTTATGCTGTGCGGGAATTCCTGATGCACCCATGCAAAGAAACCTTGATCCGAGGCTTTGTTGAAGTGCTGATGCTTCCGGAAAAATCCTATCGGTGTGCAGACGCCATTGTGCGTACTTTGTACCGAGTGTTGCACTCCCGCAAACATTTGCTTTCTTGGGTCACTGCCCGGGACGCTGAACTGAAAAGCGGGCAATCTTTAAGTGCTTATTACCGCCAGATGGTGGCGTCTTGTGTGTGGGGAGCACTTGCCATTCTTTTTTCTTTGTACCTCCCTGTGTGGGGCGCCCTTTTTGCACTGGCATTTGGGACGCTTTGGCTGTTCTCCCCGGCACTGTTCTACCGGTTGAGCATTTCGGAGCGAAGGATACGCAGCAAAAGCGGTTTTGCTTCTCTTTCGAAGAAAGAACAGGAGGAGATTTCCGTGCTGGCACGAAAAATCTGGGCGTACTACGAAGATTATGCCGTGGCCGGCGATCACTTTCTGCCGCCGGATAACGTGCAGTTTAAACCGGTTTATGCCGTGGCCCACCGTACGTCTCCTACGAATATTGGCTTTATGGTGCTGTCTGCCGCTGTTGCAGGGTGTTTTGGCTATATGACGCTTGGTGAAACCTGCAAAACCATTGGCAGCGTCATGGATACGCTTTCTCAAATGGAAAAAATGCACGGCCATTTATATAACTGGTACGATACCGTTACGTTGACACCATTAGAGCCTCGTTTTGTGTCCAGTGTAGACAGCGGCAATTTGGTGGCGTGCTTATTGGCCGCCTGCGGCATTTTGCGGAATCTTTCCGGCGAAAAAGCCCAAACAGTTCGGGCGAAAGCCGATCGGTATTTTGGCGGGTTGCAGGCTCTTTGCTTGTGCGTCCAAGAAGCCTCCGGTCAACAGAAATCTTTTGCCCGAAAGGAGCGGGAACATTTTCGCTTGCAGTTGGAAGATGAAAAAATTGCCGAACAAACTCTTCAAAATCGCTGGTGTGCGCTGCTGGACGCTTGCAAAAACCAAGTGTCACGCCACCAAGAAAATACGGATGGGGCAATTTACGGAGGGAAATTGTTGGCTTTTTGCGAAACACACCGATCGTTAGAAAGGGAGGACGTAGGGGAGACGGCTTCGATACTGATCGCCCGGATGAAAGCTTTTTGCACCCAAACGGAATTTGGTTTCCTGTTTGACCGGGAGAAAGGACTTTTCTCCATCGGCTATCACGTAAGAGAAGGAAAACTTTCGGATTCTCATTACGATATTGCGGTTTCAGAAGCCCGGCTGATGAGCGCTGTGGCGGCGGCAAAAGGAGACGTGCCGGAAGAACATTTTACCCGCATGGGAAGACGCAGAAGCGATAATGGTCGCGGTGTGTTGCAATCCTGGTCGGGAACGGCTTTTGAATACTTGCTGCCGGATTTGTTCTTACAGGCGCCGGAGGGGTCCTTATGGGACGAAACTGCGGCCATGATGTTGGAAATTCAAATCAGGGAAGGCCAGAAACAGGGAACTCCTTGGGGCGTTTCGGAATCTTGCTACAACGTAATGGATCTGAATATGAATTATAAATACAGAGCCTTTGGCGTGCCCACGCTGTCCGTACAAGAAAAAAATGATTTTTCCTGTGTGACGGCGCCCTATGCATCGATTATGGCTTTTCCCCGAATGCCCGCTCGCGTGCTGCGCAATTTACGCAATTTTAAGAAAGCCGGCGCTTGGGGCCGGTATGGATACTATGAGGCGGTGGACTATACAAAAGGCCGGGAGGGTGTGGTGTACTGCTTTATGGCCCATCACTTGGGGATGAGCCTGTGCGGCATTGCCAATCTAATGGGGGATGACCTGATTTCCCGGGGTCTGTTAGAAGGAGCGGAAATGCGGGCACTTCAAATCTACGCCCAAGAAAACAAACCGAAACAATACAGCCGTTACCGATTGCCTGCGGCTACACCTAAAACGGTACGCCTTTGGAAGAAACAGGAATTCCAATCCCATTATCCGCCGGAAGAACGGCCGTTTAGCGGAGGTTCCGGTGCGGTGAATATTTTATCCAACGGTCGCTATACCGTTGTAACAGACGACAGTGGAAACGGACTTTCCGGAAGGGGCGCGCTTTTATTGACGAAATACAGTACTGTGTCGGCTTTGAATCAGGGAAGCGGTGTGCACGTATACGTGGGAAGCCAGCAAATGGGACATATTCAGGAAGGTACTTTCTATCCGGAAAAAACCGTTTATAAACGCAGTACGGAAGCGGGCTGCGTGGAAGAGGAAGTGTGTGTATGTGCAGAAGACGATACGGAAATTCGTATGCTGCATTTTACAGACCGGACACGGGAAGGGGAACCGAAAGACAAACGGCGCATTGCCCTTACAGCGTTTGCGGAGATTACGATGAACACCCTTTCTTCTTATTGGGCCCACCCCTCCTTTAGTGATTTATTTATTACCACCCAAGCCGTCTTCGAAGAAGACCGTTTCTTGGGGCTTGTGGCAACCCGAAATCCCCGGGGGAATACAGAACAGCCGGTATACGCCTTCTTTGGTTTTTTTGCAGATGGAGAGCTTGCAACGGAAACCGGTGAATTTGATACGGATTTATGCAGCGTCTACGGCAGGAATAACGACAGCGGTGTGCCGGATGCCGTGCGACAAGGAAAACCGCTGTCTAAAACGTTGGGGGCGCCGGTCACGCCTTGCTTTGCTATTCGAAAATATCTTCATACAGAAACTCGTTACGCCTGGGTTTGTACCGGTTTTGCGGACAGCGTGCAGGCTTGTAAAGAACGGCTTTTGAAATACCGTGAATTTGCTTTGGCAAAAGGCGCTTTTGAATTGGCCCGGACCCGTTCTTTAGTGGAGCGGGAACACCTTAATCTGAAAAGCGGAGAATGGCGGTATTTTATGGATTTATCTGCGGATTTACTTCGATTTGGCATCGGTGGTGCAACGCCTGTACTATCTGAAGTACCCAATGAACAAATTTGGGAATCTGCCGGCGCCTTACGGGAAAAACTATACGCCTTTGGAATTTCCGGCGACAAGCCTCTTGTTACCGTTATGATGCGCCGAATTGAAAATTCTCACGCTTTAGAGAAAATGGTGCGCTTTTGGTGCATGCTCAGCTTTCGGGCGTTTCCCGTGGATTTGGTGATTGTGGCCTTTGACGACGGATCGTATTTAAGTCCCATCCGGGAACTTGCGGATCGCCTGGCGCAGCGGGCACTTGCCGGGGCGATGGGCGCCCATGGAGAGTTGGTGGTTGTGGTGCCGGCAGAGGGGAAGAACGTGCAACCTTTGATTGCGGCCAGCGATTTGGTGTTCTGGATGTGAGGTGTAAAATGGATCTTCTTTTCTACAATGGTTTCGGCGGTTTTGATGCCCGAAAAGGTGAGTACGTCATCGACTCTCTGCAACCTACGCCTATGCCCTGGGTGAATTGCATCACGTGTGTTTCCGGTCGCCCTTTCGGTTTTTTGATTTCAGACAGCGGCGGCGGGTTTGTATGGAGCGGCAACAGTCAGTCCGGACGTCTTACGCCTTGGCTCTGCCAGACGGTACACGATCCTGTAAACGAGCGCGTGATCATCGCGGAGGAAGACGGTGTGCATTACGATTGTATTCCTCGCCTTCGCATGGAGGGGGATCGGGTTCGTTTTGGAAAAGGGTACGCCGTTTTTGAACGGCCGAAGGTTGGCGTGCGTGGCCGGTTTTCTACGTCTTTGCGGGTATACGCAGCGGCGGATGCAAACGTAAAATGCACGGCGTTAACGATTCTCCCTCGGGAAGATGCGTCTGTAGTCCTTTCCTACGAAGTGCGGCTGGATGGCTTCCTTCCGGGAAAATTGCCTTGCGAGAAAATGCTCTATGGTTGCAAGGTTCAAAACCGGATTTTCATTCGTTGCAGTTTACCAAACGTCAGGGTGTTCCAAAAAGGGGACTGTGTTACATTGGAATTAAATCTGCGGCTGAAACAGAATGTACCTGCGGAAATCTCTTTTTATTTCGGCGATGCGGATGGTTTGGGAAACGAAAATTTTTTGCCGGATTTTCCCTTGGAGGCGGTTCAAGAGGGGTGGGAATCCATACTGGGTACCCTGCGCATTGCGACGCCGGATGCGTCTTTGGACGTATTGATGAACGGGTGGCTTTTGTATCAAGTCAAGTCCTGCCGTTTAGATGGGCGAAGCGGTTACTATCAATCCGGCGGTGCTTACGGATTTCGGGATCAACTGCAAGACGTATTGGCGTTGCTTTATGCATCGCCCCATCGGGTGCGGGAACAAATTTTGCTCCACGCGTCCAGGCAATACGAAGAAGGGGATGTGCAACACTGGTGGCATCCCGGTAGCGGCGCCGGTGTCAGAACCCATTGCTCCGACGATCTTTTGTGGTTGGTCTACGTAACCTCGGAGTACGTGCGCTGCACCGGCGATCAGGCGCTGCTGGGTGAATCGGTTTCCTTTTTGCGGTCTGTACCCCTTTCTCCGGAAGAACGGGATCGCTATGAAGTACCGGAAACAGGCGCATCGGCGCCTTTATATGAACATTTGAAGCGGGCCATCCAAAGAAGCCTTCAAACCGGTCCTCACGGGCTGCCTTTGATCGGTTCCTGTGATTGGAACGACGGTATGTCGGAGGTGGGCATTCAAGGCATTGGAGAAAGCGTATGGCTTTCCTGGTTTTTACAAGATGTAATTGCGCGGTACGTTGAACTTTCGGCGCTGTTTTGCCCGGAAAACGCGGAAGAACGGCGCACGTTGAAAGATACGTTGGAACGTTTACGTGAGGCGACGGAACGGCACGGATGGGACGGGGACCGCTATTTGCGGGCGTTTTGCGACGACGGAACTGTCTTGGGCAGCAGTGCGTCGGCAGAATGCAGCATCGACTCGATTGCTCAATCTTGGGCGTGCATCAGCGGCTTTGGCGACGGCAAGCGAGTTAAGCTCGCTTTGGAAACTGCGGTAAAATACCTGGCGGATTTTGAACACGGCGTGATCCGTCTGCTGGCGCCGTCTTTCTCTCAAATGAAATCCGTAGGCTATATTGCGTCATATCCGCCGGGCATCCGGGAAAATGGCGGTCAATATACCCACGGTGCCGTTTGGCTTGCAAAAGCGCTTTTAATGGAAGGGGAGACAGCCCTTGGGTACAGCGTGCTGGAAGCTATCAATCCCGTTTCTCATACCCGATCGCCCATTGAAGTCTGCCGCTATAAGGCAGAACCTTACGTTGTTTGTGCAGACGTTTATTCCGGTGCTTCCGGGAACGTGCAAAATGGGCGGGCCGGCTGGAGCTGGTACACCGGTTCGGCATCCTGGTTCTACCGCGTGATTCTGGAAGATTTATTAGGGTTTCGCATGCGCCTGGAAAAAGGAAAGACGTACGTGGCTTTTTACCCCAAACTTCCCACTGCTTGGAAATCGTTCCAACTTGCCTATCGATATGGTCGTGCAACGTACCTTTTTACCGTGGAACGGGGGGCTTCTTTTGAAATGATGCTGACGGACGACGGAAAGACCCATCGGATTTTGGTGCCGGCAGGGAAAAATGGATAAATAACAATTTTGAGATTTTTTTATAAAAAAGTGTTGACAAAGTGGCAGTAGTGGTGTAATATGTGGTTGTCGGTGGTTGAAAATGTTTTTTTGTGGCAGAAAGTGTCATTGAAAATACGAAAAATCACTTTTACGAAAGATAAAGGCCCAATTCTTAAGGAATGGGGCAGAAGTACAAAAGAAACTTATTTACAAAGGATGAAAGTTTGCCTATGGGCAGACGAAGGTACATAGGACAAGATTCTAAGGTACGAAGGACAACTGTTTAGTTTTCGGGAGGAGCAAATCGTGCTATACGGGGGTTTTGACAGCACGCTGGACGCAAAAGGGCGTGTGGTATTGCCAACGAAATTACGAAACGAACTCGGCACAGACTTTCAATTGATGAAGGGCTTTGGCGAGTACGTTGCTATTTATCCCGCAGAAAACTATCAAAAGATGTTGGACGAGATGATGCTCATGAAGAAAAGTTCAGCGGAGTATCTTGCTTTTGCTCGTCACGTATTGGGCAGTTCCCATGACGGTGAGATTGACGGAAACGGCCGCGTACGCATTCCTGCGGAACTTCGGAAAGAAAGTAAATTGGAGAAGTCCGTTCGTATTATTGGCGTAGGTGACCACATCGAAATTTGGGACAGCGAACTTTATGCGCAGAACACACTGATGTCTTTGGCATTGGTGGAAAAGGCCCGAGAAATCATTACGTACTAATCGGGTGGACGTTATGGAGTTTGATCACGTCCCCGTTCTTCTTGATGAATGTTTAGAACTTTTAGAGATTAAGCCGGACGGTGTTTACATCGACGGTACGTTGGGCGGTGCCGGTCACAGCTCGGCGATTTTGTCCCGCCTGGGGAAGGGCGGACAGCTGATTGGTATTGACCAGGACGCAGAAGCGTTGGCGGTTGCTACCAAGCGACTGGAAAGCGTGGAAACGCAAGGTACGTTCAAAACGGTGCGTGCAAACTTTGCGGATATGGCAAAGGTTTGTGCAGGTGCCGAAGCGGACGGAATTTTGTTGGATATTGGCGTTTCGTCTTATCAGTTTGATAACCCGGAACGAGGTTTTAGTTATCGCGCAGATGCTAAATTGGATATGCGCATGGATCGGGACGGTGCATTGACTGCGTACGACGTAGTCAATACCTATTCGGAACGGGAGTTAATCCGAATCCTTCGGGATTACGGCGAAGAGAAATGGGCGGTTCGCATTGCAAAAAGGATTGTGACGAATCGCCAGGTACAACCCATTGAAACGACTTTCCAACTGGCGGATTTAGTGAAGGAAGCTATTCCTGCGGCAGCCAGAAGGGAAGGGGGACACCCGGCAAAGCGGACTTTTCAAGCTATTCGTATTGAAGTGAACCGTGAACTTGCGGTGTTGGAGGAAGCCATTGACGGTGCAATGTCTTTGCTTAAAGACGGAGGTAGATTGGTGATCATCACCTTCCATTCTTTAGAAGACAGAATCGTCAAGAATAAATTTCGGGAAGCGGAAAGACCTTGTGTATGTCCCAGCCATTTTCCCGTTTGCGTTTGCGGAAGAGAATCCAAAGGGCGCATAGTAACCGGGCATCCGGTGGTTGCAAAAGATGAAGAGTTGTTAAGAAACAATCGGGCGCACAGCGCCAAGGTAAGAGCGTTTGAAAGAAAACGCAAGGAGTACAAAAGATGAGTAACCGAGCACATGCTTACAAATATGAATATGATAATACGCTGGAGGCTCCGGAGAATTTCGTGCCGGTGGAGAAACCGATCAAGCAGAACGTGGTGCTGACGGAAATTCGGAATAATCGGGCGCGACGGAAGATGAAGAACGGGATTCTGGTAAAAATTTCTCTGCTGATTGTATTGGGCTTGTGCGTGGCGCTGCGCTATGCATCGATTACGGAGTTAAACTACCGCAATCAGGCGCTGCAGAAGACATACGAAGACAAGGTGGCCCGTGTGCAGCAGCAACAAGTCAATATGGACAGCCAGATGAGTATTGCTGAAATTGCACAAATTGCACAAGACCGTTTGGGGATGCAGAAACCGCAACCGTATCAGATCGTAGAGATCCAAACGGAAACCATTGACCAAACCGAGATGGTTTCTCCGGAATATACGAAGGATACTGCCAAGATACCCTGGTACGAGAAGATATGGAATCACGTGCTTTCGTTCTTTGGATTTGCTTAGGCATAAGATGATACGGGGTTACATATTATTTTTATGAAAGCAAAGAACGGAACGGCTGCATGAAAACATGAAAGACGTTCCGTTTTTCGGTAGAGTATAAGAGGAGGTACGCAGACCATGCGTCTGAAGAAACTCATTAAAAGTACGTTTGAGTATCAAAGCACAGAAGCGGAGCAAGGGAAGTCTAAAAAGACTTTTGCTGTCTCTCTTCTGTTTGTTTGTTTATTGGCTTTCATATTAGGCAATTTTGCGGTAATCCAGTTCATTAAAGGCGAACATTATCAGAAGCTGGCATCCCGTCAACAGAATGCTTGGCGCACCATTTCAGCCTCTCGCGGCACCATTACCGACTGTAATGGGATTGAACTTGCCGTCAGTGTATCCGCAGATTTGATTTCAATCAATCCGGAAACCATCGCCCACAGTGCTGCGGCCTATGCAGACAAATATATGAAAGGCGTTTCAAACCCGAAGCAAGCCTACCAAGAAAAGGTCGCAAAGACTTTGGCAGAAATATTATCCCTGGAGTATGCTGCTGTACTGAAACAAGTCCAAGCGGACGGTCGTTACAAAGTGATTGCAGAGAAAGTACCCAAGGAAACCGGCGACGTGGTTCGTGCCTGGATTTCGGAGGAACGTATCAAAGGCGTGTACGTGGATGAAGATAGCAAACGAGTTTATCCGGGAGGCAGTCTTGCATGCCACGTTTTGGGTTTCACCGGCAAGGATGACCAAGGCTTGGTGTGCGGTGTAGAATTGGCGTTAGATGAACTGCTCACCGGCACAGACGGTCGTATTTTGACGGCGGTAGATGCGGGCGGCAATGAACTGCCCTATGATGAGATTCGAAGAATTGATCCGATTAACGGATATAAGACTGTACTTACTTTAGATGCCAATATTCAGAAAATTGCGGAAAATGCACTGAAAGAAGCCATTGAAGCCAACGGTGTTAAGAACGGCGGCACGATTCTGGTGCTGAATGCCAAGAATGCGGACATTCTGGGCATGGCTTCTTATCCCTATTTTAACTTAAACGATCCCTATGGCGCACCTTTGGGTGTGGAGAATATAGATGTTGAAAATTGGAACGGACATACCCAAGAAGACGTAGCGACCCTCAGTGCTACCGTGTGGCGGAATAAAGCCCTTACGGACACCTATGAACCCGGTTCTACTTTCAAAACAATTACAGCGGCTATCGGTATTGAGGAGAATGTGGTGAAAGCCGATTCTGTTGTAAACGACAATGACTATTCCTTGTCGGGGTGGACCATTCACTGTTGGCGCTACGGCGGTCACGGTACGGAAACCTTTGCAGAGGCGGTTAAAAACTCTTGTAACCCGGTTATGGCAAAACTTTCTATGGATATTGGTCTGAAAAAGTTCTATGAATACATAGATTCTTTTGGCTTCAAAGATAAAACCGGCATTTTACTTTCGGGAGAAGCCCAAAGTATTTTCCATACCAATCCTACGGAAATCGATATGGCTGTTACTTCTTTCGGTCAGCGTTTCCAGGTGACGCCTTTGCAGGTGGCCACGGCTTACTGTGCTATTGCCAACGGTGGTACTTTGATGCAACCTCGTATTGTAAAACAGCTGGTGGATGATAACGGTGCGGTGGTCAAGAGTTACGAATCGACCCAAGTGCGCCGGGTTATTTCGGAAAGCACTTCTGCTTCTTTACTTCAAATTTTGGAGTCCGTTGTGGCGGAAGGCACCGGCAGCAATGCCTACGTATCCGGTTACCGCGTAGCGGGAAAGACGGGTACGTCTGAAACCACCGAAACGGACAGTAAAGGCCGATATATCGTTTCTTTTGCCGGTATCGCCCCTGCGGATAATCCGGAAATCGTGGTATTGGTTGTACTGGATCATCCGACTATCGGCGGCGCCTCCGGCGGTTTGCAGGCAGCACCCGTAGCCGGCACGGTGATTGAAAAGACGCTGGAGTACTTGGAAATTGAAAGACGCTATACAGATTTAGATAAACAAAGTATAATGGTAAAGAACTACGTACCGGACGTATCCGGAATGACTGTAGCGGAAGCGATTCAAAAACTTCGTACGTACGGATTTTCCTACACATTAGGTGACGTGGCAGATGACGGTGATCTGGAAACGCTGAAAGTAGTGGAACAATTCCCTAAGAGCGGCGCTTATATTACGGATGGCTCTAAGATTATGCTTTACACCAAAAGTGATACGGATCGCCTGGAAACTACGGTGCCCAATTTGTCCGGATACTCGTTAGAAGATGCTTATAAGACGCTGAGTTATATGGGACTTAATATGCAGGCAGAGAATATCGGAAACGTTGTTTCTCAAAGTCCTGCGGCGGGAACAAAAGTACCCAAGGGAAGTATCGTAAAGATTGAGTTGATCAATCGGGATACGGAAACGTTGGGATGACGGAGGAAAGAAACGATGACATTCAGTGCGGTATTGCAAGAGCTACAAAATTACACCCTCTATGGAGACGGTCTGGTCCCCGTAGAGCATATCCAAATCGACAGCCGCCTTTGCAAACAAAACGACTTGTTTGTGTGTGTGCAAGGCTACGTACAAGACGGCAATGGGTATGCGGTTCAAGCGGTTCGAAAGGGTGCCGGAAGTATTCTTACCGGTGACGAGAAAGCCCTTAGAGAAGCGGCAGAAAAAGAAAATTGCAGTTTTTCTGAAGAGGGCCTGCAAGTAGACGGAAAGATTGTTCCCGTTGCGGTGGTGAAAGACTTGCGATTCGCTTTGGCACAAGTTTCAGCTACCCGCTATGGCAACCCCACTCGTGAAATGAATTTAATCGGCGTAACGGGCACCAAGGGCAAGACCACCACTACTTGTATGATTCGAAATATTTTCCATAGTGCAGGAACCCTGACCGGCATGATTGGCACTATGGGCAGTTTTGTGGGAAATCGGGCTATCGAAACCGATCGCACCACGCCGGAGGCCAATGTGATTCAGCCTTTATTTCGGCAGATGTTAGACGAGAATATTCACACGTGTATGATGGAAGTATCTTCTCAAGGGCTTCATTTGGACCGAGTGGGCGGCTGTACGTTTTCAACGGCACTTTTCACCAACTTATCCCGGGATCATATCGGGGACAATGAACACAAGACTATGGAAGAATATGCTTTGGCGAAAGCTAAACTGTTCTCTTTATCCAAGCGCGCTTTATTAAATGGAGATAGCGATTGGTACGCCTTTATGCGCAAAGAGGCGGATAAAAATAAAAAACTGGAAATCTATACGTACGGCATTGACGGAACGTACGATTTCACCGCAAAATCGATTCAAACCAAGCCTGACGGTGTCACCTACGACGTTTATGAGCAAGGCGTCTATACGTGTACTTTAGAAGTGCCCATTCCCGGCCGTTTTACCGTGTACAATTCTTTAAGTGCCTACGGGGTTTCCCGTTTAGAAGGCATGACGCCGTCGCAAATTCAAAAGGGCCTTCGGGATGTGTTTGTGAAAGGAAAAGCGGAAATTGTGCCTACCGGGAAAGATTTCACCGTGCTGATCGACTACGCCCACAATCCGGACAGTTTTGAAAATATTCTCACCACCGTGCGGGAATTTGCTAAACGCACCGTCTTTTTGTTCGGCTGCGGCGGCGATCGCAATCGCCCCAGAGCCCTGATGGGAGAAACCGCGGGACGTTATGCGGATTTCACTATTATTACGTCGGATAATCCCAGAAGCGAAGATCCGGAAAGTATCGTCCGGGATCTGGAAGCGGGTATTAAACCTACGGGAAGTCCATATATTTGTATTGTGGATCGAAAGGAAGCCATTGAATACGCGCTTCGCCACGCCCGGTCCGGCGACGTGATCATCCTGGCGGGCAAAGGACACGAAACGTATCAAATCCTGAAAGATCGCACCATTGAATTTGATGAACGGGTAATCGTAGCCGATATTTTGCGGAAGATCCGGGAAGAGGAGCAACAGGTATGATCCCAATGACGTTGAAAGAAATTGCTGCCTATACGGGCGGTACGCTCCGGGGAAATCCGGAGGATACACAGGTTTCATCTATCGTAACGGACTCCCGAAAAGTGGTGCCCGGCTGTCTGTTTGTGGCATTGCGGGGAGAAAAGTTTGACGGACATCAGTTTGCGGAGCAGGCCCTTCAGGAAGGCGCCGTAGGCGCCGTGGTGCTTTCGTCTTATAAGCCGGAGGGCGCCGGTTGTTTTATTTTCGTAGAGGATACGCTGCTGGCTTTGGGCCGGATTGCGTCCGGGTATTTACATACCCATTTTACGAAGTTGCGGAAGATCGCCGTAACGGGGAGCGTGGGGAAGACTTCTACCAAGGATATGATTGCCCACGTGCTTTCGGGAAAATGGAAGACTTGCAAGACCCCTATGAATTTCAATAATGAAATCGGTTTGCCCATGACTTTGCTGGGACTGGATGCAGGGGATGAGGTGCTGGTTTCTGAAATGGGTATGCGGGGCTTCGGCCAAATTCGCTATTTAACGGAACTGGTGGAACAAGATTTAACGGTGATTACCAATATCGGTACGTCCCATCTGGAAATTTTGGGCAGCCGGGAGAATATTCTCCGGGCGAAAATGGAAGCCTGTTTTGCGGGATTGGGCGCCCGGATGAACAAGCCTTACCGTTTGATTGTAAACGGCGACAACGATCTGTTGCAGGATACCAAACTACTGAAGAAAATTGCAAAAGAATACGGATGCAATCACTTGGTGATCATTCCTTTTGGTTTCGGTGCTAAATGCGCTTACCGGGCAACGGACGTGCGCATGGACGGCATGGGGATGCGTTTTACCCTTTGGTGTGACCAGGGTCATTTCTCCGTATATTTGCCCTTACTGGGAGAACACAATGTGTACAATGCCCTGGCGGCCATTTGTGTGGGCGTCGCTTGCGGCTTATCCGTAGAAACCGCCATTCAGCAACTGTCTTTTTGGGGTGAGGATGCTTCCAGACAGCGCATTCTTCATTTTACCGGTGTCACGGTGATCGACGATACCTACAACGCAAGCCCGGAATCGATGCGAGCGTCTCTTGGGGTGCTTTCTAAGTTGCCGGAAACCTGCAAAATTGCGGTGCTGGGGGATATGTTGGAACTGGGCAGCGTTTCCGAGGCGAGCCATTTGGCAATCGGAGAGCTGGCGGGAGCATTTTGCGAAGATTTAATCGCTGTGGGAGAATTGGCAGGGGGATACTGCCGGGGATTTAGCTCGGTAAAAGGGACGGAAACGGTCCTCGTTGATAAAGCCGAGGCGGCTGTTCCGGAGCTGATTGCCCGGTGCAAAGCCCGGAAGGAATTAGGGGAGACGGTGGCGATCCTGATCAAAGGATCTCACTCAATCCACATGGAACGTGTAACAGAAGGAATTTCTGCGTATTTGAATTCATAAGATTTGAGGGACTAAAGATGAAAGAATCCACCATTATTATTGTTTTTCTTGTAGCATTTGCCTTAGGGATCATCTGCGGGCCGATTTACATTCCGCTGCTTCGCAAACTGAAATTCGGACAGACAATCCGGGATGACGGTCCTCAAACCCATTTGGCAAAACAGGGGATTCCCACCATTGGCGGTTTGATTTTCCTGACGCCGATTTTGATTGTTACCATTGTTTGTGCAATTTTGAACGTGGCTTCTCAACTGATGCCCCTGCTCATCGCCACCGTAGGCTTTGGTTTCGTAGGCTTTCTGGATGATTTTCTTAAGATCAAGAAGAAAAGTAAAGATGGTCTGTTCTGGTACCAAAAGCTCATTGCTTTAGGTGTGGTGGCGGTTTTATTTAATTTGTATATTATCTTCTTCGGGCCGGAGAATTACAGCCGTATTTGTATTGATTTATTTGGTCTTCACTGGAATTTCAATATCTCCTGGTTCTTTATTCCTTATTCCATCCTGGTGCTTTTAAGTGCCACTAATGCGGTAAACTTAACTGACGGTTTAGACGGTTTGTGTGCCGGTTCCACCTTTATCGTGTTTATTGCGTTTGCCGGGATTTCTTTGGTTTTCGATTTTGCGGATTCCGTTACGCTGTTTTGTGTCATTTGTGCCGGCAGCGTGCTGAGTTTCCTGTTCTTTAATTTCAATCCTGCAAAAGTGTTTATGGGAGATACCGGATCCCTTGCGTTAGGCGGTGCTTTGGGTGCTTGCATCTTGGTGCTTCAGCGCCCCGTGTTACTGATTTTGGCAGGTCTTCTGTTTGTAATCGAAGCCCTTTCCGTTTTGCTGCAGGTGGGATATTTCAAACTGACAAAAGGAAAGCGTTTATTCCGGATGGCACCGATTCACCACCACTTTGAATTGTGCGGTTGGAAAGAGAAGAAAGTTGTATTTGTGTTCTGGGCATTTACGGCACTTTGCTGTGTGATTGCTTATTATAGTATTGCCATTCAATAAAGAAAGGATTGGTTCCTGCGATGGCCAAGGGCGTAGAAAAAAACGACGTTAAAACCCATACGTTACGTTCCTCTCTCCTTGCGGAACGACGGGCAAAACAACCGGATTTCTGGTTGCTTTTGGTTGTGCTGCTCCTTCTTGGCATCGGCACTATGATGGTCTTTAGTGCCAGTACGGCGTCCGCTTACGCCCAACGTGCAGAATCTACGGCGTATGACATACTGCGCGGGCAAATCGGGTATGCGCTTTTCGGCGTTGTAATGATGGGTATATTCAGCCGTGTCAGCTACAAGTTGTTTGGTCGGTGTGCATTTTTGATTTACGGCGGCGCGATTCTGCTTTTGATTCTGGTGCAAACGCCTTTGGGAAGGGTCTATAACGGTGCCCGGCGGTGGCTTTCTTTAGGAATTGAATTTCAGCCTTCAGAGATTTTGAAATTAGCGGCCGTTATCTTTATGGCCTACGTTTTGAGTCATCCAAAAATTCGGGAAAAAAGTATTCGGCTGTGGGGTATTTTGATCTACGGTGTGCCCTTGATTTTGGGCGTGCTGCTGATCTTTATTCAGCCCCATATCAGTTGTATTGTGATCGTTTGCGGTATGGTGTTGCTTATGATGTTTGTAGGCGGCGTCAAATGGCCTACGTTCCTGGTTTGTATCGGCGTAGTTGTGGTTTGCGGCGTTGCTGCGGGAATATGGGCTTCCACCACCGATGCATTGGATTTTGGTTATTTAGGCACACGCTGGAATGCTTTTGTAGATCCGGAAAGTGACACCACCGGCGGCAGTTATCAGATTCTGCAATCTCTTTATGCCATTGGTTCCGGTGGTTTGTTCGGCCGGGGTTTTGGTCAAAGCGTGCAGAAATATTTGTACTTGCCGGAGCCTTACAATGATTTTATTTTTTCCGTACTGGCAGAAGAATTGGGCTTTATTGGTGTGGCAATCGTACTTATTTTGTTTCTTGTTTTAATTACGAGAGGGTACAAAATTTCAGCTTATCCACCGGATCGTTTCAGTTCTTTGGTGGCCTTTGGAATTACCACGAATATTGCAACCCAAACCACTATGAATATTGCCGTTGTCAGCAAAGTGATGCCGGTAACCGGTGTGTCCTTGCCTTTCTTTAGTTACGGTGGTACGGCGTTGGTGATTCTGATGGTCAATATGGGCATTTTGCTCAATATTTCCAGACACGCCAAATATCCTAAATTCTAATCACTTTTTACCGCTCTTTTGCATACCTTGAAGATAGAGTGTTTGCCCGGGAGCGTTGTCATGATCCAGTATGTGATAGACGGCGGTCGTCCTTTGATCGGCACCGTACTGACCGGTGGCTCCAAGAATGCGCTGCTTCCCATCTTAGCGGCTACCATTCTCTACGGAGGACCCTGCGAAATTCACCGCGCACCCCATTTAAGCGACGTGGAGAATCTGTTGGAAACGTTGCGTTATCTGGGCGCGAAAACCCATTTCTGCGGGGACGTGATTACCGTAGATACCACGTCTTTAAATCGTTACGACCTTCCGGCGGAATATACCGGACGATGCAGAGCCTCTATTTCTTTCTTGGCACCTTTATTGCTTCGTTTCGGTCGATGCAGTGTGGCTTATCCCGGGGGATGCGCCATTGGCGCCCGTCCCATTAACTATCATTTAGAAGCCTTGCGTGCTTTGGGCAATTTTCGGATTACAGAGAACGGCTGCGGCGTGGAAGTGCAGGGCACTTTTACCGGTGGCTCTTACAGTATGCCTTATCCCAGCGTAGGGGCAACGGAATGCGCACTGATGGCCGCGTGCTTTTCCCCTATGCCCTGCAGGATTGAAGGAGGCGCATTGGAACCGGAAGTGGAGGATCTGGCCGGCTTTTTGAATGCTTGCGGCGGCCGTATTTCTTTTGTAAAAGGCATTTGGCAATCTGAACCGGCACCTTTTTACCTGCACGACCAAACCCTTCGCTATACCGTGATCCCGGATCGCATTGAGGCGGGCACTTTCGCCTTGGCAATTGCCGCCACACGTGGAGAAGGGCGCATCCTGGGCTGTAACCCGGCCCAAATGCAAGGGGTGATTCGTCTGCTTCGAGCGACAGGTGCAGAAGTGGTCTCGGGGCAAGACGTTCTGCTTGTTCGTGGGCGCAATCGCCGGCTTCGCGGCTGCGATTTAGTCATGGCATACCCGTATCCCGCTTTTCCTACGGATTTGCAGGCGCCGGCATGTGCCTTTCTGTCTACCTGTTACGGGAAAAGCGCGGTGCTGGACACGGTGTTTCCCATGCGTTATGCCCATGTCTCCGAGTTGGGTAAAATGGGGGCGCGTATTGCGCTTGCTAAGGCGCCGGGGGGAGAACCGTACATCAGTATCTTAGGCGGGCAACTGCGGGGCGGCAGGGGAGAAAGCACGGATCTGCGGGCGGGAGCGGCGCTGCTGATTGCCGGCCTTTGCGGAAAAGGGCGCAGCGTGGTGACGGACCGAGGGTTTGTGGCAAGAGGTTACGAGGCCATCTGTGAGAAATTCCGCGGACTGGGTGGACGGATTTGGGAAAATAGGATATACTGATAAGGTACGAATAAGATAAAGCGAGGCGTGTGCGGATGCCGTTTGACGGAATTGTACTCAAGGGGGTTGTGGCTGAATTAAACAGCCTTCTTGCAGGGGGGAGAATCGAAAAAATTTTTCAGACAGAGCGAGATGAAATCGTGTTGCTCTGCCATGCTTTTTCTACCCACTATCGCCTGCTTATAAGTGCCAGTCCCGCCAATCCGCGCATCCATTTGACCACGGAAAAGAAGAACAATCCGGTGATTGCGCCACCTTTTTGCATGGTGCTTCGTAAATATTTGCAAGGTGCGAAGATTTTGGGCGTCCGCCAGAACGGGTATGACAGGGTTGTGACCTTGACGGCGGAAACCCGCAATGACATGGGGGATTTAGAGGAGAAACAGTTGGTGGTGGAGATTATGGGTCGCCACAGCAACGTGATTCTCTTAAACCGGGAAGGCGTTATTCACGATGCGATTAAGCATATTGACCAGGATATCAGCCGAGTGCGGGAAGTGATGCCGGCACGTCGTTACGTTGCCCCGCCTGCCCAGGAGAAATTGTACGGAATCGGTGTTACGCCGGATACTTTGCGACAAGAAATGGCAAAGGCTTCCCCACAAGAACGGGTATGGTGCTGGCTTTTGGATACTTTGTCCGGTTTCAGCCCTGTGCTGTGTAAGAGTCTGTGCGGTTGCGCGGAAATTGATCCCAATATGCCTTTGGGAAGCCTTTCTCCCAAAGAGACCGATTGCCTTTTGCAAAACGTGATTTGCCTTTCTCGAGAAATTCAACAAGAACAGTTTTCCCCGGCAATCTTAGGGGACGAGAAAGATTTCCACTGTGTCCCTCCGGTTCTCCGGATGCGGGGCGTTCACCGCAAATTCAGCACCGTAAACCGTATGGTGGATGAATTCTACACAAATCGCGACCGTGAAGCCAGACTTCGGGAGCGGAAGAGCGGTTTGGAGAAGATGATTGCCACTGCCATTGAGCGGGTGGTGCGAAAGACAGCGATTCACGAGGAGACGATTGCCGACAATCAAGCATACGCTTTGCATAAACTGTACGGAGATTTGCTGAACAGTCAGATCTATGCGTTGCCGGAATATGGGAAAGAAGCCCGGTTGATCAATTATTATGACGAGGCTATGCCGGAAATTGTAATTCCTTTGGACGAGCATAAGACCGTTTCTCAAAATGCACAGCGGTATTTTCTGCGGTACAAGAAAGGCAAAGCCGCCTATGACAATGCACTTTCGCTGAAAGAAACGGATTTGTGGGAGCTTGCCTATTTGAAGCAGGTGCAAGTAACGTTGGAACAAGCGGAGGATGAAGAATCGATTTTGGAAATTCGTCAGGAACTTGTACAAGAAGGATATTTGAAAGCAAATGGCAAGCAAGAAACTTCCTCTGCTCCGTCTGCGATGCCTCCTTCTGCTTTCTTAGGCGGCAGGCCTGCATCTAAGAAAACATTGCGGGAAAGGGCCGCTAAATCAAAAGGAAAGCAGAATCGAAAAACGTCTTCCGGAGAACGGAACGAACACGAATCGAAACCTATGTGTTTTATGTCGGCGGACGGATATCGGATTCTTGTGGGACGCAACAATCGGCAGAACGACCGATTGACTTTGCGAGACAGCCATTCGGAGGATTTGTGGTTCCACGTTCACGGCGCACCCGGCGCCCACGTGGTACTTTGCACCCATGAAAAGCAGGGCGTCTGGTCCGGTGCTGCCATTGAAACGGCGGCGTCTTTGGCAGCTTGGTACAGCGGCCAGCGGGATACTTCTAAAACAGACGTGGATTACACCAAGATTAAATATATAAAGAAAATCCCGGGGGCACACCCGGGAATGGTTACGTATACCAATTATAAAACGATTACGGTGGTGCCCAAAGACGGTCAGCAAAGTGTGCCGCAGGACGTATCGTAACCCACAATCTCACAAACGTACGTGGCACTGCCTTCCATAAATACGTGGTTGGTCTTTTCGTCCCAAGTAATCTTCAAATCTCCGCCGTTGAGTTTCACAGTGACTTCACGATCGCAGTAGCCATTCAAAATAGCGGCGATAGCAGTTGCTGTTGCACCGGTTCCGCAAGCAAACGTCTCGCCGGAGCCCCGCTCCCAAACGCGCATACGAACGGTCTTTCGGTCTAATACTTTGGCAAATTCCGCATTGACACGGGCAGGAAAGATGCTGTGATTCTCCAGCAAAGGACCGATGGCTTCTATGTTTAGGCCGTCTACGTCTTTCACAAAAGTCACTGCGTGGGGATTGCCTAAATTCACTGCCGTAACACGGTAAGGCCGTCCGCCTACGTTAATTTCTCGGTCAATCATAGTGTCGTCGTTCCAGAGTACGGGGATTTTCTTTGGCGTGAAAACGGGTTCGCCCATATCTACAACTGCGCCAACGCATTGCCCGTCTTGAATAATCAAGCGGAGAATCTTAATGCCGCCCAGGGTTTCGATGGAAATGGTATCGGATTTGGTATAGCCATAGTCATATACAAACTTTCCAGCACAACGAATGCCGTTGCCGCACATCTCTGCGCGAGAGCCGTCTGCGTTGTAAATATCCATGCTGAAATCGGCTTTGTCGGACCGTCCTACTAAAATCAAACCGTCGGAACCTACACCGAAATGCCGGTCGCTGATCCGTACGGCCAACTGTGCAGGATTCTCCGGTCTGGATTCCATACAATCTGCATAAACGTAATCGTTCCCTAAACCGTGCATCTTTACTAATCTCATCGCTGCCATCTCCTTCAAATGATTGCTTCTTGATATTATCACACTGCAGCCGCTTCGTCAAAGGGATTTCCTGTTTCCGGATAGGTGCTGCGATCCCATTCCATAGCGTCTCCACCTAAATATGAAGTGCTGCTCTTTTGCTCATCTGTGAGCAGTTTTTGGTAATGTTGGGGATCAAAATGAAACCATCCTTCTTCTGTGCGTACCATCGTCCAGCGGTGGGGTGCATTGTCGCTTTGCCGCGCACCTGTAATCAACACGGCCTGAAACCCCGCTTCCTGCAGCAAAAAGTAGGTGAGGGCGGAATAGTGATAGCAAACGCCTTTCCCTGTAGTCAGTATATGCAGTGCCAGCTCCCCGGGCTCCGGAAGAGGCGGATTTAGCATATCTCGTGCATTGTAATAGAGGCGGTCCGCCGGATCTGTGTTGTTAATATATGCGTAGATGCCGTCTATAGTGGCACCGTATTTATCTAAAATTTCCCGACATCGGGCGCGTACCAGGGTTTCGGCCGGTACCGGCGTGGGAGCAGGCGTCGGTGTAGGTGTAGGGGAAAGTGTGGCGGTGGGTGCTTGCGTAGGCTCCCGGGTAGGTGTCGGGGATGGCGCATGGTGTAAAGTAGCGGTGGGTACCGGCGCAATCGACTGCGTTTCGGAGGGTAAAATAACACCGGGTTTCTGCTGACATCCGGCGAAAAGGATTATACTCAAAAGTAAAAGTACGCTGAAACGTTTCATTGTTTGCCACCTCCTGTACACGCAATAGGATGATACCATAATCAAAAGAAAGGGTAAAGTCCTACTTTTCGGCGTAGGCTCTTGTGAAAAGGAAAAGAGGTTGGTATAATAAGGATATATTTTATTTTCGATGGGAGCGCGCATCCTTGGATTGGTTTAAGAAGATTTATTTGAAAGAGGGAACGGGAATTGAGAAAGATCAACCGGAGAAACGGGCGTTTTTCCGATTCTGGGAAATTGCATGGTTTAAACGCTTTAAGCTGATGACCATTAACCTTCTTTATTTGATGACGAATCTGATTCCTATTTTGTTGGCAGCGGCCAGTTATATTGTATCCGTTGCATTCTATTTTACGCTGACCCATGGTGTTTCCGTTACTCAAGCGATCAAAGAAAGTGCCAGACCGGACGGGGCGCAATGGCTGTTTCTGGCGGGCCTTTTCTTTGTCACCGGACTTTTTACGTTGGTCCCCATCTTTTCTTCCGGACCTTGCTACGCAGGACTTACCTTCATCACGCGCTCTT
>JAGBGO010000070.1 GCA_017935905.1 Clostridia bacterium | reverse complement strand
TACCGTGTGTTGCGGGAAGATCAGGCGGAAGACGCACCTTCTGACGTTGCAAAGCGTTATCAAGCCCAATATAAAGAGATTTTCGTCGATGAATATCAAGATACCAACCAGATTCAGGAATCTATTTTGAAACTTGTTTCCGGTGCGTGGAACGGGACGCCCAACATCTTTATGGTAGGAGACGTTAAACAAAGCGTATACGGATTCCGTCAAGCCTGTCCTGATCTTTTCTTGGAAAAATACACCCATTATCGTGACGTTTTTGAAGGTCAAGGGGATACCAACGGTAAGCGGATTTGTTTGTACATGAATTTCCGCAGTCGCAGTGCCGTGCTGGATACCGTCAATCAAATTTTCCGCGGCATTATGCATGAAAATACTTGCGGTATGGAATATACGCCTGCTGAATATTTGAATTACGGCGCAGATTATTATGATCGGGTTCAACTTTCGGAAACGGACCCTCGGCCCAATCCCCGTACGGAGATTGTGTTGATCAACCATAAAGACTTTGCCGACAAGCGGATGCCGGAATTGCACGAAGTGGCTCGGCGCATTGAAACGCTCATTGAAGAGGGCTATCCGGTATATGACCGTCAAACGAATGGGTTAAGACCCATTCGTTACAGCGATATTTGTATTTTACTTCGCAGCGTGAAGCATACCGGGAAAGACTTTCAGGATTATTTCGTATCCCGCAACATTCCTACCCTTTGCCCGGAAGAGGAGGACTTCTTTGCGCGGCCTGAAGTACAAGTGATGTTGTCCTTCTTAAAGGTGCTGGACAACCCCAGTCAGGATATTCCGCTGCTTGCGGTGCTTCGAAACGTTTACGGCGTTACAGACAGCGAATTTGCTCGGATTAAGTTAGAAGTACCCGGAAAGGATCTTTCTTTCTGGGACCGTGTGCAGGCGTATGGACAGAAAAATGGCGGTTTGTTGGATCGTTGTGTTCAGCGTATTCACGCCCTTCGTGCGGAATCCCGGGACAGCACCATGGGACGGCTGGTGTGGAAATGTATGCATGAAAATAACTTCTTTGATGCGTTGCTCGCCATGCCGAATGGCGTGGTAGCCAGACAGAATTTGTTGTTGTTTATGAATCGTGCCGTGGGATACGATACGAATATCAACAAGGGCTTATATACGTTTGTAAACCGTATGGAAACGTTGGCGAAAAGCACGAAGAACGTACCTGCCAGCGGCTCTGTGGAAGACGGTTTGAACGCGGTGCGTATTATGACGATTCACGGCAGCAAAGGCTTGGAATTTCCTGTGGTATTTCTTTGCAACACCGGTTCCGGTCGCAACAAAAGGGACGAAGGAAACAAAATGTTGCTCCATCGGTCGTTGGGCTTCGGTCCGACTTGCTATGACCGAAACAAGAAACTGTTGTTCTCGTCTATTATGCGGTTGGCCGTTCGCCAGCAGAAAGCACTGGATGCAAAGGCAGAGGAGCTGCGCGTATTGTACGTAGCACTTACAAGAGCCAAGGAGAAGCTGATCATTACGGGATCGATTTCTAAAGAAGCAAACGTTTACGTGGAAGAAAAGAAGCAATGTTGTGATTTAGCCAAGGGCATGCCTATGGATTATTACGTACTGCATTCCGATAGCTTTTTGAGCTTAATGGTGATGGCTTTGTGTACCCATTTCTCCGATTCCTACAAGATTCAGCCGGCACAATTTACCGAGGAGTTGGATGCTTTCAATTCCGCCAACGTGGAAACGTCGGAGGTTACGTTTGAACTGCCTTTCGTTGCACCTTACCAAGGTTTGTCCGGTGAAACGGAAACCGCACGTACAATTGCTCCTGCAAAAGTATCCGTATCGCAATTAGGGGAATTGGAGCGTCCGTCATTTTACCCGGAAACGCCGGCGAGAAGATCCACGGAGCAGGACGATACAGAGGGGGGCGCCCGGGTGGGTACGCTGGTTCACAGCGCCCTGCAACGGGTGGATTACGCCCGCTTGTCCCAAAATCGGGATGATATGGAGTGCTATGGGGAAGAATTGCTTCAAACTATGGTGGAGGACGGCTTTATGACGGAAGCGGAACGGGCGTTGGTTCCGGAACAGATTCTGGTAGACTATTTTACGTCGGACTTTGCCTTGCGCTTGCGTCATGCAGACTGGATTCTGCGAGAAGTTCCTTTTACCTTCCTTCGGCCGTGGAAAGAACTGTCCGGCGAGGATTTGCCGGGTGAAACGGCGGTACAGGGTGTGATGGACTGCGTGGCACAAATCGAAGACAAACTCGTACTGATCGACTTTAAGAGCGACCGTGTATCCGAGGATTTCGAAGCCTATTCAAAACGCTACCATACCCAGATTTCCGTGTACAATGAAGCGTGCCTTCGGGCTTTCGGTAAAGCCCCGGACGAAGTCTATTTGTATTATTTAAGGAAGCATCATCCGGAAAGGATTTTACTATGATTATCGAAACCGTACCCAATTTCAGTGAGGGGCAAAATCAGGAAACTTTAGAGGCGATTTCGGCCTCTTTTACAGGCGCCGGGGCGCGATTGCTGGATTATTCCGGAGACGTGGACCACAATCGCAGCGTTTTTACCGCGGCAGGCACCGATGCCCAAATTGAGGCGGCGCTGCTGGCGGCCATTGAAACCGCCCGGGACCGCATTGACCTGCGCACCCACCAAGGCGAGCATCCGAGAGTTGGCGCGGCAGACGTGGTGCCCTTGATTCCCATTGACGGCGTGACCGTTTCGGAATGTGTGACGCTGGCCCGGAAGATCGGTGGCAGAATTTGGTCGGAATTGGGTATCCCGGTGTATTTGTATGAGTCTGCGGCAACCCGGCCGCATTGTAAGAATTTGGCGGACGTGCGCAAGGGCGGGTTCGAGGGGTTGGCGGGTAAAATGCAAGACCCTATGTGGAAGCCGGATTTTGGCGATTGCCGTCCCCATCCTTCTGCCGGCGTCGTTGTACTGGGCGTTCGTAAGCCTTTGATTGCTTATAATTTTTTGTTAGATACGGAGGATATAGGCGTTGCCCGGAAGATTTCCGGCAAGATTCGGGAGCGAGACGGGGGACTGCCTTGTGTCAAAGCCCTTGGGATGATGCTCAAAGGCAAAGGTGCCCAGGTTTCCGTAAATTTAACGGATTACGAAGTGACCGGTTTGTATGAGGTTTATACGGCGGTGGCTTTGGAAGCGGCGGCGCTGGGCGCCCGCGTGGTGTCCTCGGAATTGATCGGTTTAGTACCGGAACGGGCTCTGGCGGATGCTGCCGGGAAGTTTTTGAAGATGGAAAATTATTCTTTTGATAAGGTGTTGGAAAAGAGGTTGAGCTGACATGGAGCCTATGCGTTTACAAAAATATTTGGCACAGTGCGGTGTTGCGTCCCGTCGGGCTGCTGAGAAGTTAATTGAAGAGGGGCGCGTTTCCGTAAACGGTACCGTCGTTACGGAAATGGGTGTGAAAGTCACGGGGAAAGAGCGTATTTTAGTAGACGGAAAGCCTGTGAAACCGGAAGCCCACAAAGTATATATTGTGATGAATAAGCCCTGCGGCGTGCTTTGCAGCGTGAAAGACGACCGGGAACGTACGTGTGTGGTAGATTTGTTGGAAGGTGTAGAGGAGCGGGTGTACCCCGTTGGCCGCCTGGACTACGACAGCTCCGGTTTGTTGCTTCTTACCAATGATGGGGATTTCATGCAGCAGATGACCCATCCTTCTTTTGAAATCTGGAAGACCTACGAGGCGGTGGTGAAAGGTACGCCCAATGAAAGCCACGTAAAGAAATTTGCGGACGGGATTGAATTGGATGACGGCAAGACCCTTCCGGCGCTTTTGACGGTGATTGGATACAAAGGCAAGAACGCCATTGCGGAAGTGCGCATTCGGGAAGGCCGCAATCGCCAGGTAAGACGGATGATGGAGAAAATCGGTCATCCCGTTGTTTCCTTAAACCGTACGGCTTTTGGTTCCTTGGAATTAGGGGATTTGAAGCCGGGGCGTTGGCGGTATTTGACGGAGAAAGAATTGGCGGCATTAAGGGGCGATATGGGCTAAGTTTCACTTGACACAAGCCCCCGTTAGGCGATACAATTCCAAGTGTGAGTTTTGTCCTTTTGTTTATCTGAATAGGAGGTTTACGTATGGCAGATCGAGTGGATGATCGGATGATTGCAGAGAAGCGCAAGGCGTTAGAGAACGCAATGGCGCAGATTGATAAACAGTTTGGCAAGGGTGCCGTTATGAAGTTGGGTGACAACGTTCACATGAACATTGACACCATTTCCACGGGCTCTTTGGGTTTGGATATGGCATTGGGGGTTGGCGGACTTCCCAGAGGCCGTATTATTGAGATTTACGGACCGGAATCTTCCGGTAAGACTACCGTTGCCCTCCACGTAATTGCAGAGGCGCAGCGCAATGGCGGCGAAGCTGCATTTATTGATGCAGAGCACGCGTTGGATCCTGTTTACGCCAAGAATCTGGGTGTAGATATTGACAATTTGATTGTTTCTCAGCCGGATACCGGCGAGCAAGCATTGGAAATTGCGGAAGCACTGGTACGCAGCGGCGCCATCGACGTTATTGTCATTGACTCTGTTGCCGCATTGGTACCCAAAGCGGAGATCGACGGTGATATGGGTGATTCCCACGTAGGTTTGCACGCCCGTTTGATGTCACAGGCTTTGAGAAAGTTATCCGGTGTGATCAACAAATCCAAGACCGTGGCCATCTTTATCAACCAGCTTCGTGAGAAGGTGGGCGTGATGTACGGAAATCCGGAGGTTACTACCGGTGGACGTGCCTTGAAGTTCTATGCTTCCGTTCGCTTGGATATTCGACGCATTGAAGCCATTAAGTCCGGTACGGAAGTTGTGGGCAACCGCACTCGTGCGAAAGTTGTAAAGAATAAAGTTGCACCTCCGTTCCGTGAGGCTGAGTTTGATATTATTTATGGCGAGGGTATTTCCAAGGTAGGCAATATTTTGGATTTCGCCGTCAGCGAAGATATTATTCACAAGAGCGGTTCTTTCTTCTACTACAATGAGCAGAAGTTAGGACAGGGCCGTGACAACGTGAAGCAATATATGAAGGATCATCCGGAGTTTATGGAGGAGATTGAGCAGAAGGTGCGCGTTCGCCTTACGGAGAAGCAAGGCAAATCCGGCCCCAGTGCGCCCGCAGAAGCGGACACTGTGCCGCAAACACCGCCTATGCCCGGAAACGATATGGTTCCACCTCCGCCGGTACCACCTTACAGAAAGTAATTGAAGCAGGCTATGGAACAGATTCAGTCGGTGGTTTCTTGTAAGAAAGTCGCTGCATTCGAGACGCAGGAAACCGCCGGAAAGAAGAGAAAGAAAGCGGCTTTAGCCGTTCGGGAAGGCTACTGTGTTACGTTTAACACAGGGCTTTCTGTTTATTTCTCTTCCGACGAAGTGGCTGAGTATTATTTTTACGAGGAAGCACCCTTGAAGCATCCCTTTGATACGGTTATGACCCGTATCCTATTTAGGCGGATTCTTACGGCGGTACTTCCTTTTGTTGTATTTACCAAGCGGACGGAAATGCAGGTCAGGCGCCGTGTTGCTGAACTGGAGCTTGGCGAAATTGAACCGGTGTGGGCGCAGTATCGGGAAGGGGCAACGCTCCTGCTTATGACGTATTTGAAAGGGGAGCAATACGTAGATGATGAACGCTACGTTCAATCCTTTTTACGCAGCCACACACAGAAGCCTACCTCCAAGCGCAGTTTGTCCGCAGAACTTTCTAAACGAGGCATTGCACAAGGGCTGATTGATGCGGCGCTGGCCGACGTTGAAATTGATGAGGCGGAAGGAGCGCGGGTTTTGTTTCAAAAGAAGTTTCCGGAAGCGGCCCGAGGACGTGGCGTCCTGTCTCAGAAGGAACGCGCCAAGATTTACCGATATTTGGCAGGGAAAGGTTTTTCCGGAGAAACGATCCGAAAGGTGACACAGGGATTTGGTGAAGAGGATGAAGTGTGCTGATATGAAGAAAACAATTACCGTTGGCGTTATTTCTTTAGGCTGCGCCAAGAATCAAGTGGATACAGAATTGATGTTGGGTACTTTGCAAGAAGCGGGATATGGGATTGTACAGGATCCTGCCTGTGCAGACGTACTGATCGTAAATACGTGCGCCTTTATCGAAAGTGCCAGAGAAGAAGCCATTCAAACTATTTTGGAAATGGCGGAATATAAGCATCCCGAAGTGGGACAGTGCCGTGTTTTGCTTGTGGCAGGATGTCTTGCGGAGCGCTACACCCAAGAAATTTGTGCGGAACTTCCCGAAGTGGACGGCTTGGTGGGTATCAACCATTGCAGCGATATTGCAAGCGTGGTAGACCGCTGCCTGGAAGGAAACGGTGATCATCCGGAGGTTCGCGTCAGCGACGATTACGGCGTATCCTATATGGAAGGTGCCCGGGTGCTGACCACACCCGGCGGCAGCGCTTATTTGAAAATTGCCGAGGGCTGTGACAACCGTTGTTCTTATTGTGCAATCCCTTTGATTCGCGGCGGTTTCAGAAGTCGCCCTATAGAAGGTATCGTGGCGGAAGCGAAGGCGCTTGCTTTGCAAGGTGTGCGGGAAATCAATTTAATTGCCCAGGATACTACGAGATACGGCACGGACCTTTACGGACGGCCTATGCTGGCTGAACTGATGGAAGCCTTGGATGCAATTAAAGGCATCCAATGGATTCGTGTGCTTTACTTATATCCCGACGAAATGGCAGAGGATTTACTTCAAGCCATGCGTCAGTGTAAGAAGTTTGTTCACTATTTGGATTTACCTTTGCAGCATATCAACAACGCCATTTTGAAACGGATGAACCGCAGAGGGACCAAAAAAGAAATCTGCAATGTGCTTCGTCGTTTCAAAACGCTGTTCCCGGATTGCGTGGTGCGCACGTCTTTTATCGTGGGTTTTCCCGGCGAGACGGAAGAAGCGTTTCAGGAGTTATATGATTTTATCCGGGAATTTGAATTTGACCGTGTAGGTGTGTTCTGCTATTCTCCGGAAGAAGGCACGGACGCTGCCGCGTTTGAAGCGCAGGTACCGGAGGAAGTAAAGGAAGACCGGCGCGCCCGTTTAATGGAATTGGCACAAACGATTTCCCTTCGTAAGAATCAAGCCCGTGTTGGGGAGGAAGTTGACGTCATAGTGGAAAGCGTCAGCGATGACGGTATTTTCTACGTGGGTCGTTCTTACGGGGAAGCACCAGACGTGGACGGCAAAGTGTATTTTACCTCCGAAGAGCCATTAGAGCCGGGGGATTTTGTGCGGGTGCGTATTTTGATTGGGGAGGAATACGACGTAACCGGTACCGCGGTTTGACATTTTTTCCTTGTGGTGTATAATGGTTTTGTTTGATGAGAGGAGCGATTCCAGATGAATTTACCGAATAAATTGACGTTGACACGCTTTGTATTAGTGATTGTGTTTGCTTTCTTTGCCTTTCCGCTTCCGGCTGTGCTTTGTCCCGGCGAGACTGTGCGTGCGTGGATTGCTTTGATTGTGTACGTTGTGGCCTCTATTACGGATGCTTTGGATGGACACTTGGCAAGAAAGAACAATATGGTTACGGATTTTGGTAAATTCTTAGATCCTATTGCAGACAAACTGTTAGTTACGTCGGCGCTTCTTTCTCTTACGTTGGTGGATACGAAAGGTTTATTTACCGGTTTGTATCTCTGGTCTACTTTGATTATTTTAACCCGGGAGTTTATGGTTTCCGGTGTTCGTATGATTGCTGCCAGCAAAGGCGTTGTGATTGCGGCAGGGAAGATGGGCAAGTTAAAGATGATTTTCCAGACCATCGCCTTGATTGTGCTCCTCACGGTGCCGGTATTTGGCGGCGCGTTTGCAACGTGGCTTCGCTTGCTGGGTGACGTGCTGATGATTGTTGCGGTGATTCTTACGATTTGGTCCGGTGCTGAATACCTTTGGAAGAACCGTGCTTTATTTATGCAGGCAAAATAAATTTTTGAAAGCGATTGACAAGACTTAAGAGGTTTGGTATACTTCCACTTGTTTAATTTAGTAGCAGGTGATAATAACAATGAGCCGTCGATCGGAAGTACGCCAGAAGAGACATGAGGATCTTCTTCAATTATTAAATGAATCTCCTTTCTTAACAGATGGAGAATTGGCAGAGAGTTTGAACGTAAGCATTGCGACCATCCGTTTGGATCGCACTGCATTGAATATCCCGGAACTCCGGGAGCGTGTGCTCAGCGTTGCACACGAGCAAACCGCAGATCCCCACGTAGCGGGGAATGCGGAAATTATGGATATCGAAGAGGGCATTCGCGGGATTTCCGTATTGTATACGGATGAGAGTATGTGTTTCCCGGGAACCCGCGTAGTACGCAGTCAATATTTGTATACCATGGCAGAGGACCTGGTTACAACGACTGCCGGATACCGTGCCGCTTTGATTAACGTAGCGAATATTAAGTACAAGGTTTCCGTAGGACCGGATTGTAAATTGATCGCGCGCAGCGAACTTAAATCGGTTCGAAAGGATTCCTGTGTGATTTGGGTCAGTATTTACTGCGAGCGGAAAGAGATTTTCCGTGCGAAGTATATTTTGAACGGAGAGGTGAAGACCGTATGAAGATATTAGTAGACGCAATGGGCGGTGATCATGCACCTCTTGCTATCGTTCAAGGATGCCTGGAAGCACTGAAACAGGAAGAAGATATCGAGATTGTTCTGATCGGCGATCGGAGAATGATTGAGGATATTTTAATTGATGCGAAGTACGATGCAAGCCGTTTGACGGTACGCCATGCATCCCAGGTGATTACCAACAATGAATCGCCTACGAAAGCCATTAAGAGCAAACCGGATTCCTCCATGGTGGTGGGTTTCCAAATGCTCAAGCAGAAAGAAGGCGACGTTTTCGTTTCTGCCGGCAGCAGCGGTGCGCTTTTGGTGGGTTCTGTTACCATTTTACGCAGAATTAAAGGGGTGGATCGTCCGTCGCTGGGCTCCGTCATCCCGAACAAACGGGGCAGAATGTTACTGCTGGACTCCGGTCTCAATATGACCTGCAGACCGAATTATTATTTGCAGTTTGCCTATTTAGGTGCGGCATATATGAAAGCTGTCTTTGATCAGGACAATCCGAAGATTGGTCTTGTAAACGTGGGTACGGAAGAGGAGAAGGGCACGGAAGACGTAAAGGATGCCAATAAATTGCTTCGCGCATCTTCTTTGAACTACGTAGGCTACGTGGAAGGAAAGGACCTTTTTGAAGGGGTTGCAGACGTTGTGGTAACGGACGGTTTCACCGGCAACGTTATTTTGAAGCTGACGGAAGGTGCTTCCAAATTTATGATCGGCGGTATGAAGAAGATGCTGCTGCAGAATCTTCGTTCCAAGATCGGTGCCGTACTTTTGAAGGACGGTTTGGATGAGTTTAAGAAAACGGTGGACGCGGATATTAACGGCGGTGCACCGGTACTGGGTGTGGATGGTTTGGTTATTAAGAGCCACGGAAACAGCAATGCCCGTACCATTCGCTACGTGATTTCCAAAGCCAATGCCCTTGCCAAGAGCAGTTTCTTGGAAGATATTCGAACAGAGTTTAACGCACTTGCGAAGAAGTAATATTTTCCCGCGAGATGCGTTTACTATATAAAGAACATTTTGTTGATATGAAAGGAATGTGTATTATGTTTGAGAAAATCAGAGACATCGTTGTGGAGCAGTTAGGCGTAGACGCAGACAAGGTAACTATGGAGTCTTCTTTTGTAGACGATTTGGGTGCTGACTCTTTGGATATCGTTGAGCTTGTAATGGCTTTGGAAGAAACCTTCGGCGTTGAGATTCCCGACAGCGAAGCTGAGAAGATTTCTACCGTTGGCGACGTTGTTGAATACGTAAAGAACATTCAAAAATGAGTCATTGTTCCCAACTTGAATTGGAAATTCAATACGTTTTCCGGGAACCGTCACTTTTGAAATTAGCTATGTCCCATACGTCCTATGCCAACGAACGTTTTGGCAAGCACCATGGACAGAGCAATCAGCGCCTTGAATTTTTAGGTGACTCCGTTTTGGGTATGGTGGTGAGTACGTATTTGTATCACCATTTTCCCGAAATGCCGGAAGGCAAATTGTCCCGATTGCGGGCTTCCGTTGTGTGTGAGTCCACCTTAGCGGAGGTTGCCCTGCGCTTGGGCGTTGATACTTGTCTACTCCTTGGAAACGGAGAGGAACAGACCGGCGGTCGCAAGAAGCCCTCTATATTGGCTGACGCTATGGAGAGTTTAATTGCTGCGATTTACTTAGATTCTGATTTCAATATGGTTTCCGACGTATTATTGAATCGCATTGGTTTCAGTCAAGTGATTGAGCAGGCATCCTTGCAATTTGAGTTTGTGGATTACAAGACTCGGTTGCAGGAGTTGTACAGTGAATCCTGTATGCGGATTGTATACGAGATTACGGACGTAGTGGGTCCGCCCCACGATTGCGTTTACACCGCCCGCGTGTGCGTCTTTAGGAATGGTGAACCTGTGGATAACGCTACGGGTAAGGGACGCAGCAAGAAAGATGCGGAACAGCGAGCAGCGCGTATGCTCTTGGAACGATAACGTGAAAAGCATTGTAAATACAAGGTTATCTCTTATCATAAGAGGTAGCCTTGTTTTATTTTCTCGGATTATTTCCCGGGAAATAATTGTGTTTTTGACTGCGACTCGTTAGAATTTCTCTCGTAGTGGGGAGGGAAGACTTTATGCGTATTCGATTGTTGGGAAGAGTCTACGTGATTCCAAAACTTGTATGGTTTGGATTGATTGTAATTGTGCTCGTTTCGGTTGCCGCCGTAGGTCGTTATTGGATGCAAACGTCGAAGAAACAGAAAGCTGCTCTTTTACCCACGTTCTCCATGAGCCCTGCGCCCACCACAATTGCCCCGGAGAAACCGTCTCATACACCCGCTCCCGATCCCTCTTGCGCGGTGTATCTTACAGGAGAAGTGGTAAATCCCGGTGTCTATTGGGTGGAGCAGGGCACTATATTATCGCAAGTTGTTACGCTGGCGGGAGGACTTACGCCCCTTGCATGCGCACGGGAAGTCAATCTTGCCCTTCGGGTGGAAGACGGTATGCACGTTCACGTACCCAAAGAGGGGGAAAACGGCGGTGTGCTATCATCCGGGGGCACCGCCTCGCCAACTCCGGGCAAAGTGAATCTCAATACGGCCGATAAAGATGCTTTGATGACCCTTCCGGGGATTGGGGAAAGCACGGCGTTGGATATTATTCAGTATCGGACGCAGCAAGGGGGATTCAAAGCCATAGAAGACCTGATGCAAGTCCCCGGTATTAAGCAAGCCCGTTTTGATAAAATTAAAGAGTGGATTACGGTGTAGCGGACTTGTTTTTTTCAAAAGGGAGGATTATAATGAACAAGAGATGTGGAGATTAACGGAAGAATCAATATTATGGAGGTCTTTGTATGAATTTTGGTATGTTGCATCCCGCAGATCAGTTGGTAATGTTGATGGAAAGAATTTACAGTTACGGAATGACGACTACGTCCGGCGGTAACCTTTCTATTTTGGACGAAAACGGCGATATTTGGATTACCCCCGGCAGCGTGGACAAGGGAAGCTTGACACGCAACGATATTATCCAAGTGAAACCCGACGGCACCATGATCGGTATTCACAAACCTTCCAGCGAATTCCCGGTGCACGAGCGGATTTACCGTTCCAGACCGGATATCAAAGCGATTCTTCACGCCCATCCGCCGGCATTGGTTGCATTTAGTATTGTGCGTCAGATTCCGGAAACCCGTTTGATTCCAAACTTTGCCCAAATTTGCGGCTCCGTTTCTATGGCTCCATACGACGTACCGGGAAGCCAAGGTTTAAGTAAGAAAATTGCGGCAGAATTCTCCAAGGGCCACAACGTGGTGATGCTGGAGAACCACGGCGTATTCGTAGGTGCAGAAGATTTGTTCCGCTCCTTTATGGCGTTTGAAACCCTGGAATACTGTGCTCGCCTTCAAATTGAGGCAGCCAAAATCGGCAAGATTCGTGCTTTGTCTGACAAGCACGTGCAGATTTCCGGTGAGAAACAGAACGTTCAAATGGATGAATTTGTGAATAAGACTGTGACCAGTGAAGAACGGGCTGCAAGACGGGATATGTGCAAATTGATTCACCGCGCTTACGACCAGCAACTTTTTACCAGCACGCAAGGTACTTTCTCCGTGCGTTTGTCTGACGGTTCCTTCCTGATTACCCCGTACCACAAAGACCGGAAATATCTGGAAGAAGAGGACTTGGTGCGCATTAAAGACGGCTGGAAAGAGGCAGGGAAGAATCCTTCCAGATCCGCTATGCTGCATAAGAGGATTTATGAGAAACATCCGGATATCAATTCCGTCATCATTGCCCATGCCCCCAACGTTATGGCTTTTGCGGTTACAGACGTGGAGTTTGATTCCAGAACCATTCCGGAGTCCTACATTATGCTTCGGGACGTGAAGAAAATTCCGTTTGGCTCCAGCTTTATGCAACCGGATATGGTAGCTGATATCTTCGACGCTATGACGCCTATCTTGTTGGTGGATAATGACTGTGTCATCGTAACGGGCTCTAGCTTGATCAATGCCTTCGACAAGTTGGAAGTGCTGGAATACAGCGCAAAAGCCGTTGTGGCTTCTAAGAGCATCGGCGAAATCGTGCCTATTACGGATAGTGAAGTAGCAGATTTAAGAGAAGCATTCCATTTCTGATTGTGTGCAGAGATTCATAAAGGTGAAATGGACACAGACGACCGTAAAATGTCAGTTTGTGTCCATTGTTTTTGCCTTTTCTGGACACATAAGGTTCTTTTTACATTAAAAGTGTCCAAATTTCCCTAAAAAAGCTCTTTTTAAAGGGTTTTCTGGACATGTTTGGCTGTAAAAAGTTGATATGTGTCCATTTATTTTTTCATTGACTTTTACCCCTCTTTCCCGTATAATGAAAACTGTAAATTAAATACGATGCGATGAACCGGGTAAGTAGGGAAATCACCTGTCTGCAGAGAGAAGACGGAAGGTGCGAGTCTTCGATCAGGAATTATGCTGAAGCTGCCGGGGAGCACTCAATCGGACAATGGTTGGGCGGCGGTCTTCCGTGATCAAGACAGTCAGAGTGCTTCTGCACAAATTAAGCAGAAGAATTTGGGTGGTACCGCGAAGTACAGAAAGGTTTCGGCTTCGTCCCTTAGAAACAGGGACGGAGCCTATTTTTATATCAGGAAAGGATATGTGAGACAATGCAGAAGTTAGGATTGAATGAAATTCGTGAGAAGTATTTAAGCTTCTATGAAAGTAAAGAGCATTTAAGAATGCCCAGTTTTTCTTTGGTTCCAAAGAATGACCCCAGCTTGCTTTTAATTAACGCAGGTATGGCGCCTTTGAAACCTTATTTTACCGGCGCCGAAACGCCTCCAAGAAAGAGAGTGACCACTTGCCAGAAATGTATCCGTACCCCGGATATTGATAACGTAGGCAAGACTGCCCGTCACGGTACGTTCTTTGAAATGTTGGGCAACTTCTCCTTTGGGGATTACTTTAAGAAAGAAGCCATTGCCTGGGCGTGGGAATTTATGACAAAAGTTATGGAAATCCCGGAGGATCGTCTCTACGTCACCATTTACCAGGATGACGACGAAGCATTCGATATCTGGCATAATCAAGAAGGCCTTCCGGAAGACCGAATTATCCGCATGGGCAAAGAAGATAACTTCTGGGAGCACGGTACCGGTCCTTGCGGTCCTTGTTCTGAAATTCACTTTGACAGAGGTCCGGAATACGGTTGCGGAAAGCCCGGCTGTAGCGTAGGCTGTGATTGCGACCGTTATATCGAAGTATGGAACTTGGTATTCACCCAGTTCGACCGCCAGGAGGACGGCTCTTATTTGCGCCTGAAGAACGCCAACATTGATACCGGTATGGGCTTAGAGCGTTTGGCTTGTGTGATGCAGGGCGTAGATAACCTGTTCGAGGTAGATACGGTGCGCAAGATCTTAGACACGGTTTGTGAACTGTCCGACAAGACTTACGGTGCAGAATGGAGCCACGACGTTTCCATTCGTGCCATTACGGACCATATTCGTTCTACCGTCATGATGATCGGAGACGGCGTAGTTCCTTCTAACGAAGGCCGCGGCTACGTACTTCGCCGCTTGCTTAGAGGCGCTGCAAGACACGGTAAGAAGTTGGGCATTCAAGGCTGCTTCTTAACCAAACTTGCCGACGTTGTATTTGAACTTTCCGGGGACGCATATCCCATTATCCGGGAGCGTCAGGATTATATTAAGAAAGTCATCCGCACCGAGGAAGAACGTTTCTCTGTGACCATTGAGCAGGGCATGAATATGCTGAGTCAATTTATGGAAGAAGTAAAGGATCAGGAGAATCCCATTTTACCGGGAGACGTGGCCTTTAAGCTCCACGACACCTACGGATTTCCCCTGGATCTTACCAAGGACATCTTGAAAGAAAATGGCATTTCCGTAGATGAAGAAGGCTTTAAGAAAGAAATGGCTAACCAGCGGGCAATGGCAAGAGAAGCCATTAAGGACCGTGAAAGTTCTTGGGCAGGAAACGAGCTGAAGCTTCCTGCAGACTGTCCCGCAACGCAGTTTAAGGGCTATGATACGTTAGAAAGCACCGGCAAAGTACTCTACCTTTTGAAAGAAGACGGTACCCAGTGCACGTCCGCTGAATCCGGCGAACAAGTTGTATTGATTGCAGACAGCACGCCTTTCTACGGCGAAAGCGGCGGACAGGCCGGAGATCGCGGTACGATCCAAACGGAGAACGGTTTGTTCCAAGTTACCAACACGACCAAGACCAAAGATGGCATTTTCCGCCATATCGGTACGGTAGAGGAAGGTGTCTTGGCGGTCGGGGATACGGTGACTCTGACAGTAGATCGTGCCCGCAGACTTGCAACGGCAAGAAACCACAGTGCAACCCACTTGCTTCAAAAGGCACTTCGCGATATCTTAGGCGATCACGTGCATCAGGCAGGTTCCAACGTAACCCCCGAAAGACTTCGCTTTGACTTCCAGCATTTGCAAACCGTAACGCCGGAAGAACTGACGAAGATTGAGCAAGCCGTCAATGAAGCTATCGCAGAAGATTATCCCGTTGTAACGGACGTTATGGATATTGAGGAAGCGAAGAAAACCGGTGCGATGGCTCTGTTTGATGAGAAGTACGGGGATAAAGTTCGCGTGGTGCGTATGGGCGATTACAGCATGGAATTGTGCGGCGGTACCCACGTCAGCAACACCGCATCTATTGGTCTTTTCAAGCTGGTACACGAAAGTGCTGTGGCGGCAGGCGTGCGCCGTATTGAAGCCGTGACCGGACAGGGAGCAAGAGCGTTGTTTATGGAAGAAGAAGCGGTGCTGACCGACGTATTGGGCGCTATGAAAGCCAACCAAAACGACGTAGTGTCCAAAGTGCGTCAGCTTTCCGAGCAACATAAAGCACTTTCTAAAGAATTGGAAGCCATGAAGATGGCACAGGCTACTCAAGATACGGACAGCTTGATTGAACAGGCGGTAGACGTAAACGGGGTGAAACTGGTCACCGGTCGTTTCGATGCATTAGAGGGAGAGGCGTTAAGAGATCTTTGCGAGCGCCTTCGTTCTAAACTGGCTTGCGGCGTTGTACTGGTTGCATCCGGCTACGGCGATAAGGTATCCATTGTAGCGATGGCTACGAAAGAAGCCTTGGATAAGGGCGTTCACTGTGGCAAATTGGTGAAGCAGGCAGCCGGTATGTGCCAAGGCGGTGGCGGCGGCAGACCGGATATGGCACAGGCGGGCGGCAAGAACGTAGCGGCCATTGACGAGATGCTGGCACAAGTCAAGAATATGTTGGGGTGAGGGTAAAATGGACGATTGTATTTTCTGTAAGATTATCAAAGGGGAAATCCCCTGTAACAAGGTGTATGAGGACGATACGTGTATTGCATTTTACGATATTGCTCCCCAGATGCCGGTGCACGTTGTAGTTGCGGCCAAGCGCCACGTGTCTTCCGTACTTGGCTTTGAACAAGAGGACGCGGCCTTCTTGGGCGGTATTCAGCTTGCGATTGCACAGATTGCCCGGAAACTTGGTTTAGAGGAAAACGGTTTTCGTGTGATTAACAACTGCGGCCGTGACGCCAAGCAGTCCGTACCGCATTTGCACTATCATATCTTGGCAGGCGGGGATATGGGAGAGAAGATTGTATGAACGATTGGACCGACATCACCTTGCAAATCAGCAGTGCCGACGTAGATACTGTAACGGCCATTGCCCAAATGTGTATGCCCGGTGGTATTTACATTGAGGACTACTCGGATTTTGAAACGGAAATCCAGCAGTTTGGTCCTGTGGAGATTATTGACGAAGAACTGCTGAAGAAGGCCCAGGATAAAGAGCATGCTACGGTGCATTTGTACATCAGTCCTGAGGAGAATGCCCAGGAGACTTTGTCTTTCCTGGAAGAACGTTTAAAAGCCAACCACGTAGCCTACACGGTGCTTTCCGGCATTGTAAAGGAAGAAGACTGGGCAAACAACTGGAAGCAGTATTTTAAGCCTTTGCCTGTGGGCGAGAAACTTTTGATCGTACCTTCTTGGGAGGAGGAAATTCCGGAAGGCTGCGAAAATCGCACCCATCTGGAAATTGATCCCGGTATGGCTTTTGGCTCCGGTCAGCATGAAACCACCAAATTGTGTTTAGAAATGGTGGAGAAATGCGTGAATCCCGGAAGCTGCGTGCTGGACGTAGGTACGGGAAGCGGTATTTTGGCCATCGGAGCCTTGCTTTTGGGGGCAAAAGAAGCGATGGGCATTGATATCGACAAGCTTTCTGTAAAAATCGCCGGGGAGAATGCCCGCCTTAACCGGGTAGACGACCGCTTCAAAGCGGTATGCGGCGATTTGGCAACGGGAATTTCAGGGCAATTTGACGTGATTTGCGCCAATATTGTAGCCGATATTATTTTACGGTTGCTTCCTGACGTAGGGCCTTTAATGGCACCGGATTGTGATTTCATTATGTCCGGCATTATCGAGGAGCGGAAGCAGGACGTATTGGACGGTTTGGAAGAATACGGGCTCGTACCTGTGGATATTTTACAGGACCGTGGATGGTGCTGTATCCGCGCAAAGAAGAAATAAGGAGGTTTATTCTGTATGAACATTGTTTGTTTGGATTTAGAAGGTGTATTGGTGCCGGAAATTTGGATTGCTTTTGCAAAAGAAAGCGGTATTCCGGAACTTAAACGCACTACCCGGGATGAACCGGACTACGATAAACTGATGCGTTGGCGTTTGGGTATTTTGAAAGAGCACGGCCTGGGCTTGAAAGAAATTCAGGAAACCATTGCGAAGATTGAGCCCCTTCCAGGAGCGCGGAAATTCCTGGATCAATTAAGAGCCAAGACGCAGGTGATTATTATCAGTGATACTTTTTCCCAATTTGCAACGCCTTTGATGGAGAAATTGGGCTGGCCCACCATTTTCTGTAACTCTTTGGAAGTGGCGGAAGACGGCACCATTACGGATTTCAAAATGCGTATTGAAAATTCGAAATTGACCACGGTCAAAGCTTTGCAGTCCATTGGCTATGATACCATCGCAGCAGGGGACAGTTACAATGACCTTGGGATGATCTTAAACAGCAAAGCGGGATTCCTGTTCAGAAGCACGGAAAGCATCAAGAAAGATTACCCTCAATTACCGGCTTTTGAAGACTATGATGAATTACTTGTAAATATTGAGAAAGTCCTGTGATTTACCTTGTTTTTTGCATGGGTTTATGGTATGGTACAGGTATAAAGGAGGAAACATTATATGTTTGAACAATGTAAGTGGATTTGGGGCAGCACACAAGCAAAACCTGATGAATATATGGATTTTAAACTCTCGTTCAATGCGCAGGCAGGAAAGAAGTATGCCTTGCATTTGAGCTGCGATACAGACTATGCATTATATAGCGAAGGAAAGTTGGTTTCTTTCGGCCAATACGGTGATTATCCGGATTACAAGGTCTACGATACCGTTTCTTTGGACGGCGTGGTTCGCGAAGGCGAGAACGAGCTGATTTTGACTGTGTATTATATGGGCGTAGACACCCAGACTTACATTAAGAAGCCTGCCGGTGTCATTTTCCAGGTTACTGAAGATGAGCAAGCCATTCTTTGCTCTTCGGAGGCTATTCCCAGCCGTGTGACGCCGGGATACGTACCTTATCAAGAAATTCAGATTACCGTACAGCTGGGTTATTCCTGCCTGTATGACGCCAATTTGGAAGCGGCTCCTTTTAATGCAGGCAGTTTCCCGGTAGACGGTCTTTCTAAGAATTTGTATCCAAGACCGGTTAAGAAATTGGAATTGGCGGACCGCCCGATGGCGACAGTGGTACAGAGCGGCGGCTATTATGCATACAAGGGCGACGTGGAGAAGTTATCCCAGTATATGGACCGTGCCGGTTTGGTGGTTCGTACCGATGAACCGGTGAAGGTGTTGGGGGCAGGGGAGCAAGTGACTGTAAGAAGCCTGCCGGGTGAAGACGGTGTTTACGCAATCTTGGATATGGGCACGGAAACGGCCGGTTTCTTGGATATGGACTTCACCGTGGATGCGCCTTGCGACGTGATGATTGGTTGGGGCGAACATTTGTTGGACGGCAGATGCCGCACCTCCATTCGTAACTTTGTAATGACGTACAAGGCGAAAGCGGGACGCAATCAGTTCATGCATCCCTTTAGACGCTTGGGTTGTAAATACGTACAAGTTTTCATTGCAGCGGACAGCGCGACGCTGGATTACGTTGGCGTTCGGGAGACTTTTTACCCCCTGAACGTAAAGCAGTACGCATCCGGAAACTTATTGCGAGACCGTATCTGCGATGTGGCGGTGAATACGCTTCGTCAGTGTATGCACGAACACTACGAGGACTGTCCTTGGAGAGAGCAAGCCCTCTACACCATGGACTCCAGAAATCAGATGCTTTGCGGATATTATGCTTTCGGTGAGACGGCGTTCCCCAGAGCTAGCTTGAATTTGGTTTCTCACGGTATGCGGGAGGACGGCCTTCTGTCTATTTGTTATCCTTCCGGCCTAGACGTGCCGATTCCGTCATTCTCTTTGGCTTATTTTATCCAAATGTGGGAATATTTAGTTTATTCCAAGGATGCGGATTTTCTTCGGGAGAAATATCCTTTCTTGCAGAAGTTGATGGGTACGTTCCTGCGCCGTCAGCGTGAAGACGGTTTGATCAACGACTTTAATGAGAAGCCGGAATACTGGAACTTCTACGAGTGGACCAAGGGTATGATTGGTTTGGAAACCATGAATCAAACCGGTTTTATGGTGATTCCGGCACCTTTGAATGCGATGCTGTCCGTTGCCCTTCAGAAACTGGCGAATATTGCCGAAGCACTGGAGATGAATGGGGATGCGGCTCAGTACCGCGGTGAAGCGGCTCGAATCAACGGCGCTCTTGCAAAGGCGTTCTACAATCCGGAAACGAAGCTCTTTGAATCCTTTGATTGCCGCAATCAAGGGGACTACAGCGTGCTTACCAACAGTTTGTGCGTGCTTTGCGGCGCGGCAGACAGTGTAGACACGTCCGTAATTTTGAAAGTTATGGTGGACAACGGTCCTGCGGATACAGGTCTTATGGTGCGTTCTTCGACCCTTTCTATGAATGCGTTCCGGTTTGATGCGCTTCTGAAAGTGGATCAAGAAAAGTACGGACCGATGATTATTGCAGAAATCGATCGGATTTATATGGATATGTTGCAGAAGGATGCAACCAGTTTCTGGGAAACTGCATTGGGCGCTGCGGACTTCGAAGGTGCCGGCAGTTTGTGCCACGGTTGGTCTGCGCTTCCTTTGTATTACTACGAGATTTTGAAAGCGTAAGTTGTACTTGCATACGGAGGTTTCTATGAAACAAAAAGTACTTAGAATTGTCGGTCGCGTATTGGCTGTGTTGCTGATCACCGTGGTGATTTTGGCGGGCACCCTATATATTATGCTGTTCCGTTGTTGCAACGGTCCTTCGGAGACTGCGAGAAACGTATTTGTTACCACGTTGCTTGAAACGGGCAAGCTGAAGTTTCTGGCTTCTTGGGTATGTTCCAATGACACCATACAGGCCATTGTGGACGGAAACAAGATGTCCGAAATGGATACAACGCTTGATCCTGGGCAAATTGGTGGGGATGACGTGGGTACTGTGGACATCGATGCCGGCAGAGTATTCGACAAGAACGGTATTTGCATAGAAAAAGTTTCCGGTGCCGGTTTCTCCGGCAAGATGCTGATCATTAAAAATCCTTCTCAGGTGAAATTGGGTACTTCCTACAACAATGGCTGGGGACGTTACGGTCTTACCTTGGATGAAATGGTGAAGAAAGCCGGTGCAGTTGCCGGTATCAACGGCGGTATCTACGTGTCTACAGCCAATGAAGGCGGCAAGCCTTTAGGCGTGGTGGTACAGGACGGTAAGATTTTGTACAATGACCCTTACGCTTTGCAAGGTATGTGGCTGATCGGTATGAACAGTGATCCGGATATCAACCGCTTGATCATCAAGGATATTAAAGGAATGTCGGATAAACAAGTTGCCGACTATATTGCACAGAATGGGATTCGGGATGCAGTTGTATTCCAGGATGAAGCCACGGATCGAAACAATCACTTCGTGCCCTTGATTATAAACGGCGAACCCAGAGCCATCAGCGGTTTTGGCAGCGGAGCCAATCCCAGAACGGTAATTGGGCAGCGGAAAGACGGTGCGATTTTGATGTTGGTAACTGACGGTCGCGGTGCAAACGGCCATATCGGCGCGACAGCAGCGGATTTGATTGCCATTATGCAGCGTTACGAAGCCCACAATGCGGCGAATTTGGACGGCGGCAGTTCAACGTGCATGTATTATAACGATGCATGGGAAATGAACAGCGTAACGTTCTATCAGCAAAATTCGTCTTGGCGATTGCCCACGGGTTTTGTTGTAATGCCCGGCACGGAGGAATAAACCATGGTAAGACAGCAGAATTTCTTTCAAAAAATTGTTTCTAAGATTAAACCGGGCTTTTGGCTGTACGTTGCCATTTACGCCATGGTATTGATTATTTGTGCATCTGTATTCTTGATTTATACGGAGAACAGTTTGGTTCGCTACGAGAAATCCCAAGCCATCAACGTGGTGGAAGACTTTGCGAAGAACTTGAAGAAGCAGGCCCTGAAAGAGCAACTTCCTGATGGTGCCCGGGTGCCGTCCCTTTACACGGTTTTTAACTTGGAAGATGCATTTATGGATGATTTTGGTGCCCAATTTTCTAAAGATACCAAGATGACGGTGATGAAACAAAAAGACTCTTACGACACGTCTCGCCCTGCCTACGATATTTACGCAGGGGACGTGCGTGTGGCGGAAATTGAATTGGAAGCAGTTAATTCCAAAGTTATTTTTGGCTTACTAACCATTTCGGATTGGAAAGTAAACTACTTTGAACCGATTGTACAGGCCTACGAAGCAGACAACGTAACCGTAACCATCCCCAATACCCACAAGATTACCATCAACGGCGTTACGGTGGATCAGACTTTTGCAAAGAAACAGGATATTGCGGTTGCTGATTTTGCTACGTTCAAACAGTATTTGAAAGAGCAGGTTACGCTTTCTGAATATGAGATTCCCGGTGCGCTGATGAACGGTACTCTTAAGATTACGAACAAAGACGGCGGGGAAGTGTTCTACACGCCGAAGGAGAATGGCGATATTTACGTGAACTATGGAGAATATGCTGCCACCGTTCCCAGTCCTTATGGCGAGACTGCTATGAATATTGCAAAGACGTGGGACAATTTCCTGACCAGTGATTTGCCGGGCAACGGTTTGAGTACCATTGTGCCGTGTTTGATTAAAGGCTCTAATTTCCACGAACAGGCGATTATTTACGTAAATAACGATCTTTGGATGGTCAGTGCCCACAATACGGCTTCCAACGTATACAGCAACGTGGCTACAAAGGATTACACCCGGTATACGGAGGATTGTTTCTCCTGCCACGTTCGTTTTACCAAGACGATGTATCTGTACAAACAGAACAAATACGCAACTACGGAAATGGATTCTGTGATCTATTTTGTTCATTATGACGATACGGATGACGGTGTGGTAAATCCCGCGTGGAAGATGGTGGCGATGGCAACCGCTTCTAAATAGATGTAAAGGAACCGGTTATGCATTCAGTTGGACTTGTATTGGAAGGTGGCGGTATGCGGGGGCTTTTCACCGCAGGCGTTACTGACGTAATGATGGAAAATGGTATTTCCTACGGGGCGCTTGTAGGTGTTTCTGCCGGCGCTTGTTTCGGTTGCAATTATAAATCCAATCAGCCCGGAAGAGTGCTTCGTTACAATCTTGCATACTGCAAAGATCCTCGCTACTGCAGTGTTCGTTCTCTGATCAGGACGGGCAATATGTTCGGCACCGAATTTTGTTATTATGATATACCGGACAAGTTGGATCTGTTTGACGTGGCAACTTTTGAACAGAATCCTATGGATTTTTATTTGGTTTGCACGGATATGGAAACAGGTACGCCGATTTACCACAAGTGTACGTCTACCAAAAATCCCAACGAAATGGAATGGATACGGGCCAGCAGCTCACTTCCCTTTGTTGCACAAATGGTTGAAATTGACGGTATGAAGCTCATGGACGGCGGTGTATCCGACTCGATTCCCATTCGTTTCGCTGAGAAAATGGGCTATGAGAAGAACGTGGTTGTGTTGACACAGCCGGAAGAATATGTGAAGAAACCGGCCTCTATGATGGGGCTGATTCGTTGGAAGTTCAAGGATTATCCTTGTTTCGTTGAAGCGATGGAACAGCGCCATGAAATGTACAACGACACCGTTGACTATATCAAAAAGCAAGAGACGGCAGGGCACACCTTTGTGATTCGTCCGCCCCAATCCTTGCCTGTGGGCAGAATTGAGCATAATCCCAAGAAATTGAAACAGGCCTATCAAATGGGACGAGATGCTGTGAACGCAGTTCTTCCCAGGCTGAAGGCCTTTACTGACAATTGACATTCATTTTCCCCGTATGCTATAATCCACCGATGGAGGCGTTATTTTATGCAGATTTATGAAGAATTGCAGGCTCGTGGCCTGATTGCACAAGTTACAGATGAAGAAGAAATTCGCACCTTGATTAACAATGGCGGTGCCCGTTTCTATATCGGTTTTGACCCTACGGCAGATTCTCTTCACGTAGGACACTTTATGGCCCTTTGCTTGATGAAGCGTTTACAAATGGCAGGGAATAAGCCTGTTGTTTTAGTAGGCGGCGGCACCGGATATATCGGCGACCCTTCCGGTAGAAGCGATATGCGTTCTATGCTGACTCCGGAGACAATTGAACATAACTGTGAGTGCTTCAAGAAGCAGATGGAACGTTTCATTGAGTTTGGTGAGGATAAGGCCATTATGGTGAACAACGCAGACTGGCTTCTGAAACTGAACTACGTAGAGCTGCTTCGTGAAGTGGGTGCTTGCTTCTCTGTAAACAATATGCTTCGTGCGGAGTGCTACAAGCAACGTATGGAGAAGGGACTTAGCTTCCTTGAGTTCAACTATATGATCATGCAGGCCTACGACTTCTATTATTTGAACAACAAGTACGGCTGCAATATGCAATTTGGCGGTGACGACCAGTGGAGCAATATGTTAGCCGGTACGGATTTGATTCGCCGGAAGAACAGCAAGGATGCCTATGCTATGACCATTACGCTTTTGCTTAACAGCGAAGGCAAGAAGATGGGTAAGACCGCTAAAGGTGCTGTTTGGTTGGATCCTAATAAGACTTCTCCTTTTGAGTTCTATCAGTATTGGAGAAACGTAGAGGACCAGGACGTTATGAAGTGTATCCGTATGCTTACGTTCATTTCTTTGGATAAAATCGACGCTATGGAGAAGTGGGATGACAGCCGGATCAATGAGAAGAAGGAAGTTCTGGCGTACGAATTGACCGCATTGGTACACGGTGCCGAAGAAGCAGAGAAGGCGAAGGCGGTATCCAAGTCCTTGTTTGCAGGTGGCGGCGACGATGCCAATATGCCTACGGTTGAGGTGGCAGCGGCAGACGTTCCGGAAGACGGCATCGGCATTATCGACCTTGCGGTTCTTTGCGGTTTTGCTCCCAGTAAAGGCGAAGCCCGCCGCTTGATTCAGCAGGGCGGTATTTCCGTCAACGACGAGAAGGTACAGGGCTTTGATCTTCGTTTTACCGCGGAGGCTTTGAAAGAGGGCGTGCGGCTCAGGAAGGGCAAGAAGGTCTTTAAAAAGGCTATTTTGGGCTGAAGGTAAAATGTTGACAAGTTTGAAACGGCAAGCAGGGCAGTGATGTTCTGCTTGTTAAATTTTTTGGTAAAATTTTTATGTTTTTTATTGAAAAATACCGCTGTGTGATATATAATATTTCCGTTGTTTTATTTTTGAGACTCAGTGGGCGCGCAACGGCCTGCAAGGACGGTCTCTTTTCCGGAAAGGATCTGTAACTATGGACAAGAAAGAACGCAGAGTTGGTACGATTTCCAGAGGTATTCGATGCCCGATTATTCGCAAAGGCGATGATCTGGCGGCCATCGTGGCGGACAGCGTACTGGAAGCAGCAGAGATTGAAGGCTTTGAATTGCGTGATCGCGACGTAATTGCGATGACGGAGTCCATTGTAGCAAGAGCGCAAGGAAACTACGTTTCTGTTGATGATATTGCAGCGGACGTTAGAGCGAAATTAGGTGGAGAAACCGTAGGTGTTATTCTTCCCATTCTCTCCAGAAACCGTTTTGCGATTTGTTTGCGCGGTATTGCAAAGGGCGCGAAGAAGGTTGTATTGATGCTCAGTTATCCTTCGGATGAAGTGGGCAATGAACTGGTTAGTTTGGACAAGATTGATGCAGCCGGCGTTAATCCTTATTCCGACGTACTAAGTTTGGAAAAGTACCGTGAATTGTTCGGCGTCAACAAACATCCTTTTACCGGCATGGATTACGTTGAATACTATGGCGATTTGATTCGTGAATGCGGTGCAGAAGCCGAGATTATTTTTGCCAACCAAGCAAAGGCTATTCTAGACTATACCGACTGTGTACTTACTTGTGACATTCATACAAGAGCACGCACCAAGCGTATTTTGAAGGCAGCCGGCGCGAAAGTGGTTTGCGGCCTTGATGATATTATGACGCAGCCCATTAACGGCAGCGGATACAATGACAAATACGGTTTGTTAGGCTCTAATAAGTCTACGGAGGATACCATTAAGTTGTTCCCCAGAGAGTGCAAAGACCTTGTTTTGGACGTACAGGAGCGTGTGATTAAAGCTTGCGGTAAACACGTGGAAGTTATGGTATACGGTGATGGTGCCTTCAAAGATCCTCAAGGTAAGATCTGGGAATTGGCGGATCCGGTGGTTTCTCCTGCTTACACAGACGGCTTGATTGGTACACCCAACGAGCTTAAGCTCAAATATCTTGCGGACAATGATTACAAAGATTTGTCCGGCGAGGCACTTCGCGAAGCGATTTCCGAAAGTATTCGTAAGAAAGGGAACGACCTTGTGGGCAATATGGCGTCTCAAGGTACCACGCCCCGTCAGCTTACGGACTTGATCGGTTCTCTTTGCGACCTTACCAGCGGTTCCGGCGACAAAGGTACACCGGTTGTTTTGGTACAAGGTTACTTTGATAACTATACGAACTAACATAAATGGAGGAATATACTATGGATTGCAACGTACGTCCTGAAACAATGACCCGTATTACCACAAAAGAATTGGCAGATGCATTTATTGCACAGCAAGTTGCAGAAATCCGTGCCCAGGTAGGGGACAAGAAAGTTCTCTTGGCGCTTTCCGGCGGTGTTGATTCCTCTGTTGTAGCAGCTCTTTTGATTAAAGCTGTAGGCAAGCAGTTGGTCTGCGTACACGTTAACCACGGTCTTATGCGTAAAGGTGAGAGCGAACAGGTTATTGAGATCTTTGGTAAAGAATTAGACGCAAACTTGATTTACATTGATGCGACAGATCGTTTCCTTGATTTACTCGCAGGTGTTGCTGAACCTGAGAAGAAGCGTAAGATCATCGGCGGCGAATTTATTAAAGTGTTTGATGAAGAAGCAAGCAAATTGGAAGGTATTTCTTTCCTTGCACAAGGTACCATTTATCCGGATATTCTGGAATCTGACGGTGTAAAGGCGCATCACAACGTAGGCGGTCTTCCGGAAGATATGCAGTTTGAGTTGGTTGAACCGGTGAAACTTCTTTACAAAGACGAAGTTCGCGTAGTGGGTGAAGCACTTGGTCTTCCTCACGGTATGGTTTACCGTCAACCTTTCCCGGGTCCCGGACTTGGTGTTCGTTGTTTAGGTGCGATTACCCGCGATCGTCTCCACGCTTTAAGAGAGGCTGACGCCATTCTTCGTGAAGAGTTTGATAACTGCGGTTTGGCTGAAAAAGTATGGCAGTATTTCATCGCTGTTCCTGATTTCAAGAGTGTTGGTGTTCGGGACGGCAAACGCTATGAGGGCTGGCCGGCCATCATCCGTGCG